>NZ_JBIUUS010000003.1:0-478556 GCF_044742585.1 Kitasatospora sp. NPDC087861
CCCCCGTCATCACCCTCGACGCCCGCCGCCGCGACAGCGCCAAGAGCGCCCTCATCACCCTCGTCGAACACGCCCTCCTCGCCCGACTGCGATGACGGACACGGCCGTGACCCACGGACCTTCGCGCGGAGGTCCGTGGGCCGCGGCCGTACCGGGCGCCCGCTACGCGGTGGGCTCCAGCCCGGCCCGGATCAGCCCGTAGGTGTAGGCGTCCTCCAGCGCCAGCCAGGAGGCGGCCACCACGTTGTCGGCCACCCCGACGGTGGACCAGGTGGACGTGCCGTCGGTGGACTCGATCAGCACCCGGGTCTTGGAGCCGGTGCCGTGCTGGCCCTCCAGGATGCGGACCTTGTAGTCCACCAGCTCGAACCGGGCCAGCGGCGGGTAGATCCCCTCCAGCGCGATGCGCAGCGCCTGGTCCAGCGCGTTCACCGGGCCGTTGCCCTCGCCGGTGGCGATCCGGCGCTCCCCCTTCGCCCAGAGCTTCACCGTCGCCTCGTTGCCGGTGAAGCTGTTCGGACCCTGCTCGCTGATGGTCCGCCAGGACTCCAGGGTGTAGAAGCGGTCCCGGCTGCCGCTCACCTCGTCGCGCAGCAGCAGCTCGAAGGAGGCGTCGGCGGACTCGTAGGTGTAGCCGAGGTTCTCCTGCTCCTTCACCTTGGCCACCACCCGGCCGGCCAGGTCCCGGTCGGTGGACAGGTCGTAGCCGAGTTCCTTGCCCTTGAGCTCGATCGAGGCGCGGCCGGCCATGTCGGAGACCAGCATCCGCATGGTGTTGCCGACCCGCTCCGGGTCGATGTGCTGGTACAGGTCCGGGTCGACCTTGATCGCGGAGGCGTGCAGGCCCGCCTTGTGCGCGAAGGCCGAGTAGCCGACGTACGGCTGGTGGGTGGAGGGGGCCAGGTTGACGATCTCGGCGATCGCGTGCGAGATCCGGGTCATCTCGGCGAGCCGGCCCGCGGGGAGCACCCGCCGGTCGTACTTGATCTCCAGCGCGCCGACCACCGGGAACAGGTTGGCGTTGCCGACCCGCTCGCCGTAGCCGTTGGCGGTGCACTGGACGTGGGTGGCGCCGGCGTCCACCGCGGCCAGCGTGTTGGCCACCGCGCAGCCGGTGTCGTCCTGCGCGTGGATGCCCAGCCGGGCACCGGGCCGGTAGCTCTCGCAGTGGGCGAGCACGTCGGCGACGATCTCGCGGACGCCGGCCGGCAGCATTCCGCCATTGGTGTCGCAGAGCACCACCACGTCGGCCCCGGCCTGGTGCGCGGTGCGGACCACGGCCAGTGCGTACTCCCGGTTCGCCCGGTAGCCGTCGAAGAAGTGCTCGCAGTCGATGAACACCCGCCGCCCCTGCGCGCGCAGGAACTCGACGCTGTCCCGGACCATCTCCAGGTTCTCGTCCAGGGTGGTGCGCAGCGCCAGCTCGACGTGACGGTCGTGCGCCTTGGCGACGAGGGTGACGACCGGGGCGCCCGAGGCGACCAGCGCGGCCAGCTGCGGGTCCTCCGCGGCCTTCCCGCCGGCCCGGCGGGTGGCGCCGAAGGCGACCAGCCGGGCGTGCCGGAGGTCCAGTTCGGCGGAGGCCCGGGCGAAGAACTCGGTGTCGCGCGGGTTCGCCCCCGGCCAACCGCCCTCGATGAAGCCCACCCCGAACTCGTCCAGGTGCCGGGCGATGGCCAGCTTGTCCGCCACCGTCAGGTTGATGCCCTCCCGCTGCGCGCCGTCGCGCAGGGTGGTGTCGAACACGTGGAAACTGTCGTCGGTACGGCTGACCTCGGTCATGACCCCTGGTTCTCCGTTCGGGGAGGCTTGTACTGCTCTGCCGGATTTCGAGTCCCGGCTCCACTGTCCAGCATCCCGCGCGCGGCCCCGGTGTCCCTGGGCCCCTTGTGGGGGCTCCGGCCGGTCCGAGGAAACAAAAAGACCCCTCGCGGGTGCGAGAGGTCTGCGCGCGGGTCTGGACGCTGGTGGTCGCTCCGCATCGGGTCCTGCGGGAGCGGTCACTGCGGACCGGCGCGCCTGCTGCTAATCATCAGCGACAGCGAGGACACCCTCGCAGTCTGGCACAGGCTCCGGGATCCGGCCTGCCCGTCTCGCGATGCGGAACAGGCAGGCCGGGACGGCTGCGGGCTCAGACGATCTTGTGCAGCCAGCCGTGGGTGTCGGGGGCCTGGCCGCCCTGGATGGCCAGCAGGGCCCGGCGCAGCTCCATGGTGGTCGGGCCGGGCTCGCCGGTGCCGACCGTCCAGTCGGCGGCGGCGGACTTGACCGAGCCGACCGGGGTGATGACGGCGGCGGTGCCGCAGGCGAACACCTCGGTGAGGGTGCCGTCGGCGTTGGCCTGCTGCCACTCGTCGGTGGAGATCTTCCGCTCCTCCACGGCGTAGCCGAGGTCGGCGGCGAGCCGGAGCAGCGAGTCGCGGGTGATGCCGGGCAGCAGGGCGCCGGACAGCTCCGGGGTGACGATCTTCGCGTCCTTGCCCTCGCCGAAGACGAAGTACAGGTTCATGCCGCCCATCTCCTCGACCCACCGGTGCTCGGCGGCGTCGAGCCAGACCACCTGGTCGCAGCCCTTCTCGGCGGCCTCGGCCTGGGCGATCAGCGAGGCGGCGTAGTTGCCGGCGCACTTGGCGGCGCCGGTGCCGCCGGGCGCGGCCCGGACGTACTCCTTGGACAGCCAGACCGAGACCGGCTTGACGCCGCCCGCGAAGTAGGCGCCGGCCGGCGAGGCGATGATCATGAACAGGTAGGAGTTGGCCGGGCGGACACCCAGGCCGACCTCGGTGGCGAACATGAACGGACGCAGGTAGAGGCTCTGCTCGGGCTCGTTCGGCACCCAGGCCTGGTCCTGCTGGACCAGCAGCTCGACGGCCTCGACGAAGGCCTCCACCGGCAGCTCCGGCATCGCCAGTCGGCGGGCCGAGGCCTGGAAACGGGCGGCGTTCGCCTCCGGGCGGAAGGTCGCGATGGAGCCGTCGGCCTGGCGGTAGGCCTTGAGGCCCTCGAAGATCGCCTGGCCGTAGTGCAGGGTCATGTTCGCCGGGTCGATCTCCAGCGGCGCGTACGGCGCCAGCTGGGCGTCGTGCCAGCCCACGCCCTCGGTCCAGCGGATGGTGACCATGTGATCGGTGAAGACCCGGCCGAAGCCGGGGTTCGTCAGCCGGGCCTCGCGCTCCGCGGTGGGCAGCGGGTGGGCGGAAGGCTTGAGGTCGAACGTGATGGGCGCCTGGGTGGGCGTGCTCATGGCTGTTTCCTTCACCGTGGGGTAGGTCCGGGTCGCCACCGCCGGCTGCGCGTCACGGCACGCGAACACCGGAACGAACGCACAGCGGCACGACCCACTGTCGATACTCGCATCCAGAGGGCCGTGCCGAACAGTTGCCAGCTCCTTGGGGAGCTGCAAGCTGCGGTTATGCGGTGCGGCCCGCCCGGGCCGCACCCTTGGTCGGATCCGGCCCGCAGGCCGGGGTCCGTCGCTCGGATCCGGCCCGTCAGCCGGCTACTCGGGTGGCGAGCGCGTCGCCGACCTCGGAGGTGCTGCGGGTGCCGGTGCGCTCGGTCAGGTCCGCCGCGACGGCGGCCTCGACCTTGGCGGCCTCGGCGGCGAAGCCGAGGTGCTCCAGCAGCATGGCGACCGACAGCACGGTGGCCGTCGGGTCGGCCTTGCCCTGGCCCGCGATGTCCGGCGCCGAACCGTGCACGGGCTCGAACATCGACGGGAACTCGCCGCCCGGGTTGATGTTGCCGCTCGCGGCCAGGCCGATCCCGCCGGTGACGGCGGCGGCCAGGTCGGTCAGGATGTCGCCGAACAGGTTGTCGGTGACGATGACGTCGAAGCGCTCCGGCTGGGTGACGAAGAAGATGGTCGCCGCGTCGACGTGCAGGTAGTCGGTGGTGACCTCGGGGAACTCCCGGCCGACCTCCGCGAAGATCCGCGACCACAGGTGCCCGGCGTGCACCAGCACGTTGTTCTTGTGCACCAGCGTCAGCTTCTTGCGCGGCCGCGCCTGGGCCCGGCGGTAGGCGTCGCGCACCACGCGCTCGATGCCGAACGCGGTGTTCAGGCTGACCTCGGTGGCCACCTCCTGCGGGGTCCCGGTGCGCAGCGAGCCGCCGTTGCCGACGTACGGGCCCTCGGTGCCCTCGCGGACGACCACGAAGTCGATGTCCGGCTCACCGGCCAGCGGGGACTTCACCCCGGGGAACAGGCGGCCCGGGCGGAGGTTGATGTGGTGGTCGAAGGCGAACCGCAGCTTCAGCAGCAGCCCCCGCTCCAGCACGCCCGACGGCACGCTCGGGTCGCCGATGGCGCCCAGCAGGATCGCGTCGTGCGACTTCAGCTCCGCCAGCACGCTGTCCGGCAGCGTCTCCCCGGTCCGGTGGTAGCGCCGGGCGCCGAGGTCGTACTCGGTGGTCTCCAGCTTCACCTCGGCGGGAAGCACGGCTCCCAGGACCTTGAGACCTTCGGCCACCACTTCCTGGCCGATGCCGTCACCGGGGACAACTGCGAGACGAATCGTGCGAGACATGCTCGGACCCTACTCCGGCGTCCCAGAGAATGACACCCCATGTCCACTATTCGGACGCGTCATGGTGGTCCGGCAGCCGGCCCGGGCGCGCGGCCACCGACTCGTCACCCCTTCGAGGGGGCGCGTGCGGACGGTGCTGCGCGGGGGCGCGCTTAGGGTGGCGGGGTCCGGGATTCCCTCGTGGGACGGGGTCGAGCAGCAGATGGGCGAGCGGCGGCGGGAGGTGCTGGTCTGCGGGAGTGCGGCCGGGCTGGCGGTGGGCGGGTACACGCTCGCGGTGGGGCTGCACGGGGCGTGGCCGGCCGGGGTGGGCGAGGTCGCCGTGCCGTACCACGCCCACCTGTGGGACCTGCTGCACGGGCGGACCGCCGGGGATCTCCTGTTCAACTGGAACAGCGGGTACGGCGTCCCGTTCCTGGCCGACTTCTTCGCCTACCTGATGAACCCATTCTCCTGGCCGACCGCACTCCTCCCCCGCGACCAGGGCCGGCTCGCGGTCCTCCTGGTCACCCTGGCCACCATCGGCCTCGGCACCGCCCTGATGGCCCACCTGCTCGGACGGCTGCACACCGGCCCGCACTGGCTGCGGGCGCTCGCCGCCGTCGGGTACGGGCTCTGCGCCTGGGTGCTGGACGTCGGCGGGGCGGCGCCGATGTGGCTCTGGGGCCTGGTCTCGCTGCCGCTGCTCGGCCTGGCCACCGACTGGTGCCTGCACGAGCGCCGCTGGGTGGCCGGCTCGCTGTGCGTCACCCTCGCCTGGGCGGGCAACCTGTACACCGCCGCGCTGGCCTCCCTGATGGCCGGACTGCTGCTGGCCGTCCGGCTGTTCGCCACCCCGCGGCTGTTCCGGCACCGGGTGCGGGTCACCGGGCGGGCCGTCACCATGGCCACCGCCGGCGTCCTGCTCGCCTCCCCCGTACTGTTCGTCGCCGTCCGGGCCGCGCGCGGCGCCCAGCCGGAGTCCCCGGTGCAGCCGCTCGGCCCGTCCGGTCTCGGCGGGCACCTCGCGCAGCTGCTGCCCGCCACCCACGGCGGGCGGCCGCTGCCGGACGTCGCGATCGGCCTGCTGGGGCTGCTGCTGGTGTGCGGGCTGCCGTTCAACCGGCGGGTGCGGGTACGGGAGCGGGCGGTGTGGTGCGGGGTGCTGGCGCTGGTGGTGCTCAGCTTCGTCTGGACCCCGACCGTGCTGGTCTGGCACGGCCTGGCGATCCCGGCCGGCGGGCCGTACCGGGTCGCGTTCGCGCTCAGCGGCCTGCTGGTGCTGGCCGGCTGGGTGTCGCTGGCGCACCGGCCGGACCTGCTCACCCTGCTGGGCGGCGCCGCCGTGGTCGCGGTGATCGCCGTGCTGGCGGCGGGGCGGCACTCGGTCCGCACCTCCACCTGGGTGCTGCTGGCCGTCGGCGGCGCCGTCCTGCTCGCCGCGCTCCGGACCCTGGACCACCGGCACACCGACCGCCGGGCCGTCGCCGTCGCCACCTGGGTGGTGGGCGGCGCGGTGCTCGGCAACGCCGTCTGGTCCGGCTACGCGGCGCTCTCCGCCGCCCCGGCCGGCGGCCCCTCGGCCGCCGCCGTCCGGGCCGGGTACACGGCGGTCCGCAGCGCCGCCGACTGGCCCCGGGGCCGCAGCGACCCCGGCCCGCACGCCTTCACCGCCAACGACCCGCTGCTGCTGGACGGCCAGGGCGGCGGCTACTTCAGCGGCTACCTGCCCACCGTCGCCGCCCTGCTGCCGCACGACCTCGGCGCGGGCTGGACGGCCGGCGGGCGACAGACCACCAGCGTCACCGACCCGGTCGGGCAGGCCCTGTTCGCCGTCCGCGCCCACCTCGACGACGGGCCGCCCCCGGACGGCTTCACCCCCGGCCGGGCCGCCGCGCCGCCGCTGGTCACCGTGCTGCCGCCGGGCGCCCGGCCGGACACCTCCTCGGTCTGGTCCCGGCAGGAGTCGCTGCTCGGCAGCCGGGTGTACGACGCCCCGCTGCCCACCCCGGCGGGCGGCCCGGCACCCACCCTGCACGGCACCAGCGGTTGGTCGCTGCCCGGCGGCGCCGAAGGCACCGTCCTCACCGCGACCTGCACCCCCGGCGGGACGGCCTACTTCCACGGCGTCTGGTACCGGGGCACGGTCAGCGGCCTCGGCACCACCTACCGCAGCGACGGCGAGCAGCCCACCACCGCCGTCGCGATCCACCGGCTCGGGCCCGTCCCCGCCGACGGGACGGTCCGGGTGACGCTGCGGTCCGACACCGTCGGACAGATCCCCGCCCGCCCGATCGGCTGCCTGCGGCCCGGCGCCCTGGACGCCGCGGTCGCCCGCCTCACCGCCACCGGCGCGACGCAGGTGGCGGCCGGCGGGCACTCCCTCTCCGCGACCCTCCCGGCCGGCTCCACCGGCACCGCGCTGCTGTCCGTCCCGGCCACCGAGGGCTGGACCTGCGCGGCGGGCGGCGGCCGGTACGCCGTGCCGACGCCGGTCCTGGGCATGATCGGGGTGCCGCTCGGCGGCGGAGCCGACCGGATCGCCTGCGCGTTCCGCCCGCCCGGCCTCACCGAGGGCCTCACCGTCACCTCCGCCACCGCCGCCGCCCTCGCCCTGGTCACCGTCTTCACCCGGCTCTCCCGACGCCCCACCCGCACCCCGCGCCGCACCCGCCGCCTCGCCACCCGGGCCGCCGGCCGCGTCTGAGCGCAGCGCCCGGCGCGGGTCTCACCGCCGCGGCGGGGCGAGCCCGGCGGAGGAACGCCGAAGGGGCGGCCCACTGGAATCGGCGGGCCGCCCCTGGTGCACGGCCGGTCAGGGCAGGGCGATCACCTGGCCCCGGTGGGCGGCGGTGTTGAGGTGGTGGAGCAGCAGGAGGCGGGAGGTGTCGCCGGTGGCGCGGTGGACGTCGAGGACGGTGCCGGGCCGGACCGCGGTGGCGATGGCGGCGGGGCCGCCGAGGCCGGCCCGGATGTCGACGGCCGGGTGGAGGACGTCGAGCGGGAGGCCAGGGCGGGTGCCGCGCAGGCCGATGGTGGAGTAGGCCTCGGCCGGGTCCGGCTTGCCCGGGGAGACGGTGCCGGTCCAGACGCCGTACTGGACGGTGCTGTGGCCTTCCCGGATGCCGGGGAGGGCGCTCAGCCGGACGGGGAGGACGAGGACGTCGCTGTCCAGCAGGCCGGTGTCGGTGTCGCCCCAGTGGCCGTTGAGCGGCTGGACGTCGAGTTCGGCGCCGGTACGGGCGTCGAGGGCGCGGGAGACCAGGACGTCGCTGCCGCGCAGCCGGTCGGCTTCGAGGATGACGTCGGCGGTGCCGTCGCCGTCGGTGTCCAGGGAGACCCGTACGCCGTAGAGCCCGACCGGGGTGGCGGCCGGGGCCCAGAGTTGGGCGCCCACGTAGAGCAGGTCGGCGGAGGCGGCGGCGCCGGCAGCCCGCAGGTTGGCGGCCCGATCGCCGGGGTGTTCGACGCAGACGTCCTGCGGGGGTCCGGCCGGGTCCGCGGCGCCCTCGGGCCGGATGCCGGCGCCGGGTCCGACGGCGGCGCCGCCGTCCGGCGGGCAGTCGGCCCAGCGCGTGCCCTCACCGCCGAGGGTGAGGGCGGTGACGAGTCCGGGCCGGTTCCCGGGGACGGCGCTGCCGCCGAGCACGACGAGGGTGCCGTCCCGGGTGGTGCGGGCGGCGGCGGTGGCGGTGAGGTCGCCGACCGGGCGCGGGGCGGCGAGGACGGGGACGCGCAGTTGGGGCAGGGCCGGGTCGGTGACGGGGGTGAGCAGGACGCGGCCGGAGAGTTCGCCGCGGTAGCTGCGGGCCTTGCCGCCCTGCAGGGTGTCGATGGTGGGGTCGGGGGCGCGGCCCAGCTCCCCGGGGACGGCGAGGGTGACGTGCACCCGCGCGGTGCCGCCGGCCGGGACGTCGACCTGCGCGGGCGTCACCTCGAAGCCGGCGCCGGGCTGTTCGGTGGCGGCCGCGTAGCCGGTGCGGTAACGCAGCGGCCGGTCCGCGTGGTTGCGCACCTCGATGTCGCGGCCGAGGGTGGTCGGCCCGGCGATCTCGACCGGCCCGAAGGAGACGCCGACGCTGCCCTCGGGCGCGCCCTCGCCGGCCGCGTAGGCGACGACGGGGGTGTGGACGGCCCGGTCGACCTGGGCGCGCCCGGCGCCGGTGCGTTCGGGGCCGTAGACCGGTCCGCCGTGGTCGTCGCCGAGCCAGGTGTCGCCGGCGGTGTTCATCAGCGCGGCCTTGAGCTGCTCGACCGGCCAGTCCGGGTGGGCGGCGCGGACGAGGGCGGCGAGGCCGGTGACGTGCGGGGTGGCCATCGAGGTGCCGTCCTCGCGCTGCCCGCCGCTGCCGCTGGCGACCAGGGCGGACCAGATGGTCTCGCCGGGGGCGGCCAGGTCGGGCTTGACGACGCCGGGGACGCCGATGCCGCGGGAGGTGAAGTCGGTGAGGGTGTCGGTGCGGGCGGGCTGGTTCTGGGAGACCGAGCCGTGCAGCGGGTTGCCGGGGGCGGCGAGCCGGATCCGCACGGGCCCGGCCGCGGCGGCCTGCCGGAGCCGTTCGCCGTCGGCGTGGGCGAGCAGGGCGGCCGGGATCCGGTCGTTGCCGGAGATCTCGGCGAGGTGGTCGGTGTCCGCGGCGTACAGCGCGCCGATCGCGCCGGCGTCGGCGGCGTGGTCGGCCCGGGGGCCGGAGTTGCAGGGCCGCTCGGTGTCGCGGGTGCGCCAGGCGAGGACGGCGATCTTTCCGGCGAGCCGCTGCCGGTCGGCTTCGCTGAAGGCGGCGCAGCCGTCCGACTGGTCGGCGGGCAGGGCGAGTTGGCCGCTGACGTCGGTGGTGGACCAGCCCTGGTAGCGCTCGCTCCAGTGCGCCGGGACGACCCCGGCCAGGTCGGCGGGGGCGAGCACGGTGAGGCCGTCGGCGTCGCTGTGCGGATCGACGGAGGCGGCGACGGCGATGGCCCGGGCGGCGGTGCCGGGGCTGCCGCCGATGCCGTAGACGTCGCCGTCGTTGCCGGCGGCGGCGACCACGACGGTGCCGAGTGCGGCCAGCCGGTCGACGGCGAGGGCGTCGGTGTCGTCGGAGCTGCCGAAGCGGCTGCCGAGCGAGAGGTTGACGACGTCGAGGCGGTCGCCGAGGTCGCCGTCGCCGTTGGGGTCGGCGGCGACGTCGAGGGCCTGGGCGAGCCGGTCGGTGGAGCCGTCGCAGCCGAAGACCCGGATCGCGTACAGCTGGGCGCCGGGGGCGGCGCCGGGGCCGACCTTGAACGAGGCGGGGTCGAGCCCGGGCCGGTAGGGGCCCGCGTACGGGTGGCCGTCCGCGGTGACGCCGTAGCCGGCGGCGGTGCCGGCGACGTGGGTGCCGTGCCCGTTGCGGTCGCAGTCGATCGGGTTGTCGCTGGGGTGCGGGACGGGCTGGTGGTGCGGGGAGGACGGGTCGGGGTTGTAGTCGTCGCCGACCAGGTCCTTGCCGCCGACCACCTTGGCGTTGGGGAACAGGGCGGGCGGGGCGGGCTTGCCGCGTTCGACGGAGCGGAAGGCGGCCTCGGTGCCGGGGCCGCCGAAGTCGGCGTGGGTGTAGTCGATGCCGCTGTCGATGATCCCGATCCGCACCCCCTGGCCGGTGTTGCCGTCGCCGGTGGCACCGGCCCAGACCTGCGGGGCGCCGGTCAGCGGGACGGAGTAGGCGTTGTCCCGCTGCTTGCGGACGATCGGGTGGACGGCCCGGACGCCGGGCAGCGCGCGCAGGGCGGGCAGCCGGGCGGCGGGCGCGGTGACCGCGAGGCCGGTGAACAGGGTGCGGGTGCGGTAGATCTCACCGGCGCCCGGGACCACCCGGTGGACGCCCTCGGCGAGCCGGTCGAGGGCTTCGTCGGCCTTGGTCCGCTGGGCGGCGCCGGCGTCGGCAGCCTCCCGGCGGACGGCCTCCGGGGAGCGCCGGGCCCGCCGGGCCCCGTCGGCCGCGCGCCGCCAGGCGGGGCCGGCCGGCTCGGTGGTGAGTTCGAGCAGGACGGAGGCCGTTCGGTCGGCCCGCGCCGGCTCCCTCGGGGGGCCGCCGGAGGCCGGGGGGGCGGCGAGCACCGCGGTCCCGGCCAGCACGGCGAGGGTGAGGCCGATCCGGGTGACGGGTCGACGGACGGGTGGCAGGCGCACTGGGCCCTCTCCCCCGGCAGGGGGGCTTGATCCGCACACCGTGTCGCTGACGCCCGCCCGCGCGAACGTCGATCACCCTTCCGGGGGCCCCAAATTAGGATGATCGCGCTGACGAGCGCGAGCAACTTCCCTCGGACGGCCGCCGGTTGCACTCGACGGAGTGACCCGGCGTCAGGCCGAGCGGCCTATTCGACGGATGAACGGCGGCGGCCGAGCACCGAGGGCCACGCGGGCGGCCGAATGCCGGAGCGCACCCGGCCCCGGCGGCGGCTCCCTCAGCGGTGCCCGGTCGCACCGCCGTTGTCGCGGCGGTCCAGCGAGCGCTGCAGGGCGGCGGCCGCGAAGGGGGTCCGCTCGGCGGCCCGGCGGCGGCGCGGGGCACGGACGGGAGTGGCGGCGGAGGCGGGGGTGGCGTGGCGGTCTGCGATGGCGGGCATACCGGGCTCCTTGGGGGCGACGCGTGCACCGGGCACGCGGAGAGTGGGGAGGTCAAGGGGTGTCGCGCGCAGGGCGTCGCACACGGGCGACGGGAGAGGGCCCGGGGCAGGGGTCACCTGCCGATGAGGGCGCACGCGCACACGGGCCGCACGCCCTGGCTGCAGGGGCGGCACACCGTATGGCCCTTCCACGGTACGGCCGGGCCCGGGCCGTGTCTGCACGAATACTTGGATTTCCTAGTATCTGAGACGGTCACCACCCGGAGGAACGCAACGGGGCCCGGACCGCCGGCGAACGGCGGTCCGGGCCCCGGGGGGCGTCCGGGCTCAGGCGCCCAGGTCGACCGAGCGGGCGAAGCGGGCGCCGATCTCGGCGGCGATCGCCGACAGCACGTCCTGCGGGATCTGGCTGTCCACGGTGATGGAGGCGAGCGCGCCGCTGCCGTCCCGGGCGACCTGCATGCCGGCGATGTTGATGCCGGCGTCGCCGAGGTGGCGGCCGAGCACGCCGACCACGCCGGGGCGGTCCTCGTACTTGAAGAAGGCCATGTGGTCGGTGAGCGCCACGTCCACGTCGAAGGCGTCCACGCCGACGATCTTCTGGGTCTGCTTCGGGCCGGCCAGGGTGCCGGAGATGGAGATCTCCTCGCCGTCCGCGAGCGTGCCGCGGACGGTGATCACGTTGCGGTGCTCGGCGCTCTCGCTGGAGGTGGTCAGGCGCACCTCGACGCCGCGCTCCTGGGCGAACAGCGGGGCGTTGACGTAGGACACCGTCTCCGCCACCACGTCCTCGAACACGCCCTTCAGCGCGGACAGTTCGAGCACCTTCACGTCGTGCTGGGTGATCTCGCCGCGGACCTCGACGTCGAGCCGGACGGCCACCTCACCGGCCAGCGCGGTGAAGATCCGGCCGAGCTTCTCGGCCAGCGGCAGACCCGGACGGACGTCCTCGGCGATCACGCCGCCCTGGACGTTGACGGCGTCCGGTACCAGCTCGCCGGCCAGCGCGAGGCGCACCGAGCGGGCGACCGAGATGCCGGCCTTCTCCTGCGCCTCGTCGGTGGAGGCGCCCAGGTGCGGGGTGGCGACCACGTTGTCGAAGGCGAACAGCGGGGAGTCGGTGCACGGCTCCTTGGCGTACACGTCCAGGCCGGCGCCGGCCACCCGGCCGTCGCGCAGGGCGCCGGCGAGCGCCTCCTCGTCCACGATGCCGCCGCGGGCGGCGTTGACGATGCGCACGCTCGGCTTGACCTTGTGCAGCGCCTCGTCGCCGATCAGGCCGATGGTCTCGGGGGTCTTGGGGAGGTGGACGGTGATGAAGTCCGAGACCTCCAGCAGCTCCTCCAGGGTGACCAGCTTGACGCCCATCTGGGCGGCGCGGGCGGCCTGGATGTAGGGGTCGTACGCGACGATCTTCATGCCGAACGCGGACATCCGCTGGGCGACCAGGACACCGATCCGGCCGAGGCCGACGACGCCGAGGACCTTCTCGCTCAGCTCGACGCCGGTGTACTTGTTGCGCTTCCACTCGCCCTGCTTGAGCGCGGTGTTGGCCGGCGCGATGTTGCGGGCGACGGAGATCAGCAGGCCGCAGGCGAGTTCGGCGGCGGTGACGATGTTGGAGGTCGGCGCGTTGACGACCATCACGCCGGCCTTGGTGGCGGCGGCGACGTCCACGTTGTCCAGGCCGACGCCGGCCCGGGCGACCACCTTGAGCTTGCGGGCGGCGGCCAGCGCCTCCGCGTCGACCTTGGTGGCGGAGCGGATCAGGATCGCGTCGACGTCGGCGATCGCGGTGAGCAGCTCGGTGCGGTCGGCACCGTTGCAGTGGCGGATCTCGAAGTCGGGGCCGAGGGCGTCGACGGTGGCGGGCGACAGCTCTTCGGCGATCAGAACGACGGATTTGCTCACGACAGTGTTGTCCTTAACTGTCCGGTTCCCCCGGCACGTAGGTGGCGTGGAAGGGCGAGGGAAGGTGGCATGCCGCGTAGGTAGACGCACGACGCTGTGGGCCTGACGCGCACTCGGAAGTGTATCGACGGGCTGGTTACCAGGCTGCTCCCGTCCGGCGAAATCACCCGGACGGGAGCAGCCTACTTGTACAAGGACGTGACAAAACCGGGCCGGGCCCGAGGCCGGTTCAGGCCTTCTCGTTGACCCAGCTCATCAGCGAGCGCAGCTTCTTGCCGGTGGTCTCCAGCAGGTGGTCCTCGTCGGCCTTCTTGTACTCGTTGTACTTGGGCAGACCGGCCTTGTACTCGGCGATCCAGGTGTTGGCGAAGGTGCCGTCCTGGATCTCGGCGAGGACCTTCTTCATCTCGGCCTTGGTGGCGTCGGTGATGATGCGCGGGCCGGTGACGTAGTCGCCCCACTCGGCGGTCTCGGAGACCGACCAGCGCATCTTCTCCAGGCCGCCCTCGTACATCAGGTCGACGATGAGCTTCAGCTCGTGCAGGCACTCGAAGTAGGCGATCTCCGGCTGGTAGCCGGCCTCGACCAGGGTCTCGAACCCGGCCTTCACCAGGGCGGCGGTGCCACCGCAGAGGACGGCCTGCTCACCGAACAGGTCGGTCTCGGTCTCCTCGGTGAAGGTGGTCTTGATGACGCCGGCCTTGGTGGCGCCCAGGCCCTTGGCGTAGGACAGCGCCAGGTCGAAGGCCTTGCCGGAGGCGTCCTGCTCGACGGCGACGATCGCGGGGACGCCGCGGCCCTCCTCGTACTGGCGGCGGACCAGGTGGCCCGGGCCCTTCGGGGCGACCATGCAGACGTCGACGTCCGCCGGGGGCTTGATGAAGCCGAAGCGGATGTTCAGGCCGTGGCCGAAGAACAGGGCGTCGCCGGCCTTCAGGTGCGGGGCGATGTCGGCCTCGTAGACGTCGGCCTGGATCGGGTCCGGCACCAGGATCATGATGACGTCGGCCTCGGCCGCGGCCTCGGCCGGGGTGACGACGCGCAGGCCGGCCTCCTCCGCCTTGGCGCGGGAGGTGGACTCCGGCTTCAGGCCGACCCGGACGTCGGCGCCCGAGTCGCGCAGGGACAGCGCGTGGGCGTGGCCCTGGCTGCCGTAGCCGATGACCGCGACCTTGCGGCCCTGGATGATGGACAGGTCGGCGTCGTCTTCGTAGAACAGCTCGGCCACGGGGGCACATCTCCTTGCGTGATGGTTGCCGGGTACGCGCTCTCTACCGTAGGCGTACTGGCGGGGGTGTGGGTCGGTGCTTCAGGGGGTGAGACGGTCGGAGTCTCGGGGCTGTCAGGCGCTGCGGTCGAGGGCGCGCAGCGAGCGGTCCGTGATCGAACGGGCGCCGCGCCCGATGGCGACCAGGCCGGACTGGACCAACTCCTTGATGCCGTAAGGCTCCAGCATCCGGAGCATGGCCTCCAGCTTGTCCGAGCTGCCGGTGGCCTCGATGGTCACCGCGTCGGGCGACACGTCGACGGTCTTGGCACGGAACAGCTGGACGATCTCGACGATCTGCGACCGGGTCTCGTTGTCGGCGCGGACCTTCACCAGGACCAGTTCCCGCTGGATCGCAGCGGACTGGTCGAGTTCGACGATCTTTATCACGTTCACGAGCTTGTTGAGCTGCTTGGTGACCTGTTCCAGCGGGAGGTCCTCGACGTTGACCACGATGGTCATCCGGGACACGTCCGGATGCTCGGTCGGGCCGACGGCGAGGGAGTCGATGTTGAAGCCCCGACGGGAGAACAGCGCGGCGATGCGGGCGAGCACGCCGGGCTTGTTCTCGACCAGGACGGAGAGGGTGTGCTTGGACATGGGGTTCCTCAGTCACATGAGGGGCCCGGCGTAGCCGGCCGTAAGAAGGGTGGCGGTGGGCGGGGGGCCTCAGTCGAGGTCGTCGCCGAAGTCGGGGCGGACGCCCTTGGCGAACTGGATCTCGTCGTTGCTGGTGCCGGCGGCGACCATCGGCCAGACCATGGCGTCCTGGTGGACGATGAAGTCGATGACGACCGGGCGGTCGTTGATCTCCATCGCCTGCTTGATGACGGCGTCGAGGTCCTCGGGGCGCTCGCAGCGCAGGCCGACGCAGCCCATCGCCTCGGACAGCAGGACGAAGTCGGGGATCCGGGTGCCCTGGGCCGGCGGCGCGATGCCGTCGTGGTCGGGGCCGGCGTGCAGCACGGTGTTGGAGTAGCGCTGGTTGTAGAACAGCGTCTGCCACTGGCGGACCATGCCGAGCGAGCCGTTGTTGATGACCGCGACCTTGATCGGGATGTCGTTCAGGGCGCAGGTGACCAGCTCCTGGTTGGTCATCTGGAAGCAGCCGTCGCCGTCGATCGCCCACACCACGGTGTCCGGGCGGCCGGCCTTGGCGCCCATCGCGGCCGGGACGGCGTAGCCCATGGTGCCCGCGCCGCCCGAGTTGAGCCAGGTGCCCGGCTTCTCGAACTGGATGAACTGCGAGCTCCACATCTGGTGCTGGCCGACGCCCGCGGCGTAGACCGCCTCCGGGCCGACCAGCCGGCCGATCCGCTCGATGACCTGCTGCGGGGACAGCTGGCCGCCGGGGGCCGGCTCGTAGCCCAGCGGGTAGGTCCGCTTCCACTCGTCGAGCTTCTCCCACCACTCCGCGTAGTCGCTCCTGTGGCCGGCGTCGAACTCGGCCTGGACGGCCACGATCAGGTCGGCCAGCACCTCGCGGGCGTCACCGACGATCGGCACGTCGGCGGGGCGGTTCTTGCCGATCTCGGCCGGGTCGATGTCCGCGTGGACGACCTTGGCGTACGGGGCGAAGCTGTCCAGCTTGCCGGTGACGCGGTCGTCGAAGCGGGCGCCGAGGGTGAACAGCAGGTCGGCCTTCTGCAGCGCGGTGACCGCCGGGACGGTGCCGTGCATGCCGGGCATGCCCAGGTGCTGCGGGTGGCTGTCGGGAAAGGCGCCGAGCGCCATCAGGGTGGTGACCACGGGGGCGCCGGTCAGCTCGGCGAGGATCCGCAGCTCGGCCGTGGCCTGAGCCTTGATCACGCCGCCGCCGACGTACAGCACCGGGCGCTTGGCGCCCACCAGCAGCTTCGCGGCCTCGCGGATCTGCTTGGCGTGCGGCTTGGTGACCGGGCGGTAGCCGGGCAGCGAGGTCTCGACCGGCCAGCGGAAGGTGGTGGTGGCCTGCAGGGCGTCCTTGGCGATGTCGACCAGGACCGGGCCGGGGCGGCCGGTGGCGGCGATGTGGAACGCCTCGGCGATCACCCGGGGGATCTCGGCCGGGTCGGTGACCAGGTAGTTGTGCTTGGTGATCGGCATCGTGATGCCGCAGATGTCCGCCTCCTGGAAGGCGTCGGTGCCGATCGCCTTGGAGGAGACCTGACCGGTGATCGCGACGATCGGCACCGAGTCCATGTAGGCGTCGGCGATCGGGGTCACCAGGTTGGTCGCGCCCGGTCCGGAGGT
The DNA here is from genome assembly GCF_044742585.1 of Kitasatospora sp. NPDC087861. Lineage (NCBI taxonomy): Bacteria > Bacillati > Actinomycetota > Actinomycetes > Kitasatosporales > Streptomycetaceae > Kitasatospora > Kitasatospora sp. NPDC087861. The sequence goes on from NZ_JBIUUS010000003.1 coordinate 16,507, forward strand.
GGCCATGCAGACCCCGACCCGGCCGGTGGCCTGGGCGTAGCCGGTGGCGGCGTGGCCGGCGCCCTGCTCGTGCCGGACCAGGATGTGGCGCACCTTGGACGAATCCATCAGCGGGTCGTACGCGGGAAGGATGGCCCCGCCCGGGATGCCGAAGACGGTGTCCGCGCCTACGGCCTCCAGGGAGCGGATGAGCGACTGGGCGCCGGTCATGGTTTCGACGACGTGCTGGGGAGCGGGAGCGTGTGCGGCCGGGGTGTCCCCGCGGCGGGGGGATGCGGCGTGCTCAGTCATCTGCCTGTCTCTTCTCGGATTTTGCCGGCCCGGTGGTTGCGGGCCCCGTGGTGCGAGGGGGGTCCCGGTTTCGGGCCGATCGCCGGCTCTGCCTCAATCGTCCCGCTTCCTCCCCGCGAGTCGGGGCGGATCGGGCGGTCGGGGCCAGGGGTCTTGCGGTGGTGGAACAGCGTCAGTGCAACAAAAAACCCCTCGTGCCAAGGGCATGCGAGGGGTGGCGCGTCGGTCTGTCACAAGCGGGGCGTGTGAGCCCGCTCAGCCGACGCGCCCGCCAAGTACGAGAATTCGGGTGCGCATGGCAACGACCCTCCTCCTGACCGGGGGCACGTGTCAAGCAGGTGGGATGACCGTCTCGCCATGCGGACCTGGTCCTGGACCGGTCGCCGCGCGGTGTTCGGGCAGGTCGGGGGCACCGTGGTGATGTACGACACGCCCCCCGCCGCCCTCCCCGCAGCCACCCGTCCGGGTCTCTGCGGCGAGGTACGCGCGCCGGGCCGAGACCGAGCCGAGCGGCCTCGGCAGCGGGTAGCCGCGGCGCACCAGCGCCCGGCGCAGCCGGGTCTCGTCCAGCGGCGGCGCGAAGGCCGAACCCTGGCCCTGCCGGCAACCCAGCTCCTGGAGCGCGGCCACCTGGCGGGGCAGGTCCACCCCCTCGGCGGCGGTGACCAGACCGAGGTCGCGGCCGAGCCGCAGGGCGTGCCCGGCGAGCGTGCGACTGAGGGCGGACTCCCCGAGGTCCTGCACCAGCGTGCGGTCCAGCTTGAGCCCGTCGAGGGGCAGCCGGGCCAGCTCGCCGAGCGAACCGCTGCCGGCGCCGTAGCCGGCCAACACGGTGGTGACCCCGAGTCGGCGCAACGCGGCCAGCCGGCGGCCGAGTTCGTCGGCAAGCGAGTCCGGACCCATCCGGGCCACCTCGATCACCAGCTCGCCGGCCGGCAGCCGGCTGTCGCGCAGCGCCGCGGCCACCGTCTCGTACAGGCCGGGCGTGCAGAGCCGCTCGGTGGAGAGCCGGACCGAGACCGGGACGGGAGCGGGGGCCGTGCGGTTGCGGCCGGACTGACCGCGCCGGGCGGCGGCGGCCGTCACCGCCTCCTGGATCAGCCAGCGGGAGAACCGGGTGGCCGCGTCGCCGTGCTCGGCCGAGCGCAGGAACTCGGCCGGGGTGAGCAGCAGGTCGCCCGCCGAGCGCCAGCGGGCCTGCGCCTCGACGCCGGTCACCGCGCCGCTGCCGAGGTCCACCACGGGCTGGTGGAGCAGGGTGAAGCCGCCCTCCCGGACGGCGATCCGCAGCCGTTCCTCCAGTTCGGTGCGGCGCTCCAGGTCGGCCCGCATCGCCGGGGTGTAGAGCACCACCCGGCCCTTGCCCTCGGACTTGGCCCGGTACATCGCGAGATCGGCGTTGCGCATCAGCTCGTCGGTGGCCGCCCGCGGGTCGGCGGCCGGGCCGCGTTCGGGGGTGCCGAAGGCGATGCCGATGCTGGCGGCGACGCCGAGTTCGGCGCCGCCGATCCAGTACGGCTCGGAGAGCGCGATCCGCAGCCGCTCGGCGAGTTCCTGGACCTGGAGCCGGCCGAGCGGGCCGCAGACCAGTGCGGCGAACTCGTCGCCGCCGAACCGGGCGACGGTGTCCCCGCAGCGGACGGCGCCCTGGAGCCGACGGGCGGCCTGCACCAGCAGTTCGTCGCCGACCTGGTGGCCGGCGGTGTCGTTGACCGCCTTGAAGCCGTCCAGGTCGAGGAAGAGCACCGCGACCCCGGCGCCGGCCTCGCCCTGCTGGCCACGGGCGCCGAGGGCGGCCCACAGCCGCTGGGCGAACAGCGCCCGGTTGGGCAGGTCGGTGAGCGGGTCGTGGAAGGCGTTGTGCTGCAACTGGGCCTGGAGTATCACCCGTTCGGTGACGTCCCGGCTGTTGAGGAGCAGCCCGTCGCGGTGCCGGCTGACCGTCGACTCGACGTGCAGCCACTCGCCGCCGCCGGAGCTGATCCGGCACTCCACCCGGGCGGACGGTTCGGCGGCACCCGGGGAGCGGTGGGCGGTGAGCCGGACCCTCGCCAGGTAGCGGCGGACCTCGGCGAGCACCCGGTCCACGTCCTCGGGGTGGACCAGGTCCAGCAGGTTGCCGCCGACCAGTTCCTCCGGGTCCCGCCCGTAGACGCCGAGCGCGGCCGGGGAGACGTAGGAGAGCACGCCGTTGGCGCCGGCGATCATGATGACGTCGCTGGAGCCCTGCACCAGGGAGCGGAAGTGCGCCTCCTTGTGGGCGAGTTCCTGGGCGAGCGACAGGTTGTCCAGCAGCATCACACCCTGGCGCAGGATGAGCGCCAGGCCGACGGTGCAGGCGGCCGCGGCCACCACCCGGTCCAACTCCCGCCCGCCCAGCGCGTTGTAGAGGATTCCGGCGGTGCACACCGCGGCGGCCGCGTACGGGGTGAGCGCGCTGAAGGTGGTGGCGACCCGGCGGCGCGGCAGGCCGCCGACCGAGGGGTGCTCGCGCAGCGGGCGGCGCCAGCGCGGCGACCAGGGCGCCCAGGCCAGCAGCAGGCTGCCGGAGAACCAGCCGGCGTCCAGCAGTTCGCCCGAGTGGTAGTCGCTGCGCAGCTCCGGGGAGGTGAACAGGGCGTCGCACAGGACGGTGACGGCGAGCGCGACCATCGCGGTGTGCACGGCGGCCCGGTTGCCGTCCCGACCACCGAAACGCAGTCCGACCACCAGGCTGACCAGCAGGATGTCCAGCACCGGGTAGGCCAGGTTGAGGGCCAGGCGCAGCGGCGAGCCGTCCTCGCCGGCGGCGATCCGGCCGAGTGCCAGGCTCCAGCTGAGGGTGAACAGCGAGCCGGCGATCAGCCAGCCGTCGAGCAGCAGGCAGAGCCAGCCGGCGGCGGAGCGCGGGCGCTGGGCGAGCACCAGGACACCGGTGATGGCGAGCGGGGAGAACAGCAGGAAGGCGTACTCGGCGAGCGAGTCCTGCGGCAACGGGGTGCGGGCGACGAGTTCGTACCAGCCCCAGGTGCCGTTGCCGAAGGCCACCACGAGCGAGGAGAGGCCGAACAGCAGCCACGCCGTTCGGGCGTGCCCGCCGACCGTGCAGCCGTACACCAGGCAGGACAGTGCGGCCGCGAGGGCCGCCGCGGCCAGGCCGAAGTCGCCCATGAAGATGGAGAGTTGTGGCGATCCCCAGCCGGTGGAGGCGCCCAGGGCGTAGGCCAGACAGAGTGCGCCCAGGACGAGGCCGGGCAGGGCGCGGCTCCCCCGGAGCCGGCGCAGCGGGCCGCGCCGGTCGGGTGCGGACACGCCGGGAACGGACGGGTCGGTGGGCGGCACGCCCGGCTGTCCGGCACCGGGCCGCACCGTATCGGTGGAGCTCACTCGACCTCTCCCCCTCCGACCCGAGGCCCGGCGCCCCGGCCACGGGCCGCCGGCCGCGCATCCCTTGGCCGTACGCGGTGGCCTGGCGCCCCGTCAGGACGGCGGCCCAGGGGGTGGGCGGCCTTCCGGTCGCCGCACCGCACCGATGTTCCCGATCGGGACCCTACACCAAATCCGTCACTCAATGACACGCACACTCAACTTAGAGTAATGGCGCGAGGGTGGGGAAATACACCTGATTCCGGCGGATCGGCCCGGTTGGCGGCGGCGCTCGGCCGGGGGCTCACGCGGCGCGCACAGGAGCACGTGACGGCGCCCGGCCGCCGGGCCCCGGACCGGCGACGGTCGGGGGCCCGGCGCCGGGCGCGTGGATCAGCGGACGGCCGGGGTCAGATCGTCCGGGAACAGCCGCAGCCGGTGCGCCAGCGCGGCCGCCTCGCCCCGGCCGGTGACCGCGAGCTTGCCCAGGATGTTGGAGACGTGCACGCTCGCGGTCTTCGGAGAGATGTACAGCTCCTCCGCGATCTGCCGGTTGGTCCAGCCGCGTGCGAGCAATCGGAGCACGTCCCGCTCACGGGGGGTGAGGCCGAAGGACTCCCCGGCGGGCGGGGGCACGGCCGGCCCGGCGGCCGGGCGTGCGGCCGGCGCCGGGGTCAGCGTCAGCCCGGCCCGGTCGGCCAGCCCCGCGATCTCCGCCAGTAGCGGGCGGTCACCCCGGACGGTGGCCAGCTCCCGCGCCTCGCGCAGCAGTTCGGTCCCGGCCTCGCGCCGCCCGGCCTGCACCTCGGCCTCGCCGGCCCGCAGCAGGGCCGCCGCCAGCGGGTACGGCAGCCCGGTCGGCCGCAGCGCGGCGACCGCGGCGGCCCACTGCGCCGGGGTGTCGGCGGCCTCGGCGCGGGCCAGCTCGCCCTCCAGCAGTCGGGCCCAGCCGTGGTGCAGCGGCGCCCGCGGCCGGAGCCGGGTGGCCGCCTCGGCGATCGCGGCCAGCACCTCGGCCCGGCCCGCCGCGGCCTCCGGCAGGCCCCGGCTGTCCGCCTCCACCGCGGCGGCCTCGACCAGCAGCGGGTACACGTCGGACTCGTGGCCGAGCCTCCCCTCCTCCGCCAGCGCGGCGAGCAGTTCCTCCCGGGCCTCCAGCGGCCGCCCGCCGAGCGCGGCGACCCGCACCGCCAGTCGGCTGATCGGCATGCTGTGCTGGAGCTGGCCGACCCGGTTGGCCGACCGGGCCTGCGCCAGCATGGTCGCCGCGCCGGCCAGGTCGCCGCGCAGCACGGCGAGGTCGCCGCGCATCCGGTCCAGGAACTCGGCGTGGGTGCCGGTCAGGCTGGTCAGCTCGCAGGCGGCGAGCACCTCCTCGGCCTCCGCGGCCCGCCCGAGGTCGGTCAGCGCCTCGGCCAGGTTGCCGGTCAGGATGGTGCCGATGTTGCGCAGCAGGCCGTTGCCGTCCGCGAAGACCAGGCCCTCGCGGGCCAGCGCCACCGCCTCCTCGGCCCGGCCCAGCCCGCGCTGCAGGCTGGCCAGGTTGTTGACGCCGCGCAGCAGCAGGTCGGGCACGCCCAGCCGGCGGGCCGTCTCGACCGCCCCGGCCAGTTCGGCCAGCCCGCCCTCGGCGTCGCCCTGCACGTCGTACCGCAGGCCGCCGAGCGTCATCCGGGCGTGCACCTCGACGGAGTGCGCACCGACCTCCTGGGCGATCCGGATCGCCCGCTCGGCGAGTCCGAGGTGCTCGGGGCCGGGCTTCTTGAGCATCGCCACCCCGGCGCCGAGCGCGAACACCTCGGCCTGGACGGCGGACGGCGGCAGGTGGTCGACCAGCCGGTGCGCGTACAGGATCTCCTCGTCGTCCCCGGAGCGGCGCAGATTGCCCAGCATCCGGGCCCGGTTGATCCGGAACCAGGCCGCGCGCACCGGGTGCACCGTCTCGTCGACCAGCCGCAGCCCCCGCCTGGCGAGGCTCAGTCCGCGCTCGCGGTCGCCGCAGCGCCGGGCCGCGACCACCGCCTCGGCCAGGACGTCGATCAGCTGGATCCGGTCGCAGTCCTCGTCGGCGGTGCTGTGGTCGCAGGAGCCCGGCGGGTAGGTCTCGGCCCAGTCGTACGGGCGCAGGGTGTGCGCCAGCACCTCCTCGGAGACCATGTCCCACAGCTCCAGGGCGCGTTCCAGCATGCCCAGTTGCTCGGCGAAGGCGTTGCGGCGCCGGGCCGCGCGGGCGGCGTCCAGGGCGGTCGGCAGGGCGCGGGCCGGATCGTGCGCGTGGTACCAGTAGTTGGCCAGCCGGGCGGGCAGGGCGTCACAGGAGACCAGGTGCGGCTGCGCCTCCACGGCGAGCGCGAACTTGCGGTTGATCCGGTGCCGCTCGCCGGGCAGCAGGTCGTCCGAGACGGCCTCGCGGACCAGCGCGTGCCGGAAGCGGTAGCCCTCGCCGTCGCTGTCCGGGCGCAGGATGTTGGCGCCGACGGCCGCCCGCAGCGCCTCGATCAGCGCCTCCTCGTCGTCGTCCAGGACGGCCGCCAGCAGGGCGTGTTCGACGTGCGAGCCGCCCTCGGCGGCGATCCGTACCACCCGCTGGGCCTCCTCGTCCAGGGTCTCCACCCGGACCAGCAGGATGTCGCGCAGCGAATCGGTGAGCCCGGCGCCGCAGCCGTCCTCGAAGGCGGTGGCCAACTCCTCGACGAAGAACGGGTTCCCCTCGGAACGGCGGTGGATGCGGTCCACCAGCTTCCGGTCGGGGTCGGCGGTGCCGAGGATGCCGGCCAGCTGGGCGGCGACCTCGCCGCGGCCGAACCGCTCCAGCTCCAGCCGCTGGACGGTGCGCAGCCGTTCGAGCTCGGCCAGGAAGGGGCGCAGCGGGTGCCGGCGGTGCAGGTCGTCGGAGCGGTAGGTGGCGACCAGCAGCACCCGGGAGCGGTGCAGGGTGCGGACCAGGAAGGCGAGCAGCTCGCGGGTGGAGCGGTCGGACCAGTGCAGGTCCTCGACGGCGAAAACGAGGGTACGCTCCGCGCCGAGCCGCTCGAACAGCCTCGCGGTGTGCTCGAACAGCCGGGCCCGGCCATACTCGTCGTTCGGCTCGCCGTCGGCCTCGCCGAACTCGGGCAGCAGCCGGGCCAGATGCCCCTCGCTGCCGGCGGCCGCGGCCTCCAGCTCTGCGCCCAGCGAGCGGTGCAGTCGACGCAGCGCGCCGGCCAGCGGGGCGTACGGCAGGCCCTCGGCGCCGATCTCCAGACAGCCGCCGAGCGTGGTGACCGCTCCCCCGTCGCCGGCCCGCTTCAGGAACTCCTCCAGCAGGCGGGTCTTGCCGACGCCCGCCTCGCCGCCGATCAGCACGGCCTGCGGGCTGCCGGAGCCGGCCCGGCGCAGCGCGTCGGTCAGTTCGGTGATCTCGCTGCCGCGGCCGACGAAGACGGGACTCACCGATATCTGCTGCATGGAGGCGAGCATGCCATAGCCGGAGCCGGCGGGCCGAGCGGATATCCCGCCCCGTGGACGCCCGGAGGGGGAGGCGCTCCCCCGCAGCGCCTCCCCCTCGGATGTTCCCTCGGCACCGTCGTGGTGCCGGTCCGTCAGCATTCCGGCTGACGCACGGGGCGCCGCTGGAAGCGGGCGGCCACCGGACGCTGCCGCAGGCGGCGCGCCTCCTTGGCCTCGCGTACCAGGCGCTGGTGCTCGGCGCGGGCGGCAAGCTCGTGGGCCTGCTGCTGGATGAGCTCGTACTCGATCACTTCGGTTCCCCTTGTGGGTCTCACTGCGTTTCGCTGTCGAGTAAGAGCTTCCTCTCCCAGCGGGGGGTGCCACATCGGAAGCCCTACCGATCTTCCGGGCCCCGGATGCCTTAGATCGGGGCCCGGGGGACGACAAAGGCCCGGTCTTACCTCGATACAGAGGTGAGACCGGGCCTTAGGCCTTACTTAGAGGGCCTTAGATGCCTTAGGAACCTTAGGAACCTCAGACAGAGGCGCCCAGCGCCTACTGTCCTTCCACGCCCAGCCGCTCCAGGATCAGATCCTTGACGCGGGCCGCGTCGGCCTGGCCGCGGGTGGCCTTCATGACCGCGCCGACCAGCGCGCCGACCGCCGCGACCTTGCCGTCGCGGATCTTGGCGGCGATCGCCTCGTTGTCGGCGATGGCCTGGTCGACGGCGGCGCCGAGCGCGGAGTCGTCCGAGACGACGGCCAGGCCGCGCTTCTCGACGACCTCGTCCGGCTCGCCCTCGCCGGCCAGCACGGCCTCGATGACCTGGCGGGCCAGCTTGTCGTTCAGCTTGCCCTCGGCGACCAGCGCGGTGACCCGGGCGACCTGCGCCGGGGTGATCGGCTGCTCGCTCAGCTCGGTGCCGGTCTCGTTGGCCCGGCGGGCCAGCTCGCCCATCCACCACTTGCGGGCCTGGTCGGCCGGGGCGCCGGCGGCGATGGTCTCCAGGATCGGCTCGACGGCGCCGGCGTTCAGCACCGACTGCATGTCCTTGTCGGACAGGCCCCACTCGGCCTGCAGCCGCGCCCGGCGCACCCGCGGCAGCTCCGGCAGGCCGGCGCGCAGCTCCTCGACCCACGCGCGGGCGGGGGCGATCGGCACCAGGTCCGGCTCGGGGAAGTAGCGGTAGTCCTCGGCGTTGTCCTTGATCCGGCCCGAGGTGGTGGAGCCGTCCTCCTCGTGGAAGTGCCGGGTCTCCTGGACGATCGTGCCGCCGTCGGTCAGCACGGTGGCGTGCCGCTGGATCTCGAACCGGGCGGCCCGCTCCACGCTGCGCAGCGAGTTGACGTTCTTGGTCTCCGAGCGGGTGCCGAAGGTCTCGGTGCCGTTGGGGCGCAGCGACAGGTTGACGTCGCAGCGCATCTGGCCCTTGTCCATCCGGGCCTCGGAGACGCCCAGCGCCTTGATCAGCTCACGCAGTTCGGCGACGTACGCCTTGGCGACCTCGGGGGCGCGCTCGCCGGCGCCGACGATCGGCTTGGTGACGATCTCGATCAGCGGGATGCCGGCCCGGTTGTAGTCGAGCAGCGAGTGGGTGGCGCCGTGGATGCGGCCGGTGGCGCCGCCGACGTGGCTGGACTTGCCGGTGTCCTCCTCCATGTGGGCGCGCTCGATCTCCACGCGGAAGGTCGAGCCGTCCTCCAGCTGCACGTCGAGGTAGCCGTTGAAGGCGATCGGCTCGTCGTACTGCGAGGTCTGGAAGTTCTTGGGCATGTCCGGGTAGAAGTAGTTCTTCCGAGCGAACCGGCACCACTCGGCGATCTCGCAGTTCAGCGCCAGGCCGATCTTGACGGCCGACTCCACGCCGATCGCGTTGACCACCGGCAGCGAGCCCGGCAGGCCCAGGCAGGTCGGGCAGGTCTGGCTGTTCGGCTCGGCGCCCAGCTCGGTCGAGCAACCGCAGAACATCTTGGTCTTGGTACCCAGCTCGACGTGGACCTCAAGGCCCATCACCGGGTCGTACGACGCGAGAGCGTCCTCGTAGGAGACCAGGTTCATGACGCTCACAGCGTCCCCTTCACTAAAAGACTTGGGAGGTACGGGCCCGGCCGCCGCTCGCGCGGGGCCGGGCCGGGGCGCTCAGCTCAGCCCAGCAGTACGTCGTCGGAGCCGAGCCGGCGCAGCTCGCGCACCAGCAGGGCGGTGCCGGTGATCAGCGCGGCGGCGCCGACCAGGGCGTTGACCAGCTTGAGGGTGTCGCTCTCCTCGCGGGCCTTGCGGACGTCCTTGACCACGGAGACCGCGCCGAAGGCGCTGCTGCCGATGGACAGCCAGAGACCGGGCTTCGAGTGCTTGAAACCCTTGAGCGAAGCGGACTGGGCCTTGGCCTTCTCGATCTTGCTCACAGAGCCGGTGCCTCCTCCAGCAGGGTGTGCCCCCACTTGTCGTTGAGTGCGGCCTCGACGGCGCCGCCCACCCGGTACAGGCGGTCGTCCGCCATCGCGGGCGCGATGATCTGCAGGCCGACCGGGAGATTGTCCTCCGGGGCCAGACCGACCGGCAGCGACATGGCCGCGTTGCCCGCGAGGTTCGACGGGATCGTGCAGAGGTCGGCCAGGTACATCGCCATCGGGTCGTCGGCGCGCTCGCCGATCGGGAAGGCGGTGGTCGGCGTGGTCGGCGAGACCAGCACGTCCACGCCCGCGAAGGCGGCGTCGAAGTCGCGCGAGATGAGGGTGCGGACCTTCTGGGCCGAGCCGTAGTAGGCGTCGTAGTAGCCCGAGGAGAGGGCGTAGGTGCCCAGGATGATGCGACGCTTGACCTCGTCGCCGAAGCCGGCCTCGCGGGTCAGCGCGGTGACCTCCTCGGCCGAGCGCGAGCCGTCGTCGCCCACCCGCAGGCCGTAGCGCATCGCGTCGAAGCGGGCCAGGTTGGACGAGCACTCGCTGGGCGCGATCAGGTAGTACGCCGGCAGCGCCAGGGTGAAGGACGGGCAGGAGACCTCGACGACCTCGGCGCCCAGCTCGCGCAGCAGCTCCACCGACTCGTTGAAGCGCTGCATCACGCCGGTCTGGTAGCCCTCGCCGGCGAACTCCTTGACCACGCCGATCCGCATGCCGCGCACGTCGCGCAGCTTCGCGGCCTCGACCACGGCCGGGACGGGCGCGTCGATCGAGGTGGAGTCCAGCGGGTCGTGCCCGGCGATGGCCTCGTGCAGCAGCGCCGCGTCCAGCACGGTGCGGGCGCACGGGCCGCCCTGGTCCAGCGAGGACGAGAAGGCGACCAGGCCGTAGCGGGACACCGAGCCGTAGGTCGGCTTGACGCCGACGGTGCCGGTGACGGCGCCGGGCTGGCGGATCGAGCCGCCGGTGTCGGTGCCGATCGCCAGCGGGGCCTCGAAGGCGGCCAGCGCCGCGGCCGAGCCGCCGCCGGAGCCGCCGGGGATACGGGAGAGGTCCCACGGGTTGCCGGTCGGGCCGTAGGCGGAGTTCTCGGTGGAGGAGCCCATCGCGAACTCGTCCATGTTGGTCTTGCCGAGGATGACGACGCCGGCGTCCTTGAGACGGCTGGTCAGCGTGGCGTCGTACGGCGGGATCCAGCCTTCGAGGATCTTGGAGCCGCAGGTGGTCGGGATGCCCTCGGTGGTGAAGACGTCCTTCAGCGCGAGCGGGACGCCGGCCAGCGGGCCCAGCTCCTCGCCCTTGGCGCGCTTCTCGTCGACGGCCCTGGCGGCCTTCAGCGCGCCCTCGGTGTCCACGTGCAGGAAGGCGTTGACCTTCTTGTCGACGGCGTCGATGCGGTCCAGGTGCGCCTGCGCGACCTCGACGGCGGACACCTCGCCCTTGGCGATGGCGGAGGCCGTCTCGGCGGCGGTGTAACGGATCAGCTCGGTCATCTCGGTCAGTCCTCCCCGAGGATCTGCGGCACACGGAAACGCTGCTCCTCGGCGGCCGGAGCGCCGGACAGCGCCTGGTCCGGGGTGAGCGACGGCCGCACCTCGTCCGCGCGCATGACGTTGGTCAGCGGGAGCGGGTGGGAGGTCGGCGGGACGTCCTGTCCGGCGACCTCGGAAACGCGGGCGACCGCGCCGATGATCACGTCGAGCTGCTCGGCGAAGTGGTCCAGCTCTTCGGGCTTCAGCTCAAGACGCGACAGCCGGGCGAGGTGGGCGACCTCCTCGCGCGTGATGCCAGGCATGCAGCGATCCTCAGGGTGAGTTCTGGTGAGACCCGGCACCGCGCTCAGGCGGTACCGGGCCCGGGCAGGAGCAACCGGTCCGGTGCTCCGTCCTCGTGGTCTTTGGACCCATCCTATGGGGCCCGGCCCGGCCACCGACCAACGCGTTGACGCGCGCGCCCGTCACTGCGGCCTGGTACGGGCCCAACTCTGCGTGCCCGGCGCCTGGATCTCCAGCTGCGCGGCCGGCACCGGCTGGGGCACCGGCCCGGCCTGGACGGCCTGGACGGCGGGCGGCAGCACCGGCGGGATGACGGGCTGGACGACCGGCGGCAGCACCGGCTGGCCCCCCTGCATCGCCCGGAGGGCCGCCGGCAGCTGGCCGCGCGAGGCCGCCAGCCGCTCCACCGGCGGGGCGCCGGTGCGGTGCACCCGCAGCCAGGCGGTGGCCTGCTCGGCCGGCAGCGCCGCCGACACCAGCCAGCCCTGGACGGCGTCCACGCCCATGCAGTGCAGCCGCTCCCAGGTCTCGTCGTCCTCGACGCCCTCGGCGACCACGGTCAGGCCCAGCGAGTGGGCGAGCTCGACCGAGCAGCGCACCACCGCCGCGTCGTGGTCGTCGGCGACCATCCGGGAGACGAAGGAACGGTCGATCTTCAACTCGCCGACCGGCAGGCTGCGCAGCCGCACCAGCGAGGAGTGGCCGGTGCCGAAGTCGTCCAGGGACATCCCGACGCCGTAGCCGCGCAGTTCGGCCAGGGTGTCGGCGGCGCGCCGGGAGTCGTCCAGCAGCAGCCGCTCGGTGATCTCCAGCTGGAGCGCGTGGGCCGGCACCTGGTGGCGGACGAGGTGGCCGGCGACGCGCTGCGCGAAGCCGGGGTTGAGCACGTCGCGCGGGGAGACGTTGACCGCGACCTGCACCTGCAGGCCCTGGTCCCGCCAGGAGGCGAGCTGCCCGACGGCGGCCTCCAGCACGTAGTCGGTGAGCCGGGGCATCAGGCCGCTGGACTCGGCGAGCCCGACGAACTCGTCCGGCGAGACCCGGCCCTGGCCGGGCCGCTCCCAGCGCAGCAGTGCCTCCAGGCCGACCACCCGGCCGTCGAAGGCCACCTTGGGCTGGTAGTGCAGCTGCACCTCACCGGTCTCCAGGGCCCGCCGCAGATCGCCGAGCAGCCCTATCCGGTACGGCGTGTCGGCGTCCTGGGTCTCGTCGTACTGCGCGACGCCGCTGCAACCGCGCTGGGCGTGGCCCATCGCCACGTCGGCGCGGCGCAGCAGCGACTCGGCGTCCTGGGCGTGCTGCGGGTAGACGCAGACCCCGGCGCTGGCCTCCAGTACGAGCAGCAGTCCGTCCAGCCGGATCGGCGCGGCGAGTTCGGCGATCAGCGCCTTGGCGACCCGCTCCAGGCTGTCCGGGCAGTTGATGCCGGGCAGCAGCACGGCGAACTCGTCGCCGCCCATCCGGGCCACCATCGGGCGGCCGCGCCGGTAGTGCCGGGGCAGGCCGGCGAAGACGTCGTCGATGGACTCCCGGGTGGCACTGCCGGCCGGACCGCCGGAGCGCAGCGCGCGGTGCAGCCGACGGGCGATGTGCACCAGCAGCCGGTCGCCGGCGGTGTGACCGAGAGTGTCGTTGAGCGATCGGAAGCGATCGAGATCGAGCAGGATGAGACCGACGCTGTAGCCGTCCGCACGCTCCGCTATCGCCTCCTGGGCGGCCATCAGCAGGGCCTGACGGTTGGGCAGGTCCGTCAGCGGGTCGGTCAGCTGGTCGCGGGCGCGGTCGCGGGCGATCCGCCAGGCGGCGACCAGCACCGCCAGCGGCACCGCGAACAGCGGCAGCAGTTCGGGTTCGTACCGGTAGACCAGGACGGCCAGCGGGATGAGCGGCGCTGCACCGGCCAGCAGCACGCCGAGCAGCAGGACCGCACCCGCCACCCCCTGCGGCGGGCGTGTGGGCGCACCGCCGGTCGTACGATCCATAAGCCCTGTCCTCCGTCGGGCCCGCCCCGTCAGGCCGCCGTACGGTGAGGCACCGTGCCGGTACCGACTGCTGCCGGGCATGGAGCGACCCCGCGGAGTACCGGCTCAGCCGGTGCCCCCACCCCTGCTGACACTCTGTTGCGCTCCAGAGTATGCCGGGGTCCACCCGGTGGGCAGACTTTCGGACAACCGGAAACGCGCCACCGCGCCCGGGTGTCGCACAGTGACACAATGCCCGCCTTCACGGCGCGACACCCGGTGACGTTGCATCAGGACGATAACAAGACGGATTCGGTCAGGCGCCGGTCGGGTCGGCCTCCGGGGCGGCCTCGGCGGGGGCCTGCTCGACCTCGGGCAGGCCGAGGTGGGCGCGGGCCGCGGCCGCTCCGTCGGCGAGCAGCACGGCGAAACCGGCGTCGTCCAGGACCGGCAGGCCGAGCTGAACGGCCTTGTCGTACTTGGACCCAGGGTTGTCACCCGCGACGACGAAATCGGTCTTCTTCGACACCGAACCGGTCACCTTCGCGCCGCGCGAGGTCAGCGCCTCCTTGGCCCCGTCCCGGGTGTGCCCGGCCAGGGTGCCGGTCACCACCACCGTCAGGCCCTCCAGCGGACGCTCGCCGAGCTCCTCGTCGGCGAACTCCTCGGTGAAGCGGACACCGGCCTCGCGCCACTTCTCCAGGATGCCCCGGTGCCACTCCTCCGCGTACCACTCCTTGATCGAGCGGGCGATGGTCGGACCGACGCCCTCGACCGCCGCCAGCTCCTCCTCGCTCGCCTCGAAGATCTTCTCCAGGTCGCGGAACTCGCGCGCCAGCTCCTGGGCCGCCACCGGACCGACGTGGCGGATCGACAGGCCGTTGACGAACCGCGCCAACGGGCGCTGCCTGGCCTGGTCGAGGTTGTCGAGCAGCGTCCGGAGCGACTTCTTCGGCTCGCCCTTGGTGGTGGCGAAGAAGAACACCTCCTTCTGCTTGCCGGTCTTGTCGTCCAGCTTGGGCATGCCCGTCTTCGGGTCCCGGACCAGCACCTTGATCGGCAGCAACTGCTCCTCGGTGAGGCCGAAGACGTCGCCCTCGTTGCGCACCGGCGCCTCGGCCGGCTCCAGCGGCTGGGTCAGCGCGGTGGCCGCGACATAGCCGAGGCCCTCGACGTCCAGGCACTGCCGCCCGCCCAGGAAGGCGATCCGCTCGCGGATCTGGGCCGGGCAGAACTGCGCGTTCGGGCAGCGCAGATCGATGTCGCCCTCGGCCATCGGGCGCAGCTCGGCGCCGCACTCCGGGCAGTGCGAGGGCATCACGAACTCCCGCTCGCCGCCGTCCCGCAGGTCGTAGACCGGGCCGAGGATCTCCGGGATGACGTCACCGGCCTTGCGCAGCACCACGGTGTCGCCGAGCAGGACGTCCTTGGCCTTGACGATCTGCTGGTTGTGCAGGGTCGCGTACTGGACCATCGAACCGGCCACCTTCACCGGCTCGGCCAGCACCGCGAACGGGGTGGCCCGGCCGGTGCGGCCGATGCCGACCTTGATCTCGGCCAGCTTGCCGGTGACCTCCTCCGGCGGGTACTTCCAGGCGATCGCCCAGCGCGGGGACTTGGAGGTGGCGCCCAGCCGGCCCTGCAGGGCGATCTCGTCGACCTTCACCACCACGCCGTCGATCTCGTGCTCGACCGAGTGCCGCTGCTCGCCGAAGTGCCGGATGAACGCCCGCACCTCGTCGAGGGTCTTCACCACCTTGTTGTGCCGGGCGGTGGGCAGGCCCCAGTCGTGCAGCAGCCGGTAGGCGTGCGACTGGTCGTCGATGTCGAAGCCGACCCGGGCGCCGATGCCGTGCACCACCATGTGCAGCGGGCGGGACGCGGTGACGTGCGGGTCCTTCTGGCGCAGCGAACCGGCGGCGGCGTTGCGGGGGTTCATGAACAGCCGGATCAACGCCCGGGGCCGCTTGCCCTCCTTGGCGCGCTCCTCGTTCTCCTGCCGGCGGCGCTCGTTCTCCTCCGCGAACGAGGCGTTGAGCGCGTCGAACTCCTCGGTCGGGAAGTAGACCTCGCCGCGGATCTCCACCAGCTCCGGGATGTCGTCGCCCTTGAGCTGGTGCGGGATCTCCTTGATGGTGCGGACGTTCGCGGTGATGTCCTCGCCGACCCGGCCGTCGCCACGCGTCGCCGCCTGCACCAGGTGGCCGTTCTCGTAGGTGAGGTTGACCGCCAGGCCGTCCACCTTGAGCTCGCACAGGTAGTGGTAGTCGATGCCGTGCAGTTCGGTGGCGACCCGCTCGGCCCAGGCGGCGAGCTCCTCCTCGTCCATCGCGTTGTCGAGGCTGAGCAGCCGCTCGCGGTGCTCGACGGCGGCGAACAGCTCGGTCGGCGCACCGCCGACCCGCTGGCTCGGCGAGTCCGGCGTCACCAGGGCCGGGTGCTCGGCCTCCAGCGCCTCCAGCTCGCGCATCAGGGCGTCGAACTCGGCGTCGCTGACGACCGGGGCGTCCTGCTCGTAGTACCGGGCGCGGTGCTCGGTGATCTCCACGGCCAGCTCGGCGTGCCGCCTGCGCACCTCCGCCGGGACGTCCTCCCAGCCCTCGACAGCCACCACCGCAAGCCCTCCTACGTTCTCATTCCGGGTTGTCCACCAGGCTCTGCGCCGCCCGCGCCGCAAGCGACAGCGCCTTGCGCGCGTACGCCGGGGACGCCCCGGCCAGCCCGCAGGTCGGCGTCACCAGCACGCGTCGGCCCAGCAGCTCCGGGGCGAACCCGAGCCTGCGCCACAAGGTCCTGACACCCTGGACACTACCGGCCGGGTCGGACACCGCCTGGTCGGTGGAGGGCACGACACCAGCGAGGATCACCGTGCCCGCCTCGACCGCCTCGCCCAGGTCGTCGTCCTCCCGCCCGGTCAGCAGCGAGAAGTCCAGCGAGACGCCGGCCGCCCCGGCCCGGCGCAGCAGCGGGATCGGGACGTCCGGCGCGCAGCAGTGCACGACGACGGGCACGTCCAGGCCCCGGATGACCTCGCGCAGCACCTCCTCGGCCACCTGCCGGTCCACCGAACGCAGCCGCTGGAAGCCGCTGGCGGTCTTCACCGCGCCGGTCAGCACGGCGGGCAGCGAGGGCTCGTCGAGCTGGAGGACCAGGTGGGCGCCGGGCACCCGCCGGCGGACGTCGGCGAGGTGGCGGCGCAGGCCCTCGGTCAACGAACCGGCGATGTCCCGGCAGGCGCCCTGGTCGGCGAGCGCCTTCTCGCCGTGCTTGAGCTCGATGCTCGCCGCCAGCGTCCACGGCCCGACCGCCTGCACCTTGAGCGCGCCCTGGTGGCCCTGGGTGAACTCCTCCAGCGCGTCCAGGTCCTCGCCCAGCCAGGAGTGGGCCCGCCGGGTGTCCCGGCCCGGCCGGTCGGCGAACCGCCAGCCGCTCGGCTCGGTCTGCGCGAACAGCTCGACCAGCAGCCCGGCACCGCGGCCGATCATGTCGGCGCCCGGCCCGCGGGCGGGCAGTTCGGGCAGGAACGGCAGCTGCTCCAGCGCTCCGGTGGAGGTCTTGGCGGCCTCCCGCGCGTCGGTGCCGGGCAGCGAACCGACGCCGGTGGCGGCGCCGCGCAGGTCGGGGAAGGGCTGTGGGGTGCTCACCCGCCCGAGCCTACCCACGAGGACGGCCCCGGTGCCGAGCGCGGGGCTCGGCACCGGGGCCGCGGGAGGGTGGTGCTTCGGGATCAGTACGCCTCGTAGCCGAACTCGTCGACCACCAGGTGCAACGGCGCGGGGCTCGCGTTGTAGAGCGAGACGTAGCCGTCCTTGACCGGGACCACGACCTGGTTGGGGATGGTCTCCCCGGGCAGGAAGTTGAGGTTCGAGGCGTCGGGCGCCTTGTCCCCGTGCGGGTAGACGGTGAGGTGCCCCTCGGCGCCCGGTTCGGTGACCGTCACGTTCAGGGTCACCGCGGTGACCCTGATCTCGGAGACCGGGATGTCCAGGGTGCCCCAGGCCGGGACGGTGCCCGCCGGACGCTCGGAGCTCTCCCAGCGCCGGTCCTCACGGGTGTCGATGAGCCGGTACGGCCCGTCGGGGCGGTAGCTGGTCTTGCCCTCGGCGGTGTAGTAGCCGGCGAGGTCGGCGATCAGGTGCACCGTCCCGCCCGAGGCGTTGTAGAAGGACACCTTGCCGTCCTTCACCGGCACCGTCACCAGGTTCGGAATCGTCCGACCCGCCACCCAGTTGAGGTTGGAGGCGTCCGGCGCCTTGTCACCGTGCGGGTAGACCGTCAGGTGACCGTCCTGCGTGGGCTCGGTCACCGTCACGTTCATCGTCACCGCCGTCACACCGGTCGCCGGAACACCGGCCACGCCCGCCACCGGCAGGTCCACGCTGCCCCACGCCGGGACGGCCTGTGCCACCGGGACGCCGACCGGCTGCCGGGTGTCCAGCAGCCGCGTCGGCCCCTGGGGGTGGAACAGCGAGCCCTTCGGGCTGTAGTAACCCTCCAGGTCGGCGATCACGTGCACCGAACCGCCGGAGGCGTTGTAGAAGGACACCTTGCCGTCCTTCACCGGCACCGTCACCAGGTTCGGGATCGTCCGACCCGCCACCCAGTTGAGGTTGGAGGCGTCCGGCGCCTGGTCACCGTGCGGGTAGACCGTCAGGTGACCGTCCTGCGTGGGCTCGGTCACCGTCACGTTCATCGTCACCGCGGTCACACCCGTCGCCGGAACACCGGCCACACCGGTCACCGGCAGGTCCACGCTGCCCCAGGCCGGCACGGCCTGTGCGACCGGGACGCCGATCGGCTCACGGGTGTCCAGCAGACGGGTCGGGCCGGCCGGGGTGAAGGCGCTGCCGACGTCGAGGTCCTCGTTCGCGCCGCGATCGCGAGTGCCGCTGCCCGTACCGGTGTTGGTGACGGTCGGGTTGTCCACCGGGGCGTAGCCGTAGGAGTCGCTCGGCAGCATGCCGGGGGCGTTCTCGTCGGCCGAGTCGATCCGGTGGTCGACCGGGGCGTCCGGGCCCTTCGGCACATAGCTCGGGGCCACGAAGTCGTGGACGCCCTGACCGGTGTTGGCGGTGAGCTGGTTCTGGGTGGCGAAGGCGGTGCCGGCCCAGCTGTAGGGCGCGCCGCCGCTGACCGGGTCGATCAGGTTGTAGTCCACCTTGGTGCCCGCGGTGGCGTTCGCCCCGACGGTGATCCCGGTGGCGGCGGCCGGGTTGGCGCAGGCCGAATTCTGGTTCTTCGCGGTGTTCACCACGTTGTTCTCGACCACCGCACCGGCCGACGTGCCGTCGAGCACGATCCCGGCGAAGCAGGAGGAGATGACGCTGTTGGCCACCACGACGGTGTTCGGGGCGTCCTTGACCAGGATGCCGGTCATCTCGGGCACGTAGTTGGCCTGGACGACGTTGGTCGTCAGCACCGTGTTGGTGGAGCCGCCGTCCACGGTGACCGCCGGGCCCTGCACGTAGCCGAACTTGCCGCGGCCGTACAGGACCTTGTCGGAGCCGTTGGTGATCCGGATGCCGTTGCCGCCGGTGACGTTGGTGTTGTCGAACGTCACGTCGTGGGCGCCGTCCACCAGGACGGTCGGCTTCTGGAAGGCCGAGAAGATGTTCAGGTTCTCGAACCGCAGGTGGTCGGCGCCTTTGACGACGAAGCCGCTGACGGACTTGGTCCAGTCGCCGATCCGGGCGCCCGAGGGCCCCGGGAAGGTGTTGTCGGCCTTCGCGGCACGGAAGGTGACCGGCGCGACGGCGGTCCCGGACCGGGTGATGGTCAGGTCCTCCGGGTAGAGGCCGCTGCCGATCTCAACCGTCTGCCCCGGCTGGACGACGGCCGCAGCCGCGCCGATGGTGCAGAACGGCGCCGACTGGGCGCCCGTGCCGCTGTCGGTGCAGTTGGCACCGGCGGCGTTGTTGACGTAGAGCGTGGTGGCCGCGGCGACCGCGGAGTTCACGCCGACGGCCGGCAGGCCGGCCGCCCCGAGCAGCGCCGCACCGATGGCGAGCGCTGTACGTGTTCTGGAAATGAAAAGCCCCCTGGGCATGACGAAGCGCTGTGGCGCTGACCCTCTGGCGTTCGTGAAGATCGAACAAAAAAACCGAGCGGATCATTGCACAGGGGACTGGGCCGCACCAGCGCGATTCCGCCGCCCCGGACAGTGCGCGGGAACGCCTGCGGCCCCGGGGCCGAGCGCGGGGCTCGGCACCGGGGCCGCGGGGGGTGCGGAGACGCGGTCAGTACGCCTGGTAGCCGAACTCGTCGACCACCAGGTGCAGGGACGCGGCGCTCGCGTTGTAGAGCGACACGTAGCCGTCCTTGACCGGAACCACGACCTGGTTGGGGATGGTCTCCCCCGGCAGGAAGTTGAGGTTCGACGCGTTGGGCGCCTTGTCCCCGTGCGGGTAGACGGTCAGGTGGCCCTCGGCGCCCGGCTCGGTCACGGTGACGTTGAGGGTCACCGCCGCGACGTTCGGGAGGTCGCCGACGGGGACGTCCACGGTGCCCCAGGCCGGGACGGTGCCCGCCGGGCGGGAGCCCATCTCCCAGAAGCTGTCCTCACGGGTGTCGAGGATCCGGTCCGGGCCGAGCGGGCGGTAGGTCGTCCGGCCTTCGGTGCTGTAGTAACCGGCCAGGTCGGCGATCAGGTGCACCGTCCCGCCCGAGGCGTTGTAGAAGGACACCTTGCCGTCCTTCACCGGCACCGTCACCAGGTTCGGAATCGTGCGCCCGGCCGTCCAGTTGAGGTTGGAGGCGTCCGGCGCCTTGTCTCCGTGCGGGTACACGGTCAGGTGTCCGTCCGCCTTCGGCTCGGTCACCGTCACGTTCATCGTCACCGCCGTCACCCCGGACGACGGGACCCCGGCCACACCGGCCACCGGCAGCTCCACCGTGCCCCACGCGGCGACGGGCTGCGCCACCGGAACACCGATCGGCTCACGGGTGTCGAGAAGACGGGACGGGCTCTGGGCGTGGAACAACGAGCCCGTCGGGCCGTAGTAGCCGGCCAGATCCGCGATCACCTGCACGGTGCCGCCGGAGGCGTTGTAGAAGGACACCTTGCCGTCGTTGACCGGCACCGTCACCAGGTTCGGGATCGTCCGACCCGCCACCCAGTTGAGGTTGGAGGCGTTCGGTGCGTTGTTCCCGTGCGGGTAGACGGTGAGGTGGCCGTCCGCCTTGGGATCGGTCACGGTCACGTTCATCGTCACGGCCGTCACGCCGGTCGCCGGGACCCCGGCCACACCGGCCACCGGCAGATCCACCGTGCCCCACGCGGGCACGGGCTGCGCCACCGCTACGCCGATCGCCTCACGGGTGTCCAGCAGGCGGGTCGGACCGGCCGGCGTGAACGCGCTGCCGAAGTCCATCCGCTCGATCGCGCCACGGTCGCGGATGCCGCTCCCCGTCCCGGTGTTGGGCACCGTCGGGTCGTCCACGGAGGCGTGGCCACCGCGCTCGGTCTCCAGCATGCCGGGGGCGGTCTCGTCGGCCGAGTCGATCGTGTGGTCGACCGGGGCGTCCGGGCCCTTCGGCACGTAGCTCGGGGCCACGAAGTCGTGCGCGCCCTGGCCGGTGTTCGCGATGAACTGGTCCTGTGTGGTGAACGCCGCGCCGGCCCAGCTGTACGCGGCGCCTCCGCTACGCGGGTCGACCACGTTGTAGTCCACCTTGGTGCCCGCCGTGGCGTTCGCCCCGACGGTGATCCCGGTGGCCTTGGCGGGAGTGCCGCACGCCTGGTTCTGGGTGGTCGCGGTGTCCACCACGTTGTTCTCGACCACCGCGCCGGTCGACGCGCCGTCCAGCACGATCCCGGGGAAGCAGGACGAGTTGACGGTGTTGCTGACCACGACGGTGTTCGGGGCGTCCTTGACCAGGATCCCCGTCATGTCGGCGGTGCTGTTCGCCCGGACGACGTTGGTGGTCAGGACCGTTCCGGTGGAACCGCCGTCGACCTGGAACACCGGCCCGGGAAGGTAGTCGAAGTCACCACGGGCGTAGGTCACCTGGCCGGAGCCGTTGGTGACCTGGACGCCGCCGCCGGAGACCGCGAGGTTCGTGAACGAGACGTCGTGTGCGCCGTCGACCACGACGGCCGGCCGCTGGTTGCTCCTCAACGACAGGTTCTCGAACCTGAGGTGGTCGGCGCCGCGGACCACGAGGGCGTTGTCCGGATAGTTCGGAGCCCCGCCCTGGATCCAGGGGCCGCCCGCCGGGTACGGCCGGGCCTGGCCGCGGAAGGTGATCGGGGCCTCGGCCGTCCCGGACCGGGTCACGACCACCGCGAAGCCGTTGTAGGAGCCCTGGGCGATCTCGACTGTCTGCCCCGGTTGCACGACCGCGGCGGCGGCCGCGACCCGGCAGAACGGTGCGGCCTGGGTCCCGGTGCCGCTGTCGGTGCAGTTGGCACCGGCGGCGTTGTTGACATAGAGCGTGGTGGCCGCGGCGGCCGCCGAGTTCACGCCGACGGCCGGCAGGCCGACCGTCCCGAGCAGCGCCGCACCGATGGCGAGCGCTGTACGTGTTCTGGAAATGAAAAGCCCCCTGGGCATGACGAAGCGCTGTGGCGCTGACCCTCTGGCGTTCGTGAAGATCGAACGAAAACCGAGCGGATCATCGCACAGGGGACCGGGCCGTACCAGCGCGATTCCGCCGCCCCGGACATCGCACAAGGGAACGGCCCCGGGGCCGAGCGCGGGGCTCGGCACCGGGGCCGCGGGGGGTGCGGAGACGCGGTCAGTACGCCTGGTAGCCGAACTCGTCGACCACCAGGTGCAGGGGCGCGGCACTCGCGTTGTAGAGCGACACGTAGCCGTCCTTGACCGGAACCACGACCTGGTTGGGGATGGTCTCCCCCGGCAGGAAGTTGAGGTTCGACGCGTTGGGCGCCTTGTCCCCGTGCGGGTAGACGGTCAGGTGGCCCTCGGCGCCCGGCTCGGTGACCGTGACGTTCAGGGTCGCCGCGCCGAGGCCCGGCACCTCGTGGAGGTCGAGCTCCACCGTGCCCCACGCCGGGACGGCACCGCTGTCGCGGGTGTCCATGAGCCGGTCCGGGCCGCCCGGATCGAAGGTCAGTTTGCCCTCGGTGGTGTAGTAGCCGGCCAGATCCGCGATCACGTGCACGGTGCCGCCCGACGCGTTGTAGAAGGACACCTTGCCGTCCTTCACCGGCACCGTCACCAGGTTCGGGATCGTCCGCCCCGCAGGCCAGTTGAGGTTCGACGCCGTCGGCGGCTTGTCTCCGTGCGGGTAGACGGTCAAGTGGCCGTCCGCCGTGGGTTCCGTCACCGTCACGTTCATCGTCACGGCCGTAACCCCCGTGGCCGGCACACCCGCCACACCCGCGACGGGCAGATCCACCGTGCCCCACGCCGGGACGGGCTGCGCCACCGAGACGCCGACCGCCTCACGGGTGTCCAGGAGACGGGTCGGACCGGCCGGCGTGAAGAGGCTGCCGAAGTCCGTGTTCTCGAACGCGCCTCGGTCGCGGATGCCGCTGCCCGTAGCGGTGTTGGCCACCGTCGGGTTGTCGACGGGCACGGTGCCCCAACGGTCGGCCGCCAGCATGCCGGGGGCGTTCTCGTCGGCCGAGTCGATGAGGTGGTTGACCGGCGCGTCCGGTCCCCGCGACACCCAGGCGGGGGCCACAAAATCGTGCGCGCCCTGACCGCTGACCGCGGTGAACGCGTCCTGGGCGGTGAAGGCGGTGCCGGCCCAGCGGTAGGCCGCGCCGCCGCTGCGCGGGTCGACCACGTTGTAGTCCACCTCGGTGCCCGCCGTGGCGTTCGCCCCGACAGTGATCCCGGTGGCCTTGGCGGCCTTGTCGCCGCACGGGTCGGCGCCGCCCTCTGCGGTGTCCACCACGTTGTTCTCGACCACCGCACAGGTGGACGCACCGCTCAGCACCAGACCGGCGAAGCACCGCCCGAGGACGGTGTTGCTCACCACGACGGTGTCCGGAGCCTCGTCGACCACCAGGCCGGTGGGGGCGCCGGCGCCGCCGTTGAGCAGGTTGGTGGTCACGACCGTCCCGGTGGACCCGCCGTTCACGGTGAACGGCGGGTGCCCGGGGCCCGAGCCCACCGAGCCGGCGGCGTAGGTGACTTGGCCGGAGGCTCCGGTGATGCGGACGCCGCCATTGTCGATGTCGACCCGCCGGAACGACACGTCGCGGCCGCCGTCGACGAGCACGCCGCCGTCGAAGTCCGACATCACGACGAGGTGCTCGAACCTGAGGTGCGAGGCGCCGCGCACGGTGATGCCACTGCCCGGGATGCTCCCCGAGCCGATGCCGGCGATCGAGTCCCCGGTGCCGCCGCTGCGGAAGGTGATCGGGGCCTCGGCCGTTCCGGAGCGGGTGACCACCAGGCTCTCCCGGTACGTGCCGGGCTGGATCTCGACGGTCTGGCCGGGCTGGGCCACGGCCGCCGCCGCACCCACGGTGCAGTACGGCGCGGCCTGGGTGCCGGCGCCGCTGTCGGTGCAGTCGGCGCCGGGCCGGTTGTTGACGTACAGCGTGGTGGCTGCGGCGGAGGCCGTCGACTGGATGGCCGGCAGACCGATCGCGCCGACGAGCGCCGCACCGACGGCCAGCGCTATTCGGACTCTGGACAAGAAGTCCCCCCTTGTGACAGCGATGCGGCATCGCTCTGAGCCCTTGCGCCCGTGGTCACGGGGCAGGGCGCGGCGCATGCTGTCACAGGGTCGTCGGTCGTGCCAGGCAGATTCGTTCGGGTCCGGAGCAGGAAGTCGACCGGGCCGACTTCCTGCTCCACGGGCCTACCGGCCGGGGCGGACGGTGATGTCGGTGAGTTCCGCGTCGCGGGAGGCGTCGAGGGCGGCGAGGATCGCCTTGGCCACCGACTCGGGGGCGATCCAGCGGTCCTCGTCGTAGGCCTTGCCCTCCTGCTGGTGCACCTTGGCCTGCATCGCGGTGGCGGTGCGGCCCGGGTAGACCGAGGTGACCCGGACGCCGTTCGGGTGCTCCTCCTGGCGCAGCGCGTCGGCCAGCGCCTTCAGGCCGTGCTTGCTCGCCGCGTAGGCCGACCACTCGGCGTGGGCGTTCAGCCCGGCACCGGAGTTGACGAAGACCACGTGCCCCTTGACCAGGCGCAGCGAGGGCAGCAGCAGCCTGGTCAGCTCGGCGGGGGCGACCAGGTTGACGTTGAGCGTCTCCTGCCAGGCCTTGACCGGCAGCTCGCCGACCGTGCCCAGCTCGACCATGCCCGCGACGTGCAGCACGGAGTCCAGCTCGACGGGCAGCGCCTGGTGGCCGAAGGCCCAGGAGAGCTTGGCCGGGTCGCCGAGGTCGCCGACCAGGGTGCGGGCGCCGGGGAAGCGCTCGCGCAGCTCGGTGGCGCGGCGGGCGTCGCGGGCCAGCAGCCAGAGGTCGTCGCCGCGCTCGGCGAGGCGTTCGGCGAGGACGGCGCCGATGCCGGAGCCGGCGCCGGTGATCAGATGAGTGGCCATGGTGGTGATCCTCTCAGGCCTTGAGCTGCGCGAAGACCTCGGCCGGGGTGTCGGCGAACCGGATCAGCTCGGCGAGCGGGCGGGGCAGGAAGCCCTCGGCGTCCATCCGCTCCATCTGCGTGCGCAGGCCCGTGTAGAAGCCCTCGGTGTCCAGGACGACCACCGGCTTGTCGAACAGCCCGTGCTTCTTGAGCTCCAGCACCTCGGTGACCTCGTCCAGCGTGCCCAGCCCGCCCACGAGGACGACGATCGCATCCGCCCGGGCGGCCAGCTCCGCCTTCCGCTCGGCCAGGTCGCGGGTCATCACCAGCTCGTCGGCGCCGACGTACCCCTTGTGCTTCAGCAGCTCGACCAGCACCCCGACCAGCTTGCCGCCCGCCGCCTTCACCTCGTCGGCCAGCAGCCCCATCAGCCCGGCGTTCGACCCACCCCAGACCAGGGTGTGCCCGCCCTCCCCGAGGAGCCGGGCGAACTCGGCGGCGGGAGCGGTGTAACGGTCGTCGAGCGAGTACGCGGAGCAGAAGACAGTGATGTTCATAGTGCCATCTGGTCTATCACGCCCCGGCGGGACCACTCACCGGCATTACGCCCCCGGGCATCCACTGCTGTGCCCCTCGCCTGACAGTTCCGGAGCATCAGTCCTTGTACGGAACGAGCTTCGACAGGCTCAGCGTGAAGCCGAAAGGCTCCGGAATACTGATCGCGTCGCCGAACTTCCGATCGCTGCGGGTGTGGTACCGGTCGTGGTCCGGCTCGGAGAACAGCGTCACCGTCTGCTGGCGCGGGTCCACGATCAGATAGATCGGGATGCGCATCACGGCGTAGTCGTGCAGCTTGTCCATCCAGTCGTTGCCCGGGTTGGACGGCGAGACGATCTCCACAGCGATCAGGGCTTCCGCAGCGGGGGCCTTGTTGCCCGGCTCGGAGAGGACCTCCACCGGCAGGTATGTCAGGTCCGGCTCGCGCCCCTTGGAGACATCCGGGCTGACGATTTCGCTCCACTCGCTGGGGAGATAGCCGTCAGGAGCATGCTGCTCGAACTGCCTGCGCACCTGGGCCACGTTGAGCTGATGGATATTGGACGGCGACGCCTGCATGATCAGCGTGTCTCCGGACCATTCGATCCGGACACCTTCCGGAGCGATCCGCTCCAACTCCTCGATGAAATCGCGGTGCTGCTCGTAGAAGGTCATGCCGTCCTCTCCGGAGGGCGTATCGGCCGCCTCGGCGAGTTGCCGATCCGGCCTTCGGACTGCCGAGAAGAGGCCCCTGCCCGGTCGGGCAGGGGCCTCCCGGGGGTTCTCTCCCGGGGCTCAGATCTCGCCGAACTCGCCGAACTCGCCGGCCTGGACGGCGGCGACGAACGCGCTCCAGGCTACGGCCGGGAAGACGAGAGCGGGGCCCTGCGGATCCTTGGAGTCACGGACCGGGGCCAGCCCGGAGAAGTTCGGGGCCACCTCGACACAAGACCCGCCGTTGTTGCTGTAGCTGGACTTGAACCACGCGGCGCCTGACAGGTCTACAGGGGGGATCATGACGTTCCCCTCACGCCTTGCGAACTGCGGATCATCTCCAGCGACGCGGCCTTCGACAACGCTTCCACCTGGAGCTGGTGGTAGTCCCGCTCCCAGGCCCGGGCAGTCGCGTTGTCCCGTGCGAGGAAGCCGCGCAGCTGGCACTCCGAGTATGCCAGGAGCGTTCGGCCCGGCATGGTCAACAGCGTGACGACCACGGTGAACGGCAGCTCCTCCGCGAGCGAGAACGGAGCGACCTGGATCGTGATGTTCGGGCGGTCGGCGAGAGCCTGGAGGTGTTCCAACTGCCGCGCCATGACCCCCGGTCCTCCGACCGTCCGGCGCAGCGCCCCTTCGTCCAGGACGAAGTGGAGATGAGGAGCCGGCTGCCGGTCGAGCAGGCGCTGGCGGGTGACGAGGAAGTCCAGGCGTTCCAGCACCTGCTTCTCGGTGATGCTGCCACGCCGAACGGCAGTGGAAGCGAACGCCTCGGCGTAGTCCGGTGTCTGGAGCAGACCGGGCACGACGCCCAGTTCGAAGTGCCGGATCTCAAGGGCCCGGGTCTCGTGGAGCGCGTACTCGGGGAAGCCCTCCAACAGGGATGCGCGGGAGTACATCCGCCACAACTCCTGGAAGGTGCCGCCGGTTTCGAACACCTCGTCGGCTTTCACCGCAAATTTAAGGGTCACAGGCTTCTTCGCTCGTTCGATGTACGAGACCAGCCCGTGCGAATAGCCCATCCGCTTGCCGAGGTAGGCCTGAGACCAGCCCTTCGCCCGCCGCAACCGGTCTGGACTGCCCTTGGGGTGTCGGCCGCTGCCGGGCTGCACATCGTCGTTGCGGCCCTGATTCTGATCAACCGCTCCCACTGGAACCCCCGCCCGCGTCGCCGGGCAGGCGGCGCGGGCGGGATCACCAACTCGCTTCTGCCACACAGCGATCTACCTGGCAGTGGAAACAGCACGTCTGGCTGGACTCCCCGGACAACCCCGTTCCACAGCACCGAACGAGCCCGGCCGTCCGCGCCGGACGGCCGGGCCCCGAGAGCGGGACTGCGCGCGACCGATCACGGGTGCTGGAAGAGCACCTCCGGGTTCGTCGCCGACGGGCCGTCGAGCAGGGGCTGGTGGATTCCCTTCAGGGTCTGGTCGAAGAAGGCTCCGACGTACTCCCGGGTCAGCTGCGTCCCGCGCGCCGGCGAGGTGGTCGTCCCCGGAGGGGCAGGGATGCCGGCCTCGGCGGCCAGGACGGTGACGTCCGTGAAGCTGCCGTGGTTGGTGCCCGCGACGGTCAGCCAGGGCTTGTAGCCGTCCCAGCCCGCCCAGGTCTGTCCCCATGACCCGTCCCCGCCGCCGGCGGAGTGGTCGCTCTCCTTCCCGAGCAGGAGGAACGAGCGGCCCTTGAGCGTGTCGGTCGGGACCGGCGGCCAGAACCTGCCGTCCATGTTCACCCCGGCGAGGATCCGCCGGTCCCCGGCCATCGCGTTGAGCGTCGACGCGCCGCCGATCGAGTGCCCGGCCATCCCGATCCGGTCCCGGTCGATCAGGTGGGACAGGCGCCAGACCGGGTGCTGCCCGGTCAGCTGGTCCAGGACGAAGGACACGTCCTTCGCCCGGCTGTCCGGGAGTGAGTCCGGCGCGCCGGTGTCGCACAGCGCGCAGCCCGGGGTGCTGCCGTCGGCGAGCGTCTCGCCGGAGTCCTCGTAGGTGTGACCGACCAGGGCCACGACGTAGCCGTGGCTGGCCAGGTCGGTCGCCAGACCGGTCAGCGTGGCGCGGGGGTTCTCGAAGCCGGGTGAGAGGACCACCAGCGGGAACTTCCCGCTTGCGGCCTTCGCCCCGGTGTAGGCGTAGGTCTTGGTGTCCACGACGTCCTGCGGCTGGAGTCCGGTACCCGCCGGGACCCGGGTCGCCACGAAGCCCTGCGCTTCGCCGAGGGTCATGTACGGAGCGGGCTCGCCGGTGTCCTGCCGGGCCGGGTAGAACATCGACACCGCCAGCTGCCGTGGCCCGGCCGAGGGTACCCAGGGGTCGGTGCGGCTCCGGTCGGTCAGGCGCAGCACCTCCTCGCCGGCCGCGTACCGCCCGGTCGGGCGGGGCAGCTCGCCGTGGAAGGCGGCAGGGGCCGAGGCATCGGCGACAGCCGCCGGTGCAGTGGCGAACGGCGACGACGAGGCCATCGCGGCCCCGGCCATCGGGAGGGGCAGGGCGAGGACAAGGGCTGCGACAGCCGCGATACGGCGGGATCGGTTCATGGCCCTGAGATTAGGTTCGTGGCCCGGACCGTCGAATCAGCCCAATGGATGCAATCTCCAGCCGTGGTCATCCCGGGGATTCAGCGGCGTCATCCATCGGGATGACCGCTCAGGCGTGGATCGCCGGGCGCTCGGTGCTGGCGATGGTGGCCGAGCCGACGACGCGGGTGCCGTCGTACAGCACCACGGCCTGGCCGGGGGCGATGCCGCGGACCGGGGTGTCCAACTGCACCCGCAGCTCGCCGTCGACGACCGCGGCGTCCACCGGCACCTCCTCGCCGTGGGCACGCAGCTGGGCGGTGTACCGGCCGTCGGAGAGCGGCTCGGTGCCGCACCAGCGCGGCCGGATCGCGGTGAGCGCGGTGACGTCCAAGCCCTCGACCGGGCCGACGGTGACGGTGTTGTTCACCGGGGAGATGTCGAGCACGTAGCGGGGCTTGCCGTCCGGGGCCGGGCGGCCGATCCGCAGGCCCTTGCGCTGGCCGATGGTGAATCCGTACGCGCCGTCGTGCTCGCCGAGCTTGCTGCCGTCCACGTCGAGGATGTCGCCGGTGGCGGTGCCGAGGTGCTTGGCCAGGAAGCCCTGGGTGTCGCCGTCGGCGATGAAGCAGATGTCGTGGCTGTCCGGCTTCTTGGCGACGGCCAGGCCGCGGCGCTCGGCCTCCTCGCGGATGACGTCCTTGGTGGTGTCGCCGAGCGGGAACAGCGAGTGGGCGAGCTGGTCGGCGTCGAGCACGCCGAGCACGTAGGACTGGTCCTTGGCCGCGTCGACGGCGCGGTGCAGCTCGCGGCGGCCGTCCGGCAGGTCGACGATCCGGGCGTAGTGGCCGGTGCAGACCGCGTCGAAGCCGAGCGCGATCGCCTTGTCCAGCAGCGCGGCGAACTTGATCTTCTCGTTGCAGCGCAGGCAGGGGTTGGGGGTGCGGCCGGCCGCGTACTCGGCGACGAAGTCGTCGATGACGTCCTCGCGGAAGCGCTCGGCGAGGTCCCAGACGTAGAACGGGATGCCGATCACGTCGGCGGCGCGGCGGGCGTCCCGGGAGTCCTCGATGGTGCAGCAGCCGCGGGCGCCGGTGCGGAAGGACTGCGGGTTGGCGGACAGTGCCAGGTGGACGCCGGTCACCTCGTGCCCCGCTTCGGCGGCGCGGGCGGCGGCGACGGCGGAGTCGACGCCGCCGGACATCGCCGCGAGCACGCGCAGGCGGCCGGTGGACGGAGCGGTCGGGGCACCCGGGAAGTCAGTCATGATGGGTCCAAGCGTACGTCCTGCGGCCGCTGTTCCCGGAGCCGGCAACAGCGCGCGCGGTGGTCAGCGGCGCACCGCCACCAGGCCCGCGTTGCGGGCCCGCTGGGCGGCCGGCGCGATGGCCTCGGCCAGCGCCGTCACGTCCTCGCGCACCGAGGTGTGCCCGAGCGAGAACCGCAGCGAGGCCCGGGCCAGCAGCGGGTCGACGCCCATCGCTAGCAGCACGTGGCTGGGCTGCGGCACGCCCGCCGAGCAGGCCGAGCCGGTGGAGCACTCGATGCCCTGGGCGTCGAGCAGCATCAGCAGCGCGTCGCCCTCGCAACCGGGGAAGGAGAAGTGGGCGTTGGCGGGCAGCCGCCCCTCGGCGGCCGGATCGCCGTTGAGCACCGCGTCGGGGACGGCGGCCGCCACGGCGGCGATCAGCTCGTCGCGCAGTGCGCCGAGCACGACCGCGTGCTCGGGCTGGCGCTCGACCGCGAGGGCCGCCGCGGCGGCGAAGCCGGCGGCGGCGGGCGCGTCCAGGGTGCCGGAGCGGACGTCGCGCTCCTGGCCGCCGCCGTGCAGCAGCGGGACGGGCGTGGCGCCGCGGGTGAGCAGCAGCGCGCCGATGCCGAACGGGCCGCCGATCTTGTGCCCGGTGACGGTGAGCGCGGTGAGCCCCGACTCGGCGAAGGAGACCGGGACCTGACCGAGCGCCTGCACCGCGTCGGCGTGCATCGGGATGCCGTACTCGGCCGCCACGGCGGCGAGTTCGCGCACCGGCTGGACGGTGCCGACCTCGTTGTTGGCCCACATCACGGTGACCAGGGCGACGGACGCCGGGTCGCGCTCGATCGCCTCGCGCAGCGCCTGCGGGTGGACCCGGCCGAGCGGGTCGACCGGCAGGTACTCGACGTCGGCGCCCTCGTGCTCGGAGAGCCAGTGCACCGCGTCCAGCACCGCGTGGTGCTCGACCGGGCTGCACAGCACCCGGGTACGGACCGGGTCGGCGTCCCGGCGGGCCCAGTACAAGCCCTTGACGGCCAGGTTGTCGGACTCGGTGCCCCCGCCGGTGAGCACGATCTCGCTCGGTCGGGCGCCCAGCGAGTCGGCCAGCGACTCGCGGGCCTCCTCGACCACCCGGCGGGCCCGGCGGCCGGCCGCGTGCAGGGACGAGGCGTTGCCGACCACCCCCAGGTGCGCCGTCATCGCGGCGATCGCCTCGGGCAGCATCGGCGTGGTCGCCGCATGGTCCAGGTATGGCATAACCATCCGATTGTAGAGGGCGCTCCCCGGGCTGTAGAGGGCGCTCCCGAGGACCGTCCCGGTATGCGCACCGATCCGGCCACAACGCGGCTCCCGAGTGCGCCCACCGAACGGCGGTGTCCGGCACCCGTTTGACCCGCCGCGCGGCCGAGCGGTTAGCCTGGCGGACGCTTCCCGACGGGCAGGCTCTCCGGCCGCGCCCCACGGACACCTCCCACGAACACTTCCCATCGGCGCGGACAGGAGGGGGCGCCATGTCGCAGTCGGTCGATCGCGCCCTGACCCTGCTCGGGTCCCTCGGCGACGGGCCGGTCACCCTGGAACAGGCCGCCACCAGCATCGGCGTGCACAAGTCCACCGCACTGCGGCTGCTGCGCACCCTGGAGGAGCACGGCTTCGCGCGGCGCCAGCCCGATCTGCGCTACCGCCTCGGCGGCCGGGTGCTCTCGCTGGCCCACCGGGCGCTGGAGGAGATCGACGTCCGGCAGGTCGCCGCGCCGTACCTGGCGGCGCTCAACGCGCGCTGCGGCTACACCGTCCAGCTGGCCGTGCTGCAGGACGGCGAGGTGCTGTACCTGGACGAGGTGGCCGGGAGCTGGGCCGGGCCGGGCACCGGGCGGGCGTCCCGGATCGGGCGGCGGGCACCGGCCGGCGGGACGGCGATCGGCCGGGTGCTACTGGCCGGGCTGCCCGAGGACGGCACCCCGGACGAGGAGTTGCCGGCCGAGCTGGTGGCGGTGCGGCGCCGGGGCTGGGCGGCGGAGTCGGCCGAGCACCGGGAGCCGGTGACCTGCGTGGCCGCGCCGGTAGCGGGCAGCGGCGGCCGGACGGTCGCGGCCTGCGCGCTGAGCGCCCCGGCGAGCCAGGTGTCGCCGGCCGAACTGGCCCGAATGGTGCCGGAACTGCTCTGCACGGCGGAGGCGATCTCGCTCGCGTACGGCGGCTCGCCTACTCCTCGCTGGTGCGAGAACCGTTGCGGTGCCAAGCCCGCGGGGCGCGCCAGCCGTACTTCAGGGCGAGCATCCGCAGCCCGAAGGCGGTGAGCGCGGCGGCGGTGCCGGTGGCACCGGTCAGCCGGTCGGTACCGATCAGCACCGCGACCAGGGCTGCGCCGACCAGGGCCGGCACGGCGTAGATCTCCCGGTCCCAGCGCAGCAACGAAGGGATCTCGCCGGCCAGCACGTCGCGGATCACCCCGCCGCCGGCCGCGGTGACCATGCCGAGTGCGACGGCCGCCACCGCGCCGAGCCCGTAGTCGTGCGCCTTGGCGGTGCCGGTGACGCAGAACAGTCCGAGGCCGAGGGCGTCCAGGGTCTGCACCGCCCGGTTGATCCGCTCGACCTCGGGGTGCAGGAAGAACACCACCAACCCCGCCACCAGCGGGGTGACGAAGTAGCCGAGGTTGCTGAAGGCGGCGACCGGGGTCGCGCCGATCACCAGGTCCCGGATCACACCGCCGCCGAGCGCGGTGACCTCGGCCAGCACCGCGATGCCGAAGATGTCCATGTTCTTGCGGACGGCGAGCAGCCCTCCGGAGAGGGCGAAGACGAAGATGCCGACGAGGTCCAGCGACTGCTGCACGTCGGAGGGGAAGATCTGCGAGGTCACCGGACAACTATGACCGGCGCAGACCTCCCCTCCGGACCGCGAGGTGTCAGACCGTGGCGACCTGAAGATCAACGCCCTCGCGCTGCTCGGGGCGGTGCTAGTCGTTCCCCTCGCGCTGCTCGGGGCGGTGCTAGTCGTTCCCCTCGCGCTGCTCGGGGAAGTGGCACGCCACCTGGTGCCCGGTCTTCAGCGCGGTCAGCGGCGGCTCCTGGCTCGCGCAGACGTCCTGGGCCTTCCAGCAGCGGGTGCGGAAGCGGCAGCCGCTGGGCGGGTTGATCGGCGAGGGGACGTCGCCCTTGAGCAGGATCCGCTCGCGGCCGGCCCGCTGGCGCCGGCGCGGGTCGGGCACCGGCACCGCGGACATCAGCGCGTTGGTGTACGGGTGCATCGGGTTCGCGTACAGGGAGTCGCGGTCGGCGATCTCGACGATCTTGCCCAGGTACATCACCGCGACCCGGTCCGAGACGTGCCGGACCACCGAGAGGTCGTGCGCGATGATCAGGTACGTCAGGCCGAGTTCGCGCTGGAGGTCGTCCAGCAGGTTGACCACCTGCGCCTGGATGGAGACGTCCAGGGCCGAGACCGGCTCGTCCGCGACGACCATCTTCGGCTTCAGGGCGAGCGCCCGGGCGATGCCGATGCGCTGGCGCTGGCCGCCGGAGAACTCGTGCGGGTAGCGGTTGTAGTGCTCGGGGCTGAGCCCGCACAGCTCCAGCAGCTCCTGGACGGCCTTCTTGGTGCCGCCCTCGGTCGCCACCTTCTGCAGCCGGAACGGCGCGCCGACGATGGTGCCGACGGTGTGCCGCGGGTTGAGCGAGGAGTACGGGTCCTGGAAGATCATCTGGATGTCGCGGCGCAGCGGCCGCATCGCGCCGACGCCCAGGTGGGTGATGTCGGTGCCCTCGAACTCGATCTTCCCGCCGGTCGGTTCGTCGAGCCGGGTGATGAGCCGGCCCATGGTCGACTTGCCGCAGCCGGACTCGCCGACGACGCCGAGCGTCTCGCCGGCGTTGACGGTGAAGTCGATGCCGTCGACGGCCCGCACCGCTCCGGTCTGACGCCGCAGCAGTCCGCCGCGGATCGGGAAGTGCCGGGTCAGACCGGTCACCCGGAGCAGCGGCTCGCGGTCGGAGGCGGGCGCCGGCGAAGGGATCGCGGCCGCCTGAGTGTCCGTCATCGGTTCTCTCCAGAAAGGTGGTACGAGGCCGGGCTCACAGCCGGGGCGCGATCTCTTCGGCGAAGATGCGGTGCCGTTCGGCGGCCGGGAGGTGGCAGGCCGCGTGGTGCCCGGGCGCGGCCTCGACCAGCACCGGCACCTCGCTCGACGAGCGCCCGCCGGTCAGGTCGGCGTACGGGCAACGCGGGTGGAAGGCGCAGCCGGACGGCACGTTGATCAGGCTGGGCGGGGTGCCCTTGACCGGGACGAGCCGGTCCTGGAGCTCGCGGTCCAGGCGCGGCATGGATCCCAGCAGGCCCCAGGTGTAGGGGTGTTCGGGCGCGTCGAAGAGGGTCTCGGCGGGGCCCCGCTCGATGCACTTGCCGCCGTACATGACCAGGATGTCGTCGGCGAGCTCGGCGACCACCCCGAGGTCGTGGGTGATGATGATGACGGCCGAGCCGAACTCCTCCTGGAGGTCGCGGATGAGGTCCAGGATCTGCGCCTGGACGGTGACGTCCAGGGCGGTGGTGGGCTCGTCGGCGATCAGCAGGGAGGGGTCGTTGACCAGCGCCATGGCGATCATGGCGCGCTGGCGCATGCCGCCGGAGAACTGGTGCGGGTAGTCGTCCACCCGGCGGTCGGGCTGCGGGATGCCGACCCGGTCGAGCATCTCGATCGCGCGGGCCCGGGCCTGCTTCTTGGACGCCTCGGGGTGGTGCACCCGGTACGCCTCGATGATCTGCGCCCCGACGGTGTAGTAGGGGTGCATCGCGGTCAGCGGGTCCTGGAAGATCATCGCCAGTTCACGGCCGCGCAGCTGGCGCACCCGCTCGGGGCCGGCCGCGATCAGCTCCTCGCCGTTCAGCCGGATCTCGCCGCTGATCCGGGCCCGCTTGGAGCGGTGCAGGCCCATGATGCCGAGCGAGGTGACGGACTTTCCGGAGCCGGACTCACCCACGATGCCGAGGGTGCGGCCCTTGTGCAGGTCGAAGCTGACCCCGTCCACCGAGCGGACCAGGCCGTCGTCGGTGTCGAAGTGGATCCGCAGGTCGCGGACGGAGAGGAAGGGGTCGCCGGACGGGGTCCGCCCGGTGTCCGCCGGGGTCTTCTGGAGCTCGGTCACGAGAGCCTCACGCGGGGGTCGACGAGGGCGTACAGGAGGTCGACCACGAGGTTGCAGGCGACGATGAAGAAGGCGGCGAGCAGGGTGACGCCGAGGATCTTGGGCAGGTCGTTGTCCGCGATCGCCTGGACGGCGAAGGCGCCGACGCCCTGGAGCGAGAAGACCTGTTCGGTGATCAGGGCGCCGCCGAGGAGCAGGCCGAGGTCCATGCCGAAGATGGTGACGATCGGGGTGAGCGCGGCGCGCAGCCCGTGCCGGGTGACGACCTTGCGCTCGACCAGGCCCTTGGCCCGGGCGGTGCGGATGTAGTCCTCGCTCATGGTCTCCAGCATTCCGGCGCGGGTGAGCCGGGCGTAGAGCGCGGAGTAGAGGAAGGCCAGCGAGATCCACGGGAGGATCAGGTTGCGGGCCCACATGAGCGGGTCGTCGGTGAAGTCGACGTACTGGAGGTTGTCCAGGATCGGCCACTGGTAGCTGAAGAGGGTCAGCAGCAGCGCGCCGGTGAAGAAGACCGGCAGCGAGACGCCGGTGAGGGCGATGCCCATGGCGAGCCGGTCGAAGATCGAGCGCGGCTTGAGGGCCGAGATGACGCCGGTGGTGACGCCGGAGACCAGCCAGCACACGGCCGCGCCGATGGCCAGCGAGAGCGTGATCGGGATGCGCTTGGTCAGCTCGGGCCAGACCTCCAGGTGGTTCTTGAAGGAGTAGCCGAAGCACGGGACGTGGCAGGTGACCGGATCCGGGCCGAACTTGTACTCGGCGCCGCTGACCAGGCCCTTCAGGAAGTTCCAGTACTGGGTGTACAGCGGCTGGTCGAAGCCGAGGTTCTGCTTGACCGCGGCGATCGCCTCGGGCGACGGGTTCTTCCCGACGTACTGCGTGGCCAGCTGGTCGGCCGTCTCGCCGGCGATGCGCGGGAGCAGGAAGAAGATCGCGAAGGTGACCGCGCTGACCACCAGCAGCAGCACGACGGCTGCGAAGATCCTGCGGATGATGTAGGCAAACACAGTAGGGCGGCTCCGGCGGCCCGCCGCCGTCCGGGATCTTCCGGACGACGGCGGGCGCCGCTGCCTTCACCTGCCTTCAGGGATGCGGAGCCAGGCTCTTTACTTGGTGGTGCCGATGTTCAGGTAGTCGTACTCGCCCGAGAAGGCCGACGTGGACACCAGGTTGGTGGCGCTGTCCGGGCGGTACAGGAAGACCTTGAAGTCGGTCAGCGGGACGTAGACCGCCTGGTCCATGATCTTCTTGTCGATCTGGCCGTAGATCTTCTCGCGCGCCGACTGGTCGGTGTTGGTGATGGCGTCGTCGAGCAGCTTGTTGACCTCGGGGTCGTTCAGCTGGGCCAGGTTGCTGTTGCCGGAGGCCTTGATCGCGCGGCCGTCGGAGATCTGCTGCAGGAAGCCGTAGCCGGTCGGCCAGTCGGCGCCCCACTGCATCATCATCAGGCCGATGTTGTGGTCCTGGGTGAACTGCGGGACACCGGCGGCGTCCGAGAAGTACTTGCCCTGCGCGTACTTCTGGATCTCGACGTTGATGTTGATCTTCTTCAGCGCGGCCTGGATCGCGGTCGCCGCCTGGACCTCCGGGTCGCGCTCGGTGCGGGCGGTGATCACCGTGTTGAAGCCGTCCGGCTTGCCGCAGGCCTTCAGGGCCGCCTTGGCCTTGTCGAGGTCGCCCTTGTTGTCCTTGGTCTCCCAGACGTTGAAGTCCTGGTGGCCCGCGATGTCCGGCGGGAGCACGGTGTTGGCGATCTGGCCGCGGATCGGGCCGCCGAGCGTGGTCTGCACGGAGACCTTGTCGATCGCGTACTGGACGGCCTTGCGGCACTCGATGTTGTCGAACGGCGCGACCTTGGTGTTGATCGCGGTGTAGACCAGGCGACCGCCGTAGGCGTTGTCGGTGTTGGCCTTGAGCTTCGGGTTCTGCAGGATCTGCGCCTGGGTCTGCGGGTCGACGCCGCCGCCGACCAGGTCCACCTGGGCGTTGCCGGCCATCAGGTCCTTGTCGATGGTGGACTGCTCCATGCCCATCCGGACCACGATCTTGTCCGCGAGCTGCTTGCGGATCGGGTCGGTGGCCGGGTCCCAGTTGGTGTTCGGGACCAGGGTGAGCTGCTTGCCGTCGTCGTAGGAGTCGAACTTGTAGGCGCCCGAGGAGACCACGTGCTTGACGTAGCCGGAGCCGTCGTCCTTGGCCTGCGGGACCGGGACCGTCTGCGGGGCGCTGACCAGGTAGTCGAAGTCCGCGAACGGCTGCTTCAGGTGGAAGACGATGGTCTGGTCGTCCGGGGTCTCGATCGAGTCCAGGCCGCCGGTCTTGTCCTTGTACGGGCCCTGGTACGGGGTCGCGTTGTCGACCAGAAAGTCGTGGAAGTACGTCGGGCCGTTGGAGTTCACGTCCGGCGCGAAGTTGGAGCGCTCGACGGCGTACTTGACGTCCTTCGAGCTGATCGGGGTGCCGTCGTCGTACTTCAGGCCCGCGCGCAGCTTGTACGTCCAGGTCAGGCCGTCCGCACTGGGCTTGCCCAGGGACTCGGCGAGGTCCGGGACCAGCTTGTTGCCGTCCGCGCCGGCACCGGGGGCGAAGGTGGTCAGCGGACGCCCGTACAGGCGCGAGAAGTTGTAGATGTAGGCGTAGTACGTGTTGCCCGGGTCGAAGGAGTCCGGGGCACCCTTCATCTCGTAGGTGACCGTCCCGCCCTTCTTGTCCGAGGCGTTGACGACGCCCTTGGTTGCCGCGTCGGCGCCGCCGCCACCGGCGCTGCCACTGGCGGAGGAGGAACCGGAGCTCTTGCTGCCGGACGAGCAGCCGGTCACGATCAGGACCGCGGCGGCTGCCGCCGCGGTCAGCGCGACGGTACGGGACCTACGCATGGGTGAGATCAACCCCTTGAGGATGTGGAGAGATAGGGAGGGCTCTGACGCGACGTCAGTTGCTCTTGGGATCGAGGGCGTCACGCAGCCCGTCGCCGAGCAGGTTGAAGGCGAGCACGGTGATGAAGATCGCCAGACCGGGGACCACCATGTACTGGGGGTCCACCTGGTAGTACTTGATCGCGTCCTGGAGCATCCCGCCCCAGGAGGCCTGCGGCGGCTGGATGCCGACGCCGAGGAAGCTGAGCCCCGCCTCGAAGAGGATGTTGGTCGGGATCAG
This sequence comes from Kitasatospora sp. NPDC087861, assembly GCF_044742585.1. Lineage (NCBI taxonomy): Bacteria > Bacillati > Actinomycetota > Actinomycetes > Kitasatosporales > Streptomycetaceae > Kitasatospora > Kitasatospora sp. NPDC087861. Next base: position 54,484 of record NZ_JBIUUS010000003.1, read on the forward strand.
CAGGGTCGAGTAGACCAGGATCGGACCGACCAGGTTCGGCAGCAGCTCCTTGAACAGGATGAACGGGCCGCGGGCGCCCAGGCTGCGGGCCGCGTGGACGAACTCCCGCTCGCGCAGCGAGAGCGTCTGCCCGCGCACGATCCGGCCCATGTAGGGCCAGTTGAAGAAGCCGATCACGAAGATCAGCACCGCGATGTGCAGCGGCAGTCCGTCCAGGCCGAACGCACCGCCCTGCAGCGAGGTCGAGATCGCGATGGCGAAGAGCAGCAGCGGGAAGGCCAGGAAGACGTCCATGATCCGGCTGATCAGGGTGTCCACCCAGCCGCCGTAGTACCCGGCCATCACGCCGAGGACGGTGCCGATCACGTTGGACAGCACGGTCGCGCCGAAGGCGACCAGCAGCGAGACCCAGGAGCCCTCGATGACCCGGGAGAGCAGGTCACGGCCCTGGGCGATGTCGACGCCGAGCGGGTGGTCCCAGCTCATCCCGCCCCAGTCCCCGAGCGGGATGCCACCGAGGTTGGCGTCCAGCAGGTCCTGGTGGAGGGCGTCCGGGTCGAGGCCGAACACCGCCTCCATCGGCTTGGCCAGCAGGGCCAGCAGGATCAGCAGGATCACCACGATGCCGCCGGCGACGGCGGCCTTGTCCCGCTTGAAGCGGGTCCAGGCGATCCGACCGAGGGAGCGTCCCTCGATCGTCTTGGCCGGGGTCGTGGAGGCGGGCGCCTCGGGCTCGTTCCCGGCGGTTGTGGCGGTTGCGGTCATGGTCAGTTGGTCCCCTCGCCGACGGTGGCCGGCCCACGGGCGCCGGTCACCGGTTGGCGGTACGGCTGCGGACGTGCGGAGGTGCTAGGAGCGGGTGTTCGCGGCAGTACGTCGTGCACAGGTACTGCCCCCACGCGGGATGGGCGTCGCGTGGTTCTGGCGGTCGGCGTGCGCGTTCACCTTCGTGGGGTTCCCAGTACGCGCGGTGCGTTGCGCAGAACTCTCTGCCATCCGAACTGGCTTACGCCAGCCCTGACCACCGACAGATGCCCAACTGTGATCTGTACGCATGCACCTCCCGATCTTCGGCATATCCCTCTTCACATGACTGCAACTGGCATGTCAAGATGCCTGACAGCACCGGCCGGAAGGTCGTCCGGAAAACACCGAAGCCGACCTGATGCAAGATCAAGTCGGCTTCGGTGAAGAGATTTTGGATCTATCGTCCGGGGTATCCGGGCCACGGCTGCTGCGGCTGCGGCTGCGGCTGCTGCCCGGGCCAGCCCTGCGCGGGCGGGCGGGTGGCGTAGCCGTACCCCGGCCCCTGCTGCGACGGGTACGGCGGGGGCGGCACCGGCGGGTAGGGACCGGTCGGCGGCCGGCCGGCCTCCCGGTCGAAGAACGGGCGCGCGTGGGCCCGCATCCACAGCGCCACCGGGTCGTACTCGTCCGCCATCGCCACCGTGGACACCGCCAGCCCCTCCGGGGCCACCGCGATCGCCCGCTGCATCAGCGCCCGCACCGCCTCCACCGCCGGCGGCGAACTCTCGTACAGCTCCAGGCCGATCGCCAGGTACGGCTCCCCCACGGCCGGCTGCACCCAGGCCCGGCGCAGCGCCCGCACCGCGCGCACCTCGCCGGCCTGCCGCTCCAGCAGCGCGAAGAACTGCTGGGCGTTCAGCTGCGGCTCGCTCAGTTTCAACGGCCCGGCCGGCAGCCGCTCCAGCCCCGCGGCGATCCGCCGCAGGTCCGCCCAGGGCACGCCGACCCCGCCGCCGGGCGCGTGCGGGTTGAGCCACAGGCCCCAGCGGGTCCGGTACAGCGAGGCGGCGATCTCCCGCCCGGAGATGACCTCGTGGGCCCGCGCCCAGCCGGAGGCCGTCAGCTGCTCGGGCGAGGTGACGGCCGGCGCGTAGCCGTGGCCGCTGATCTCCATGTTCCCGTACTGGGCGTCGGCGCTGCCCGGCGTGCCGTGCCAGAGCAGCATCCAGACCTGGCCGTCGGCCAGCGCGTGCAGCAGTTGCTCGTACGCCTCGTAGCGCTCCGGCGCGACCTCGCGCAGGGCGCGCTCCAGCGCGCCCGGATCCGCTCCGGGGCGCCCGGCGGATGCCTGGCCCCAGGGCCCCGGTGCACCGCCCGCTACCGCTCCCGCACTCATGCGCCCACCTCGCCGCGCCTCTTTCCTCGACCCCGCCGACCCGTCGGCCGTCTGCACGCACCCTATGGCGCGGCACCGGCCACCGCCACGGCGACGTGCCTACGAACGAACGTCGCTCACACCCGGGCGTAGAAGGGGAGTACCCGGGTGAGCAGCCACTCGACCACCGGATCATCGGCGAGATCGAGCAGTACGAGGTGGACGCCCCCCGGCAGCGGCGCGGTTCCCAGCGCCCGGCCGAGCGCCTCGTTCACCGCGGCCGGGTCGGCCGGGGCCGCCGGGTCCAACTGGACGCCCACGAACATCACGGTCGGTTCGCCCTCGACGCTGGCCAGCGCCCGGCGGGCGGTCAGCACTCCGGGCAGGGCCGACAGTTCGGCCCGGCAGGCGGCCAGGAAGTACTCCGGGTCCTCGCCCGGCACCGGCTCGCGCAGCGCCACCCGGCCGCCGGTCGGCTCCTCCTGGGCCTGGTGCCCGCCCTGGTCCGGGCCCGCCCAGCGCTCCTCACGCGGGCCGCGCCGCAGCTCCGCCACGCCCTGCGGCGGCACCGGGATGCCCACCGCCGCCTCCGGGTTGACCGCGATTCCCACGCCCAGCGGCAGCCCGCGGGCGAACTCCCAGACCGGCGCCACCGCGAAGGCCATCCCCGGCGCCTGGCGCAGGAACACCTCCTGCGAGGAGAACACCGGCACGTACGGGTCGCCGGCCAGCTCGATGGTCGGCAGGTCCAGCGCCGGCCCCTGCGGGTCGCCGCCCGAGGGCAGCGGGATCCACACCTGGCTGCGGGCCAGCACCTCGATCACCCGCGGCGTCGCACCCGGGTCGCCCAGCGCGGCGGTCAGCACCTGTTCGAGCTCGTTGGCCGGCCACCCGCCGCCCGGCGGCGCCGACTCCGGGCTGCCCCACCCCTGCTGCTGCTCCACCGGGTACCCCATGCGCGCCTGATCCGCCCTCTGCCGGTCGGCCGCCCTCTGCTGCGCCGACGCGCAGCAGTCTAGGGCTCCCGACCGGGCTCCCGTTCGGTACCGGACGGGGTGACCGGCGGGTACGACACCGTGTGACCGGTCCCCCTCTCCCGCCGTCGGCGCGGACGTGCCATGATGTGCGCGTTCGACGGCGCGCCGCGCCGCCGGACCCACAACTCCATACCGGCCGCTCGAACCCGCGCGGGAGAGCCCGGAGTGCCCCGTCAGGCGGCACGGCCGGCGCCGAAGGAGCAAGTCCTCCCCGGAATCTCTCAGGCCCCCCTACCGCACGGGTTAGGCACATCTGGAAAGTGGCGCACGGCCCTGTCGCGCGCCCACCCACGGTGCAAGCCACCATGCTGTCCTGGATGCTGGAAACAGCTGCGGGCAGGTGGGCGGTGAAGCTCTCAGGTTCGACGACAGATGGGGAGACCCACGCCGCCGCATGCCCGCGCGCAGGGTCGGTCCCCGAGCGGATCCGGTTCCGGCGCGTGCACCCATGAGTGCCCCGACCGAGGAGTTCCAGGCCATGTCGTCCCTCCGCCTCACCGCGCTCGACGCGCTGCACCGCGCCCTCGGCGCGACCATGACCGACTTCGCCGGCTGGGACATGCCGCTGCGCTACGGCAGCGAGCGCGAGGAGCACCTCGCCGTCCGCACCCGGGCCGGTCTGTTCGACCTCTCCCACATGGGCGAGATCACCGTCACCGGCCCGCAGGCCGGCGAGATGCTGGACCACGCGCTGGTCGGCTTCGTCTCCGCGCTGGGCGTGCTGCGTGCCCGCTACACCATGATCTGCGCCGAGAACGGCGGCATCCTGGACGACCTGATCGTCTACCGCCTGCGCGAGGACGCCTTCCTGGTCGTCGCCAACGCCTCCAACGCCCAGCTGGTGCTGGACGAGCTGATCGCCCGCGCCAAGGGCTTCGACGCCGTCGTCACCGACGACCGCGACACCTACGCGCTGATCGCCGTCCAGGGCCCGGAGTCCACCGCCATCCTGGCCGGGACCACCGACGCCGACCTGCCCGGCCTGAAGTACTACGCGATCCTCCCGGCCCAGGTCGCCGGCCGCGACGTGCTGCTCGCCCGCACCGGCTACACCGGCGAGGACGGCTTCGAGGTCTTCTGCAACCCGGGCGACGCCGAGGCGATCTGGCAGGCGCTGACCGCCGCCGGCGAGGGCCACGGCCTGGTCCCGTGCGGCCTGTCCTGCCGCGACACGCTGCGCCTGGAGGCCGGCATGCCGCTGTACGGGCACGAGCTCTCCACCGACCTGACCCCGTTCGACGCGGGCCTGGGCCGGGTCGTCCGCTTCGACAAGACCACCAACGAGGGCGCCTTCATCGGTCGCAAGGCGCTGGAGAAGGCCGCCGCCGAGGCCGAGGCCAACCCGCCGCGGGTGCTGGTCGGCCTGGTCTCCGAGGGCAAGCGCGTCCCGCGCGCCGAGTACACCGTGGTCTCCGCCGACGGCGCCCCGATCGGCCGGATCACCTCGGGCTCCCCGTCCCCGACGCTGGGCAAGCCGATCGCGATCGCCTACGTCGACGCGGCCCACGCCGCCCCCGGCACCACCGTCGCGGTGGACGTGCGCGGCAAGCACGAGCCGGTCCAGGTCGTGGCGCTGCCGTTCTACAAGCGCGCCCGCTGAGGCCCCTGCGGGCGCGCCTGCCGACGACCCACCGGCGCGCCCGCCGAGGCCTCCTCCCCCGTAGACCCACGTCGAAGCCGTCCGTGCGGCGGCCCGCTTCGTCGTACCCGCTTCCCATCCTGGAGAATGACGCCATGAGCAACCCCCAGCACCTGCAGTACACCAAGGAGCACGAGTGGCTGACCGCCACCGAGAACGGTGTCTCCACGGTCGGCATCACCGCCCACGCGGCCGACGCGCTCGGTGACATCGTCTACGTGCAGCTGCCCGAGGTCGGCGACGACGTGACCGCGGGCGAGTCCTGTGGCGAGCTGGAGTCCACCAAGTCGGTCAGCGACCTGTTCTCCCCGGTGACCGGGAAGATCGTCGAGATCAACCAGGACGTCGTGGACGACAACAGCCTGGTCAACAGCGCCCCCTTCGAGGGCGGCTGGCTGTTCAAGGTCCAGGTCGAGTCCACCGACGAGCTGCTCAGCGCGGACGAGTACACCGCCTTCATCGGCGGCTGACCCTCTTGTGACGGGGCGGCCGCAGCGCGGCGGCCGTCCCGCCCCGGCTCCCCTCTCTCTCCTCCCGGGAAGACCACACCATGACGGTTCTGAACCAGTCCCTGCACGCCCTCGACCCGGAGATCGCCGCCGCGGTCGACGCCGAGCTGCACCGCCAGCAGACCACCCTGGAGATGATCGCCTCCGAGAACTTCGCCCCGGTGGCGGTCATGGAGGCCCAGGGCTCGGTGCTCACCAACAAGTACGCCGAGGGCTACCCCGGTCGCCGCTACTACGGCGGCTGCGAGCACGTCGACGTGGTCGAGCAGATCGCGATCGACCGCATCAAGGCCCTGTTCGGCGCCGAGCACGCCAACGTCCAGCCGCACTCCGGCGCGCAGGCCAACGCCGCCGCGATGTTCGCGCTGATCCAGCCGGGTGACACCATCCTGGGCCTGAGCCTGGCCCACGGCGGTCACCTGACCCACGGCATGAAGATCAACTTCTCCGGCAAGCTCTACCACGTGGCCGCGTACCACGTGGACGAGAAGACCGGCCTGGTCGACATGGCCGAGGTCGAGCGCCTGGCCAAGGAGCACCAGCCGAAGCTGATCATCGCCGGCTGGTCCGCCTACCCGCGCCAGCTGGACTTCGCCGAGTTCCGCCGCATCGCCGACGAGGTCGGTGCGCTGCTGATGGTGGACATGGCGCACTTCGCCGGCCTGGTCGCCGCCGGTCTGCACCCCAACCCGGTGCCGTACGCGGACGTGGTCACCACCACCACCCACAAGACCCTGGGCGGCCCGCGCGGCGGCGTCATCCTGTCCAAGGCCGAGTACGCCAAGAAGATCAACTCCGCGGTGTTCCCCGGCCAGCAGGGCGGCCCGCTGGAGCACGTGATCGCGGGCAAGGCCGTCTCCTTCAAGATCGCCGCGTCCGAGGAGTTCAAGGAGCGCCAGGAGCGCACCCTGGAGGGTGCCCGGATCCTCGCCGAGCGCCTGCTCCAGGCCGACGTCGCCGAAGCCGGTGCCTCGGTGCTGTCCGGCGGCACCGACGTGCACCTGGTCCTGGTCGACCTGCGCAACAGCGAGCTGGACGGCCAGCAGGCCGAGGACCGGCTGCACGAGGTCGGCATCACGGTCAACCGCAACGCCATCCCGAACGACCCGCGCCCGCCGATGGTCACCTCCGGCCTGCGCATCGGCACCCCGGCGCTGGCCACCCGCGGCTTCCGGGCCGAGGACTTCCGCGAGGTCGCCGACATCATCGCCGAGGCGCTCAAGCCCGCCTTCGACGAGGACGCCGCCGCCGCGCTCAAGGCCCGCGTCACCGCGCTGGCCGAGAAGTACCCGCTCTACCCCAACCTGTAAGCGACCGGTCTCCGATCACTGCGGTGATCCTTCGGGCGGGGTGACCGGCCTCACGCCGCCGCGGTACCTGGGACCCCGGGGCACCGCGCACACTGGACAGTGCGCGCGGTGCCCCGACCCGTGTCAGCAGCCCTGCCCGCACGTTCCTCCACGAGACCAGACAAGGACGTCCCCCCGTGGCCATCAGCGTCTTCGACCTCTTCTCCATCGGCATCGGCCCGTCGAGCTCCCACACCGTCGGCCCGATGCGCGCGGCCCGGATGTTCGCCCGCCGCCTGCGGTCCGAGGACCTGCTGCCCGAGGTGGCGAGCGTCCGCGCCGAGCTCTACGGCTCGCTGGGCGCCACCGGCCACGGCCACGGCACCCCGAAGGCCGTCCTGCTCGGCCTGGAGAACAACTCCCCCCGCACGGTCGATGTCGACCAGGCGGACAAGGACGTCGACCGGATCACCGCCGAGAAGCGGATCAACCTGCTCGGCACCCACGCCATCGCCTTCGACCCCGACACCCAGCTGATCCTGCACCGCCGCCGCTCGCTGCCGTACCACGCCAACGGCATGACCCTCTGGGCGTTCGCGGCGGACGGTTCCACGCTGCTGGAGAAGACCTACTACTCGGTCGGCGGCGGCTTCGTCGTCGACGAGGACGCCATCGGCGCAGACCGGGTCAAGCCCGACGACACCGCGCTGCGCTACCCCTTCCGCACCGGCGAGGAGCTGCTGCGGCTCACCCGCGAGACCGGGCTGTCCATCTCCGGCCTGATGCTGGAGAACGAGAAGGCCTGGCGCTCCGAGGAGGAGATCCGAACCGGTCTGCTGGAGATCTGGCAGGTCATGCAGGAGTGCGTGCGGGCCGGCATGTCCCGCGAGGGCATCCTGCCCGGCGGCCTCAAGGTCCGCCGCCGCGCCGCGGCCGCCGCCCGGGCGATGCGCGCCGAGGGCGTCGGCCCGGCCAACGCGATGGAGTGGGTGACCCTCTACGCGATGGCGGTCAACGAGGAGAACGCCTCCGGCCGCCGGGTGGTCACCGCGCCGACCAACGGTGCGGCCGGGATCATCCCCGCCGTCCTGCACTACTACCTGAACTTCATCCCGGGCGCCGATGAGGACGGCATCGTCCGCTTCCTCCTCGCGGCCGGCGCCATCGGCATGCTCTTCAAGGAGAACGCCTCCATCTCCGGCGCCGAGGTCGGCTGCCAGGGCGAGGTCGGCTCCGCCTGCTCGATGGCCGCCGGCGGCCTCGCCGAGGTCCTCGGCGGCACCCCCGAGCAGGTCGAGAACGCCGCCGAGATCGGCATCGAGCACAACCTCGGCCTCACCTGCGACCCGGTCGGCGGCCTCGTCCAGATCCCCTGCATCGAGCGCAACGGCATGGCCTCGGTCAAGGCCGTCACCGCCGCCCGGATGGCCCTGCGCGGCGACGGACGGCACCACGTCTCGCTCGACAAGGCGATCAAGACGATGAAGGAGACCGGCGCCGACATGAAGATCAAGTACAAGGAGACCTCGCGCGGCGGCCTCGCCGTGAACGTCATCGAGTGCTGATCGCCCGGGCGGCGGGCGTTGACGGCTGGGCGCTGACCGCCTGAGCCCCGTACCGAGCCTCCGGAGGGGATCCCTCCGGAGGCTCGTGGCGTTCTCCCCCGGCGCCCGCCGGGCCGCACCCGACGCCGTCGCCGGTGGGGCCCCGCGTGGCCCGTCAGGCCTGACCCTCGCCCTCGCCGTCGCCCTCGCCCTCGGCTTCGAGCCGGGCCGCGACGGCGCCCAACCGACCCATCGCGTGGGCCACGCCGAGCCCGCCCGCCGTCCCGACGGTCAGCCCGCCCCCGCCGGGGCCGACGCGCCCTCCGGGGCCTCCTGGTCCGCGCCGACGCCCAGGCCCGGCCGGCGGCTCGGGCGGGCCAGGCAGGCGACGGCGGTAGCGACGGCGGCCAGCACCACCCCGCCGGCCACGGCGCCGTGCAGGCCGTCGGTGACGGCCGCCCCGACCGCGTCCCGGACGCCGGTCGGCAGGCCGGTGAGCGCCGCCGGGGTGAGTTCGCCGCCACCGGTCAGCCGGGCGCTCCGGCCGGCGCCGAGCCGCTCGGTGAGGGCGGCCGTCATCCGGGCCGTGTAGACCGCGCCCAGCGCCGCCATGCCGAGCGAGCCGCCGATGCTGCGGAGCAGGGTGACCACCCCCATCGCGGCGCCCATGTCCCGAGGCTGGACGGCGCCCATCGAGGTCAGCATGGTGCTCTGCATGAGCAGGCCGATCCCGACCCCGGCGACGGCGGTCAGCGCCGAGGCGAGGACCGTCGGGGTGCCGGTGCCGAGGAGCAGCAGCAGGGCCGCCCCGACCACCGCCAGGGCACCCCCGAGCAGCGGGTAGCGCCGCTCGCCGCCGGGCTCGGCCATCAGCCGGGCGGTGAGGAGTTGGGTGCCCATCATGCCGAGCATCAGCGGCAGCAGGAGCAGGCCGCCGGTGGTCGGCGAGGCGCCCTGCACGAACTGCAGGTACTGCGGCAGGTAGCCGACCAGGGCGAGCATCAACGCGCCGGTGAGGAAGCCGAGGACCTGGGCGACCGTGAAGTTGCGGTCGCGGAACAGGGCGGGCGGGATCAGCGGTCCGGGCGCACGCCGTTCCACCCGGGCGAACCAGGCGAGCGCGATGGTCGCGACGGCCGCCGTCCCGAGGATCCAGGGCGAGGTCCAGGAGTACGTCACGCCACCCCAGCTGCCGATCAGGGTGAGGGCGAGGATGCCGGTGGTCAGCAGGGCCACCCCGGCCCAGTCGAACGGCGCGCGGACGCGTTCCGTCCGCAGCCGGACGCCCAATCCGACCGCCGCCAGCGCGAACAGGCCCACCGGCAGGTTGACGTAGAACGCCCAGCGCCAGCTCAGCCGGTCGGTGAGGAAGCCGCCGAGCAGCGGCCCGCCGACGAAGGCGATCGGCATCAGCACCCCGATCACCGACTGCACCCGCCCCCGGTCGGTCGCCGGGATGAGCACCCCGATCACCGAGAGCGCGCCGACCATCAGCCCGCCGGCGCCGACCCCCTGGACCGCCCGGAAGGCGATCAACTCGCCCATGTTCTGGGCCAGTCCGGACAGCACCGAACCGGCCAGGAACACGCCCACCGCCCACTGGTAGGCACCCTTGCGCCCGTACAGGTCGCCGAGCCGGCCCCAGAGCGGGGTGGCGGCGGCGGAGGTGAGCAGGTAGGCGGTGACCACCCAGGAGAGGTGGTCCAGCCCGCCGAGGTCGCCGACGACGGTCGGCAGCGCGGTGCCGATGATCTGGCCGTCGAGGGCGGAGAGGAAGATGCCGAGCATCAGCCCGAGGATGCCGAGCAGCGGCGGCTTGGGGCGCTCCTCGACCGGTTCCGTCACCATGGTGGGTCCACCGTCCGCCGTCCTGGGGCCACCGGGTCAGGCCGCGAACGGGCGGACGCGCCGGGCCTCGCGCAACGCCTCGGCCCACCAGGCGAGTTGGTCGAGCATGGTCTTGGCGGCGGCGTCGGCGGCCGGCTCCAGCGGCTTGCCGTCGGCGTCGAAGCACTGGGCGGCACCGTGGAAGCTGACCGTGTTGCGGATCGTCATGGCGTTCAACTCGGCGAGGACCACCCGCAGTTGCTCGACGGCGCGCAGGCCGCCGGAGAGTCCGCCATAGGAGACGAAGCCGACCGGCTTGCCGTGCCACTGGTGATTGTGCCAGTCGATGGCGTTCTTCAGCGGGGCCGGGAAGCTGTGGTTGTACTCGGGCGTGACGATCACGAAGGCGTCGGCGGATTCCAGCCGGGGCGAGACGGCGGCGATCAACTCGGCGGCGCCCGGCTCCAGTTCGCCACCGAAGGACGGGAAGGTGGTCGGCAACGGGGTCTCCACCAGGTCGATCAGGTCGGCGGTCATGTCGTCGCGCGTGGCGACGTGGCCGAGCAGCCAGTCGGCGACGACGGGCGCGAACCGGCCGTTCCGGGTGCTGCCGGCGATGACCGCGACCTGCAGGCCCTGCCGGTTCCGCTTGTTCTCCGTGGACATGGGGGTCCCCCTCCGGGACGATGTGTACACCGTATCTGGTGGATACAACGTACACATCGTCGCGTACGCCGTCCACTACCGATACGCCGTACACGCGAGTGGTACGGTGGGGAGCCCCAGCCGGAAGGAGCCCGCCCCATGCCCGCCCCGCAGGCCCCCACCGGGGACGACGACCGGACCAAGCCCCCGGCCTCACTCTGGGAGCGCCTCGCCCGCCCGGCGCCCGCACCGCGCACCACCCTCACCCCGTACCGGATCGCCGAGGCCGCGGTCGAGATCGCCGACACCGAGGGGCTCGACGCCGTCACCATGCGCCGGCTCGCCACCGCCCTCGGCGTCGCCCCGATGGCCGCCTACCGGTATGTCTCCGGCAAGGACGAACTCATCGAGCTGATGGTCGACTTCGTCTACGGCCGGCTCCCCCTGGACGCCCCGGCCGCCGGCTGGCGCGACACCATGCGCATCCTGGCCGTCCACCTGCGCGCCATGAACCTGGCCCACCCGTGGACCGTCCGCGCCGCCGCCGCCTCCCTCAGCCCCAACCAACTGGCCGTCCCCGAGCGGGCCTTCGCCGCCCTCGCCGACCACGGACTGGACGCCGACACCACCATGGCGGTCTTCCGCACCGTCACCGGCTACGTCCACGGCTCCGTCGCCGCCGAGATCGCCCTGCAGGACCTCCAGCGCGACCACGGCTGGTCCGGCGGCGACGAGACCCGCGCCGCCCTCGCCCCCCGCATGTCCTTCCTCATGAACACCGGCCGCTACCCCGCCTACCAGCGCTACCTCCACGAGGCCACCCGCAAGGACGACCCCACCTGGCAGTTCGAAACCGGCCTCGACTGCGTCCTCACCGGCATCGCCACCCACCTCGGCATCTGACCCCGCCCCCGCCCCGCCCCCGACTGCGCAGGACGTCGGACGGGCCGACGTCCTGCGCGGTGGACGGTCCGTGACGGTCCGACCCGGTCAGGGGCGGCGGCGAACCGGGCGGGTGGGGAGGGCGAGGAGGGCGAGGCCGGCGGCGAGGACGGCGAGGCCGGACCAGGAGACGGCGGGCAGGCGTTCGCCCAGGGCGGCGACGCCGAGCACGGCGGCGACGGCGGGTTCGGCGAGGGTGAGGGTGGTGGCGGTCTGGGCGGAGGTGTGCCGCAGGCCGTGGCCGAAGAGGCGGTAGGCGAGGAAGGTGGTGATCACGGCGAGGTGGAGCACCACCGCCGCGCCGCGCGCAGTGCCGATCCACCGCACGTCGCCGAGCAGCAGGACCGGCAGGACGAGGAGCGCCGCCCCGCCGAACATCGCCCCCATCACCCCGGCCGAGGGGTGCCCGCGCATGATGAGCTTCCCGCCGACGAGCGAGTAGGCGGCGTAGGAGAGCCCGGCGAGCGCGGCCAGCACCACCCCGGTGGCGTCCACCGCCGCGGCGCCGCCGGTGAGTTCGGGGCCGAGCACCAGGACGGCGCAGCCGACGACCGCCGTCGCCGTGGCGCAGGCCCAGCGGCCGGTCGGCCGGCCCTGCCGGGTGAGCCAGCCGAGCAGGCCGGTGAAGACGGGGGCGCTGCCCAGCGCGATCACGGTGGCCACCGCCACGCCGGTGCGGCTCACGGCCGGGTAGAAGCTGATCGGGTACCCGACCACCGCGACCGCGCCGAGGACGAGCAGCCACCGCTCCCGGCGGCCGCACGTCCGGGGCAGCGCGCGGGCGCTACGGGTGGAGAGGAAGAGCAGCAGCCCGCCGAGGACGAGCGCGGCGGCGCCGATGCCCGCCGCCGGGGCCCCGGCGGGCGCGAGCGAACTGGCGGTCCCGGTGGTGCCCCACAGCAGGGCGGTGGCCAGGATCGGGACCGGCCCGTCGAGGGGGTTGGTACGGCGCCCGGCGGGGGCCGGGCGGGTGGGCGCGGGCACAGTGGTGCGGTTCGGCACAGTCGTGAACTTCCGTCGTCGAAAACCGTGAGAGAGGACTGGTTTCGAAACGGGCGCACACGGCAAACCCCTGGCGGCGGTCTGCGCCGGCCAGGGTCGCGGGGCTCAAGCCACCAGCGCGCGCCCGATCAGGCGCTGAGCGGTGGCAGCGCGACGCGCCAGTACGAGTTCACGCGCCGATGGTAGCCGGGAGGAGGTGGCGGATGGCCCGGAACAGCCGCCCACGCAGCCCTCCGATGCGGGCGATCGTGAATATTCACAGGCGGCGGCGTTAACCTATGCAAAATCCAAAGGTGAACTAGGTTACAAACCTTTCAATCCAAGACGCCTGGTTTGCCCACATGCTGAGATCCGTGCGATAGTCGAAGCAGCCCGACGGCGGGCGCCACAGCACGCCGCCCTGGGCGCGGAGACTTCGGCTGGCCCGACCTGGCACGGCCGACGCCCATCGCGCGGCACGCACCCCCTTGGCCGGCGCGATGACTTGCAGGGGCCCCCACCCGCCGGACCACGGCGACCTCGGGGGCCCTGCGCGTTTTCCGGGGGACGCCCGGACCCGCAACACCGGACCCGCGACGCCCGGACCCGCGACGCCCGGACCCGCAGGCCCCGGCACGCGGACTTCGCAAGCCCTCAGGGGCGCTCACGGAACTCGCGGACCTTCAGCTCGAACCAGACGCCCTTGCCGCGCGGCAGCAGGTCGGCACCCCAGCGGTCGGCCAGGTCGTCGACGACCCGCAGGCCCCTCCCCCGCTCGTTGGCCGGCTTCGCCTCGGCGAGGATCATGCAGGGCAACGCCCGGGAGGAGTCCCGGACCTCGACGCGGAGCCAGCCGGGCTTGCGGACCACCTGGAGCCCGATGGTGCGCCCGGCGGCGTGCCGAACGGCATTGGAGACCAGTTCGCTGGTGAGTAACTCCCCGGCCTCCAGGTGCTGGTGGAGGTCCCAGGCCTCCAGGACCGACAGCACCAGCCGGCGGGCCACCGGGCCGGTCTCCGGCCGGGACGGCAGTCGTACCTCGTTCGGCACGGACTGATCGCCCAACCTGCCGCAATACATCTCCTGCAGTTCCTCGGAGCTGAGCCGTTCCAGCGCCGCCAGCGCGCCCTGGACATCGATCCACGACGCCTCGGCGACCATTCCGGCCCCGGGAACTGATGACTGATCTGTTTCGCCCCAACCCGCCATGCGGTCCATCATTGCGGAACGCAAGCGGCCGCGTACGGACAATGAGCAAACGATCTCCCCCGAGTCGGCATATGCCGCGTGCAAGAGGAGGGCGGCAGGAGAGCGACAAGAAGCCCCGGAGGAGCCGCGGCGAGGGCAACCCGGGCCGCGTCGGCGTCAAGCCCGGGTTGCCGCGAAGCCGCCCCGACCAGGGCGATCAGCAGCCGGTCCCCGGCCGGCTACCAGGCGCTCCAGGCCAGGTTCCAGCCACTCAGACCGTTGGCCGGGTCGAGGGTCTCCTTCTTCGTGGAGTTCTTCACGATCACCACGTCGCCGACGATCGAGCCGTCGTAGAACTTGCCCATCGAGGTGGAACTGCCGCCGCCCTCGACGTCCTTGAGGCCGACGCAGCCGTGGCTGACGTTGTCCTCGCCGATGACCTTGCTCCAGTAGTTACCGTGCACGTAGGTGCCGGACGTGGTGAGCCGCATCGAGTGCGGCACCTGGAGGTCGTACGGGGAGCCGGTCATGCCGGGCATGGTGCTGGACTGCATCCGCACCACGCCCTCCTTGGACATGACGACCATGGTGCCGTTCCAGGTGGGGTGTTCGGGCGAGCCGGAGGTGATGTCGATCTCGGACGCCTGGCCGTTCAGCTCGACGGTCATCCGGTGCGCGGCGGCGTCAACCGTCGAGATCTGGGATCGCCCGATCGTGAAGGGCTCGTCCCGGTCGGTGCCGTACACCCCAGGGGTGATCTCGACGTTCTTGAGGCGGTAGTGCACGGTCACCTTGGTGCCGGGCGTCCAGTACTTCTCGGGACGGAAGTCCAGCCGGCGGTCGTCGAACCAGTGGCCCTTGACCACGGTGCCGTTGTCGGTCTCGAACGTGATGCCCTTGAGGACCGCCTCCTTGTTCTTGACGTCCTTGCTGAAATCCACCGAGACGATCATGCCGACGCCGTACGTCGCGTCGTTGTCCACGTTGTCGACGGCCTTGGCGAGGGCCGTCGGCGTCAGCGTGGTGAAGCTGCTGTCCGCGGTGGCGACCGCGCCGCTGGCGTCCGCGGCCATCGCGCTCACCTGGTAGGCGGTGCCCACCGAGAGGCCGGCGGACGGGGTCCAGCTGGAGCCGTCGGCGGCGATCGTGCCGGGTACCTCCTTGCCGCTCTTGTCGCTGACCTTGACGGTGGTGAGCTTGCCGCCGGTCGCACCGACCTTGAGCGCGTCGGGCGCGACGTCCACCGCGCCGGCCTGCGGCGCGATGGTCACCGCGGCCTGGGACGCCTTCGGCGCCGCACTGCTGGGCGTCGCGGTCGGAGCGGCCGTCCCGGCGGCCGCGCCGGCCCCCAGGTCCGCCTTGGCCACGCTTCCGCCCCCGTTCCCGCTCCCGCTCCCGCCGCCACCGCACGCGGCCGTCAGCACCATCGCCCCGCCGACCAGACCGACGGCCACCACTCTGCGTATCGACCTCAACGTCGATCCCTCCCTCTGAACCCTCCGCGGAGGAACCCCCGCGGACCCCACCAACACGACGGACCACACCGACACGGCCGACCTCACCAGCACGGCGAACCCGACCACTACACGCACCGGCCCCCGGAAAGGTTGCGCCATTCGAGGGCCGGGGCGCTCCCGAAACGCGAGCGGCCCGACCCCAACGGGTGAGGATCGGGCCGCTCGTCCGTACCGCGCCGACGAACCGGGACTATCCGGGCCGTCGGCGGGCAGGGATTACCAGTTCGCCCAGGCCACGTTCCAGCCGCCCAGCCCGTTGGAGGGCGCGACGGTCTTCTCCTTGGTGTTCACGATCTTGACCACGTCACCGACCATCGAGTCGTTGAAGAACTTGCCCGCGACCGAGGTGTCGCTGCCGCCCTTCTCGTCCGCCATCGAGACGCACCCGTGGCTGGCGTTGGTCTTGCCGAACGGGTTGGCCCAGTAGTTGCCGTGCACGAAGGTGCCGGAGGTGGTCAGCCGCATCGCGTGCGGCACGTCCTGGATGTCGTACTCGCCGCCGAGACCGACGGTCTGCGAGTTCATCCGGGTGACCTTCTCCTTGGACATGACCACCATGGTCCCGCCCCAGGACGGCGTCGCGTCCGCGCCCAGGGTGACCGGCACGGTGGTGCTCTTGCCGTCCCGCTCGACCGTCATCTGGTGCGACTTGGCGTCGGCGGTGGAGATCTGGGAGCGGCCGACGGTGAACGGCTCGTCCTTGTCCACGTCGCCGTAGACGCCCGGGGCGACCTCGACGCTCTTCAGCCGGTACTTGATGGTGACCTTGGTACCCGGCTTCCAGTACTCGGCCGGACGGAAGTCCAGCCGGTTGTCACCGAACCAGTGGCCCTTCACCTCGGTGCCGTTGTCGCTCTCGAAGGTGATGCCCTTGAGGACGGCGTCCTTGTTCTTGACGTTCTTGCTGAAGTTCACCGAGACGATCATGCCGACGCCGTAGGTGCCGCCGTCGCTGATGTTGTCGTTGGTGGAGACCTTCTTGTCCGGCGTCAGCGTGGTGAACGAGGTGGTGGACGCGGCCACCAGGCCCTCGGCGTCCTTGGCCTGCGCGTTCACCTTGTACGCCATGCCGACGGTGAGCGCGGCGGCGGGCTTCCAGCCGGTGCCGTCCGGGGTGATCGCCCCCTCGACCGGCTTGCCGTTCTTGTCCGTCACGTCGACCGCGGTGAGCTTGCCGTTCGAGACGGACACCTGCAGCGCGTTGCTCGGCGCCACGTCCTGGGCACCGTCCTTCGGCTCGACCGCCAGCACCGCGGCCGAGGTCTTCGGCTCCGCTGACGCACCCGCCGTCCCGCCCGCACCCGCCGTCGCCGCGGGCGCCGCGTTGTCGCCCCCGCCGCTCGTGCCGCCGCCCTTGTCGTCGTTGCAGGCCGCGGTGAGCAGCAGCACCCCACCCATGACCAACGCCATCGCACCCCTGCGCCCGTAGCGGCTGGTGGTACGTATCGCGGCGCCGGCCGTCTTCCCCGTCTTCACGGTTTCTCCCCTCCCGGTATTCACTCCCTTGACGCGTTGAGTGCCCCCATGAGTTGCACCGGGCGTCGATCTTTCGCGCCGGGTCAGGGCGCGCCGGAGCAGGATAGCCGGGCCGTCTGAGCGAGCCCCGGGCGGAGGTGGGTGGAGCGGGGGTGAACCGGCAGTGAAGATCGACTACTGCGGGGTGGAGCCGGCGGCGGCCGAGACGGGACCGAGGGCACTGCCGGCCACCCACTGCTCCCACGGCACGTTCCAGCCGTTGAGGCCGTTCTGCGGCGGCACGAAGTCCCCGGCGGAGGCCTTCACCTCCACCACGTCCCCCGGAACGGTGTGCTCGAACAACCAGCCCGCCGGGGAGTCCTTGCTCGCGCCGCCCTTGGCGTCGACCAGGCCGATGCAGCCGTGGCTGGTGTTGGCGGTGCCGAACACCTCGGGATCCGCCCAGTAGTTGCCGTGCAGGAAGGTGCCGGAGGTGGTCAGCCGCATCGCGTGCGGCACGTCCTTGATGTCGTACTCGTCGCCCATCCCGACGGTCTGCGAGTTCATCCGGGTCACCTTGTACTTCTCCGACACCACCATCACCCCCCGGTAGGTGGTGTGGTCGGGGCTGCCGCCGGACACCTTGAGCACCCGCACCACCCGGCCGCCCTGGCCGGCCCGGACGGTCAGGGTGTGCGCGTCCAGGTCGACGGTGGAGACCTGGGCCCGGCCGATGGTGAAGTGCAGGTCCTTGGTCTGGGTGCCGAACTCGCCCGGTGCGCCCTGCACACCCTTCATCCGCAGCGCCACCGTCACCTTGGTGCCGGCCGCCCAGTACTGCTGCGGGCGGACGTCCAACCGCTGGTTGCCGAACCAGTGCGCGGCCACCGGGACGGGCGGGTCGGCGCTCACCTGGACGGCCTTCTCCACCGCCGCCCGGTCGGTGATCGGCCGGCTGAAGCGCAGCGACACCGGCATGCCGACGCCGACCGTGGAGCCGTCCTCCGGGGTGAAGAAGGCGACGAAGGTGTGCGCCCGGGTCATCGTCGAGAACGCCGAGTGCTGGGCCGCCCGTTGACCCTGGTCGTCCTCGGCGACGGCGTCCAGGGTGTACGCGGTGCCCAGCGGCAGCGGGCCGTCGGGCGTCCAGGTGGCACCGTCCGGGGCGATCGTGCCGGGGACCTCGGCGCCCTTGGTGTCCGCCAACCGGACGGTGACCAACCGGCCCTGTGCCGCGGTCACCCGGACCGGGCCCTCGGGCGGCACGTCCTGGGCGCCGTCGGCGGGCAGCGTCGCGACGACCGCCCGGGACGGCGGCGGGGGCGGGGTGTGCGCCCCCGGCCCGGCGGCGTCCTGCCCCGGGGCCGCCGGGGAGCCGCCGCACCCCGTCAGGACGGCGAGGCCCCAGGCCACCGCCGCCGCCCGCCGCGCCCACACCCGTCCTCGGCGCCGCATTCCGGGGCCTCCCACTGTCCACGTCCGATACCGGGAACAACGAGGGCAATCACGGCGGGGACACGCGGAGCGGCCCGAAATCCCCCCATCCATCAGCCGCCATCCGCCGGTAAGCCCCCGTTCAGCCGCTTCCGATCTGCGCAATCCGGGAAAGAGGAAGTGAACGGGGTCCGGGACACCCCGTCCAGGGAGGGTACGGCCATGGCGTCAGGGCAGGAGCTGGAAGCCGGAGTGCGGCCGCCCGGCGGGGACACTGCCGAGCCACCGTGGCCCGGCAGCTGGCAGCCGCTCGGCGCGCGCTTCCGGACCGACCAACAGGGCGGCCAGGGCACCAACTTCGCGCTCTGGGCGGCCGGCGCCGAGGCGGTCGACCTCTGCCTGTTCGACGAGGACGGCCGGGAGAGCCGGCACCGCCTCACCGAGCAGGACTTCCAGATCTGGCACGGCTTCCTGCCCGGCGTCCGCCCCGGCACCCGGTACGGCTTCCGGGTGCACGGCCGGTGGGACCCGTGGACCGGCGCCCGCTGGAACCCGGCGAAGCTGCTGCTCGACCCGTACGCCCGGGCCGTCGACGGCTGTTACACCAGCCACGACGCGGTCTGCGCCGCCGTCCGCAACTGGCCGGAGCCGGACGTCGCCGACACCGTCCGGGACAACCGCGACTCGGCCGACTACGTGCCCAGATCCGTGGTCGTCCACGATGACGACGACTGGTACGACGACCACCGGCCGAAGACCCCGTGGGCCGAGACGGTCCTCTACGAACTGCACGTGCGCGGGTTCACCATGCGCCACCCCGACGTCCCGCCGGAGCTGCGCGGCACCTACGCGGGCCTGGCCCACCCGGCCGCGATCGCCCACCTGACCCGGCTCGGCGTGACCGCCGTCGAGCTGCTGCCGGTCCACCAGTACGCCAGCGAGGACCACCTGCAGGCACGCGGCCTGGTCAACTACTGGGGCTACAACACGATCGGCTACTTCGCCCCGCACGCCGGCTACTCCGCGGCCGGCTCGCGGGGCGGCCAGGTCGGCGAGTTCAAGCGGATGGTCCGCGCCCTGCACGCCGCCGGGATCGAGGTGATCCTCGACGTGGTGTTCAACCACACCGCCGAGGGCGCCGAGCTCGGCCCGATGCTCTCGCTGCGCGGCATCGACAACGCCGCCTACTACCGGCAGGCCCCGCACCGCCCGCGCGGCTACGCCGACTACACGGGCTGCGGCAACACCCTGGACACCCGCCGCCCGCAGGTGGTCCGGCTGGTCACCGACTCGCTGCGGTACTGGGTCACCGAGATGGGCGTGGACGGCTTCCGCTTCGACCTCGCCGCCGCCCTCGCCCGCGGCACCGACGGGGTGGACATGGACCACCCCTTCCTCGCCGCCGTCTCCCAGGATCCGCTGCTCAGCCGGGTGAAGCTGATCGCCGAGCCTTGGGACGTCGGTCCGGGCGGCTACCAGGTCGGCGGCTTCCCGCCGCTGTGGGCCGAGTGGAACGACAAGTACCGCGACACCGTACGGGACTTCTGGCGCGGCGCCCGTCCGGACGTGCGCGAGCTGGGCTACCGGCTGTCCGGCTCCTCCGACCTGTACCAGCGCGGTGGCCGCCGCCCGTACGCCTCCGTCAACTACGTGACCGCGCACGACGGTTTCACCCTGCGCGACCTGGTCAGCTACGACCGCAAGCACAACGAGGCCAACGGCGAGGCCAACCGGGACGGCACCGACGACAACCGCTCCTGGAACCACGGCGTCGAGGGCGAGACCACCGACCCGGAGGTGAACGCCCTGCGGCTGCGCCAACTGCGCAACCTGATGGCCACCCTGCTGCTCTCCACCGGCGTCCCGATGATCACCGCCGGGGACGAGTTCGGCCGCACCCAGCGCGGCAACAACAACGCCTACTGCCAGGACAACGAGGCCAGTTGGCTGGACTGGTCGCTGCTCGCCGAGGGCGCCGAACCCGGCTGGCGGGAGCTGAGCGAGCTGACCGCCCGGCTGATCCGGCTGCGCCGGGCCCACCCGGTGCTGCGCCAGCGGGCGTTCTTCTCCGGCCGGGCCGCCGCCCCCGGCGGCCAGCCGGACCTCGCCTGGTTCACCCCGCTCGGCAAGGAGATGACCGAGGCCGACTGGTTCGCCCCGACCGCCTGCCTCGGCATGCTGCTGTCCGGCACCGCGATGTCCGAACGGGACGAGACCGGGCGGCCCTCGCGGGACGACAGCTTCCTGCTGCTGCTCAACGCCGGCCACGAACCGGTGGTGTTCACCCTGCCCGGCGAGCCCTGGGCCGCGCCGGAGGCGGCGTACCGGACGGTGGTCGACACGGCCGCCGCGGGCACCGGCGAGCCGCGTCCGCGGGGCGCCGTGGTGCTCGGCGGGCGCTCGCTGCGGCTGCTGCGGGCACCCGCCCAGGCCTCCTGACGGACCTCGACCGCGCAAGAGGCGCCCGAGACGCGCCCGGCGCGCGGTCCGGCCCGCTCAACCGGCCCCGCCCGCACCACCGTTCACCCGTGCCCCACCCGTACGGGTGGCCGGTTCTCGCCGAAGAGCCCTGTCAGGGGTGAAAAACCTGATGAGAAATGACGCGGCCTCGTCCTACCCTCACGACGATGGCCGAGAACCGACAACACGACGACACCGCGACCGGGCACCGCTCCACGGTCCGCTCCCTGCTGCGCCTGTGGCCCTACGCCCGGGCCGTCCGCCGCCAGTTGGCCACCTCGGCGACCGCCGCCGCGCTCGCCATGTTGAGCGTCCTCGGCGTCCCGCTGATCCTCGGCCGGATCGTCGACGGCCCGCTCGCCCAACACGACCTGCGCGGGCTGTGGCCGCTGGTGGGCCTGCTGCTGCTGCTCGGCCTGGTCGAGGCCGCACTGTTCTACACCCGCCGGGTGATCCTGGCCCGACCACTGGCCGGGCTGGAGACGGCCATGCGCGGCGACCTCTTCGCCAAGCTCCAGCGGCTGCCGATCTCCTTCCACGAGCGCTGGGGCTCCGGCCAGCTGCTCTCCCGGGCCACCGCCGACATGTACACCATGCGGCTGTTTCTGGCCTTCCCGCTGGTCTTCCTGATCGTCAACTCGGTGATGTTCCTGGCCGGCACGGTGGTGATGTTCACCCAGGACTGGCGGCTGGCGCTGATCACCCTGCTGCCCTCCGTCCCGCTGTTCCTGCTCACCCGGCGCTTCGAGTCCGGTTACTCCGGCGCCGCCCGCCGCGCCCAGGACCAGAACGGCGACCTCGCCACCGTCGTCGAGGAGTCCGTCCTCGGCATCCGCATCCTCAAGGCCTTCGGCCGCCACCGCTCGATGGCCGAGCGCTTCCGCGCCCAGTCCCACGACCTGCGCCGCACCGAACTGCGCAAGGCCGGGCTGCTCGCCAACCTCTGGGCGGTCATCGTCGGCCTGCCCGAGATCGCCCTCGGCTGCGCCCTCGCCGTCGGCGCCTACCTGGTCGCCCACGACGAGCTGAGCGCCGGCACCCTGGTCGCCTTCCTCTCCACCGCGCTCGCGCTGCGCTGGCCGGTCGAGTCCCTGGGCTGGCTGCTCGCCTACGCCAACGAGGCCGCCACCGCCACCGACCGCTTCTTCGAGGTGCTGGACGAGCCCGAGAGCGCCGATACGGGCACCGCCGACGGCCTCGGCCCCACCCCCGACGGCATCCGCTTCACCGACGTCCGCTTCCGCTACCCCGACGCCCCCGACGACACCCCCGACCTGTTGGCCGGCATCGACCTGCACATCCGCAGCGGCGAGACGATGGCCCTGGTCGGCGCCACCGGCAGCGGCAAGACCACCCTCACCGCGCTGCTCCCCCGCCTCCACGAGGCCACCGCCGGCGCCATCACCCTGGACGGCCGGAACATCCGCGACCTCCCCCGGGAGCGGCTGCGCGAACTCGTGGCCGTCGCCTTCGAGGAGCCCACCCTGTTCTCCGCCACCGTCCGGGAGAACGTCCTGATGGGCGCGCCCGGCGCGGGCAAGGAGCAGCTTCGTTCCGCCCTGGCCACCGCCCAGGCCGCCTTCGTGGACAAGCTCCCCGAGGGCGTGGACACCGAGGTCGGCGAGCAGGGCCTGAGCCTGTCCGGCGGCCAGCGCCAGCGTCTCGCGCTGGCCCGCGCGGTGGTCGGCGACCCGGCCTTCCTGGTGCTGGACGACCCGCTCTCCGCCCTCGACGTGCACACCGAGGCACTGGTCGAACGGGCGCTGCGCGAGGTCCTCGGCGCCACCACCGCCCTGGTGGTCGCCCACCGCCCGAGCACCGTACTGCTCGCCGACCGGGTCGCGGTGCTCTCCGACGGCCGGATCGAGGCCGTCGGCACCCACCAGGAACTGCTGCGCGACTGCGCGCACTACCGCGAACTGATGTCGGGCGAGGCCGCCCTCGTACCCGAGACCGCCCTGATCTCCGAGGGGGGCACCACCCGATGACCACCACCGTCTCGCCCGCCGGCCCCGCCGAGCGGGAGACCGCCGATCCGGCCGAGGAACGGCTGCCGCCGCCCCCGGCCGACGAGGAGGACATCCCCGTCCCGCCCGGCGCGCCCCGGGCACTGCTGCGCTCGCTGCTCGGCCCGCACCGCGCCCGGATCGCCGTCGCGATGGTGGTGATCCTCGTCCAGCAGGCCGCGCTGCAGTCCGGCCCGCTGCTGGTCGCCGTCGCGATGGACCGCGGCATCCCGGCGCTGCGCGAGCACGACTCCGGCCCGCTGATCGCGGTGGTCGGCGCCTACCTGGCCTGCGCGCTGATCAGCCCGGTGCTGCAGTGGGCGTTCATCAAGATCAGCGCCCGGGTCAACCAGGACATCCTGCTGGAGCTGCGCGGCCGGATCTTCCGGCACGCCCAGCGGCTGAGCCTGGACTTCCACGAGCGGTACACCTCGGGCCGGATCATCTCCCGCGCCACCAGCGACGTGGACGCGTTGCGCGAGCTGCTCTCCGAGGGCCTCCAGGAGCTGCTGACCGTCTTCCTCTCGGTCTGCTACATCTCGGTGCTGCTCCTGGTGCTGGACTGGCGACTCGGCCTGGTCTCACTGGTGTCGGTGCTGCCGCTGGCGCTGATCGCCCGCTCCTTCCGCCGCCGCTCTCGCCGGGTCTACCGGCGCTCCCGCACCTCGGCCGCCTCGCTGATCGTCCGCTTCACCGAGACCATGAACGGCATCCGCCCGGTGCAGGCCTTCCGCCGCGAGCAGGCCAACGACGACGCCTTCGCCCTGGTCAACCGGCAGTCCGCCACCGCGACGGCGGACGGCCTGCTGGAGATCGCCCGCTACGTCGGCCTCTCCCGCGCCACCGCCAACCTGTGGACCACCGGCGTGGTGCTGCTCGGCGCCTACCTGGTCGCCGACGGCACGGTGGAACTGGGCGTGCTCACCGCCTTCGTGCTCTACCTGCGCCGGCTCTACGACCCGATCGACCAGCTGGCGATGTTCCTGAACAGCTACCAGTCGGCCGCGGCCGCGCTGGAGAAGATCGCCGGCCTGCTCGCCCACGAGCCGACCGTCGCCGAACCGGCCGAGCCCACCGAGCTGCCGGCGGCCGCCGGCAAGGGGCGCGAGGTCCGCTTCGAGGACACCCGCTTCGCCTACCGCACCGGCAAGGAGGTGCTGCCGCCGTTCGACCTGGTGATCCCGGCCGGGCAGACGGTGGCGGTGGTCGGCGCGACCGGCGCGGGCAAGTCGACGGTCGCCAAGCTGCTGGCCCGCTTCTACGACCCGACCGACGGCCGGATCCGGCTGGACGGCGTGGACCTGCGCGACCTCGCCACCCCCGAGCTGCGCCGCGGCGTGGTGATGGTGACCCAGGAGTCCTTCCTGTTCTCCGGCACCGTCGCCGAGAACATCGCGATCGGCCGCCCCGGCGCCGGCCGCGAGGAGGTCGAGCAGGCCGCCCGGGACATCGGCGCCCACGAGTTCATCGCCGCGCTCCCGGACGGCTTCGACACCGACGTGCGCAAGCGCGGCGGCCGGATCTCCGCCGGGCAGCGCCAGCTGGTCGCCTTCGCCCGTGCCCTGCTCGCCGACCCGGCGGTGCTGATCCTCGACGAGGCGACCAGCTCGCTGGACGTCCCCGGCGAGCAGGCCGTCCAGCGGGCCATGCGCACGGTGCTGGCCGGCCGGACGGCGGTGATCATCGCGCACCGGCTCTCCACCGTGGAGATCGCCGACCGCGTCCTGGTGATGGACCAGGGCCGGATCGTCGAGGACGGCTCCCCGCAGGAGCTGGTCGACGGCTCCGGCCGCTTCGCCGCCCTCCACCAGGCCTGGCGGGACAGCCTGGTCTAGGCCGTCCCGCCAGCGCAGCCCTAGCGCAGCACCCCCGCGTCCATCCCCGCCGACTCGGCGGGCAGGGCGACCAGCCCCAGCTCGGCCGGGGAGGCCAGCCGGGGGTGGGCCGGCAGCACCCGGACGGTGTAGCCGAACGGCCCGGTCCGGCACAGCTCCAGCGAGCCCTCGTAGCGGGTCCGTCCGTCCAGGTCGGACCCGCCGACGGGCTTGAGGGCGAGCACGCAGGCATCCGAGATGCCGTCCGACTCGTCCACCCGGCCGGACACCGCCTGCACCTCGACGTCGCCCGGGTCCAGCGTCCCGAGCGCGACCTGCACCCGCAGCGACAGCGCGCTGCCCAGCTCCTGCGCCTCGTCCGGACAGTCCGCCTCGACGTGCTCGACCCGCACGGCCGGCCAGCCCTCGCGGACCCGCGCCTTCCACTCGGCCAGCTCCCGCGCGCCGCGGTAGGCCGCGCCGGCCAGCTCCCGCTGGGCCAGCGCCGCCGGGGTGTACAGCCGTTCGACGTACTCGCGGACCATCCGCCCGGCCAGCACCTTGGGCCCGAGGGTGACCAGGGTGTGCCGGACCATGGAGATCCAGCGGTGCGGCAGCCCGTCCGTGCCCCGGTCGTAGAACCGGCCGGCGACCTGCGCCTCGATCAGGTCGTACAGCGCGGCGGCCTCGATGTCGTCGCGGTGCTCGGCCTCGCTGCTCTCCGGGTCGAGCACGCCGCCGGTCTCGTCGGCGGTGGGGATCGCCCAGCCGTTCTGGCCGTCGTACCACTCGTCCCACCAGCCGTCCAGGACGGACAGGTTGAGGCAGCCGTTGAGCGCGGCCTTCATCCCGGACGTGCCGCAGGCCTCCAGCGGGCGCAGCGGGTTGTTCAGCCAGACGTCGCAGCCCGGGTAGAGGTGCCGGGCCATCGCCATGTCGTAGTCCGGCAGGAAGACGATCCGGTGCCGGACGGCCGGGTCGTCGGCGAAGGCGACCATCTGCTGGATCAGCCGCTTGCCGCCGTCGTCGGCCGGGTGGGCCTTGCCGGCGACCACGATCTGGACCGGCCGGACGGGGTGCAGCAGCAGGGCGCGCAGCCGGTCCGGGTCGCGCAGCATCAGGGTGAGCCGCTTGTACGAGGGCACCCGGCGGGCGAAGCCGATGGTGAGCACGTCCGGGTCGAGCACCGAGGAGACCCAGCCGAGTTCGGCCTCGCCGGCGCCGCGCTGGCGCCAGGAGTCGCGCAGCCGGCGGCGGGCCTCGTCGACCAGTTGGGCGCGCAGGCTGCGGCGCAGGTCCCAGATCTCGGTGTTGCCGATCCGCTCCAGGCCCGTCCAGCGCTTGGCGTCGCCGGTGGTCATGGCGTCCTCGGCACGGTCGGCGCCGATCTCGGCGGCGCCGAGCCGCACGACCGCCGGGTCGATCCAGGTGGCGGCGTGGACGCCGTTGGTGACCGAGGTGATCGGCACCTCGGTGGCGTCGAATCCGGGCCAGAGGCCGTTGAACATGGAGCGGCTGACCTCGCCGTGCAAAGTGGACACCCCGTTGGCGCGCTGGGCGAGCCGCAGGCCCATGGCGGCCATGTTGAAGAGCTTCGGGTCCCCGCCGGGCCAGGTCTCGGCGCCGAGCGCCAGCACCGGTTCGACCGGGACTCCGGGCAGCGCGGCGTCGCCGCCGAAGTGCCGGGCGACCAGCTCGCGGTCGAAGCGGTCGATGCCGGCCGGGACGGGCGTGTGGGTGGTGAACAGGGTGCCGGCCCGGACGGACTCCAGGGCGGCGGCGAAGTCCAGGCCGGCCGCATCGTCGGCGACGAGTTCGCGGATCCGTTCGACGCCGAGGAAGCCGGCGTGGCCCTCGTTGGTGTGGAAGACCTCGGGGGCGGGGTGCCCGGTGAGCCGGCAGTAGGCGCGGACGGCGCGGACGCCGCCGATGCCGAGCAGCATCTCCTGGAGCAGCCGGTGCTCGCTGCCGCCGCCGTAGAGCCGGTCGGTGACGTCGCGCTCGGCCGGCGAGTTGGCCTCGATGTCGGAGTCGAGCAGCAGCAACGGCACCCGTCCGACCTGGGCCTTCCAGAGGTGCGCGGCCAGGGTGCGGCCGCCGGGCAGGGCGAGGTCGACCCGGGCGGGGGTGCCGTCACCCTCCCGGAGCAGGCTGACCGCGAGTTCGTCCGGATCGAGCAGCGGGTAGCGCTCCTGCTGCCAGCCGTCCCGGTCGAGGGACTGGCGGAAGTAGCCGTGCCGGTAGAACAGCCCGACGCCGATGATCGGGACGCCGAGGTCGCTGGCGGCCTTGAGGTGGTCGCCGGCCAGGATGCCCAGGCCACCGGAGTACTGGGGCAGCGCGGCGGCGATGCCGTACTCGGGGGAGAAGTAGGCGACGGCGGCGGGCGGCGGGGTGGCGCCGGCCTCCTGCTGGGTCTGGTACCAGCGGGGGCCGCTCAGGTACTCGCGCAGGTCGTCGGCGAGATCGCCGAGTCTGCGCAGGAACCGCCGGTCGGCGGCGAGTGCGGCGAGCCGGGCGGCCGGGACCTCCCCGAGCAGCCGCACCGGGTCCTCGCCGGTCGCGGCCCAGACCTCCGGGTCCACGGACCGGAAGAGGTCCCTGGTCTCGGGGTGCCAGGACCAGCGCAGGTTGAGGGCCAGCTCGTGCAGCGGCTGGAGTTGTTCGGGCAGGACGGTGCGGACGGTGAATCTGCGGATTGCCTTCACGGCGTGAAGCGTAGCCGCGATGGCCGTCATGACCGTGCGTCAAGTGGGCTATTGGGCATCCGTTCGGCCTATTGATGAGATCGCATTCGGCGCATTGGGCTGCACGGGGGGCGCGCGAGGCGCACATTCCGGGGGCCCGCGCTACCAATGCATGAACACTGTGGAACAGGTCCATTTCCGATGGCTCATCCGCTCAGGACAAAGCCCGAAACTACTGTCGTACCGCTGCAAAAGTCTTGTCCCCGGTGCGAGGATGACTCAAGGTCGTTGATGCTGCGGGGAGTGCGGCGGCGGGTGGCGTCCGCCTTGAAGCAGCACGTCCGAATCCTTTTCGCGTTGATCGTTCCCCTTCTTCTTAGCCCATTCGGCGCCCACCGCGCACCGACGCGTGTCCTCGTACCCGGCCTGCTCGTTCACGGGTGGACCGGGTCGCCCAGGGGCGTGCCCCTGGAGGCGCGCGCCGGGACGCGCACGGGCTCCGGGCGTCCCGCCGCGGGCTCGGCGGGCGCCGGGCAGGTTGCCGGGGACAGCGACGCGGGCAGGCTTCCGGTCGCACGTCCTCCCCACCCAGCAGTCCTCCCGGTACTCCCCTGGCCCATCCCGGCCCGCGGGAGCTGCCGCCGATCTCGGGCAGGAGTTTGACATGCACGGCGACACGCGGGACCAGTCCACACCGGTGGCCGACGCCATCGACGCAGCGGTCGCGGAATCCGCCGGACGGATGGATTCTGACACTCGGACGGATCCGGCGATGCCGGCGCCGCGGGCCGGGGCGGTCCACGGCGAGCCGACCGGCGCGGCCCGAGAACCCGGGTCCGAGGAGGGCCGGTCGGCGACACCGCGCAGGCGCACCACCACGACGCGCCGCGCCGCCGCCACCGCGAAGGCCACCGCCGACGCCGCCGAGGCCACCGCCGACGCCGCGCCGCGCAAGGCCCCCGCCCGCAAGCCCGCCGCCCGCAAGACGACAGAGAGCGACACCGTGATCGGCCGCATCCCCGTCCTGGACGTCAGCCCCCTCGTCGACTCCGGCCGCCGCCCGGCCAAGGCCGTCGTCGGCGAGACCTTCCTGGTCACCGCGACCGTGTTCCGCGAGGGCCACGACGCCGTCAACGCCAACGTGGTGCTGCGCGACCCGCGCGGCCGCAGCGGCCCGTGGACACCGATGCGCGAGCTGGCCGAGGGCACCGACCGCTGGGGCGCGCACGTCACTCCGACGGCCCCCGGCCGCTGGTCGTACCTGGTCGAGGCCTGGAGCGACCCGATCGCCACCTGGCGCCGGACCGCCGCCGTGAAGCTGCCCGCCGGGATCGACACTGTGCTGGTCCTGGAGGAGGGCGCCCGACTGCTGGAGCAGGCGGCGAACGGGGTGCCGAAGAAGGAGGGCCGGGCGCACGTGCTGGCCGCCGCCGACGCGCTGCGCGACCCCGGGCTGCCGCCGCTGTCCCGGCTGGCCGCCGCGCTCGCCCCCGAGGTGCTGGAACTGCTGGACCGCCACCCGCTGCGCGAACTGCTCAGCGCCTCCCGCCCGCTGCCGCTCCAGGTGGACCGCGAGCGCGCGCTGTACGGCTCCTGGTACGAGTTCTTCCCCCGGTCGGAGGGCGCGGTGGTGGACCCTGGCGGCGTCGAGCCGCCGCGCTCGGGCACCCTGCGCACCGCCGCCGAGCGGCTGCCGGCCGTCGCCGCGATGGGTTTCGACGTGGTCTACCTGCCGCCGGTCCACCCGATCGGACGAGCCTTCCGCAAGGGCCCGGACAACACCCTGACGGCCGGTCCGCACGACGTCGGTTCGCCGTGGGCGATCGGCTCCCCGGAGGGCGGCCACGACGCGATCCACCCGGACCTCGGCACCATCGAGGACTTCGACCACTTCGTCACCGAGGCCCGGGACCTGCACCTGGAGGTGGCGCTGGACTTCGCCCTCCAGTGCTCCCCCGACCACCCGTGGGTGAACAAGCACCCGGAATGGTTCAACCACCGCGCGGACGGCACCATCGCGTACGCCGAGAACCCTCCGAAGAAGTACCAGGACATCTATCCGGTCAACTTCGACCAGGACATGGATGGAATCGTCAAGGAAACCATCCGGATCCTCCGGTTCTGGATGTCCCACGGCGTTCGGATCTTCCGGGTCGACAACCCGCACACCAAGCCGGTGGTGTTCTGGGAGAACGTGCTCGCCGACATCGCCCGCACCGACCCGGACGTCGTGTTCCTGGCGGAGGCCTTCACCAGGCCCGCGATGATGCACACCCTGGGGAAGATCGGCTTCCACCAGTCGTACACGTACTTCACCTGGCGCACCACCAAAACGGAACTCACCGAGTACCTCACCGAACTCACCGGTGACGCCGCCGCCTACATGCGGCCCAACTTCTTCGCCAACACCCCGGACATCCTGCACGGCTACCTCCAGCACGGCGGCCGGGCCGCGTTCGCCGTCCGCGCCGTGCTCGCCGCCACCCTCTCCCCCAGCTACGGCGTCTACGCCGGCTTCGAGCTGTACGAGAACG
Source organism: Kitasatospora sp. NPDC087861 (assembly GCF_044742585.1). Classification (NCBI taxonomy): domain Bacteria; kingdom Bacillati; phylum Actinomycetota; class Actinomycetes; order Kitasatosporales; family Streptomycetaceae; genus Kitasatospora; species Kitasatospora sp. NPDC087861. Next base: position 84,114 of record NZ_JBIUUS010000003.1, read on the forward strand.
AGCCGGCCCACCCGGGATCCGAGGAGTACCTGCACTCGGAGAAGTACGAGCTGCGCCCGCGCGACTGGGCCCGTACCGACTCCCTCGCCCCGCTGCTCACCGTGCTGAACCGGCTGCGCCGGCGCCACCCCGCCCTGCAGCAGCTGCGCAACCTGCGCTTCCACCCCACCGACAACGACCAGGTGCTCGCCTACTCCAAGACCGCGACCACCCCCGAGGGCCTCGCCGACCAGGTCGTCACCGTGGTCAACCTCGACCCGTACCAGGTCCAGGAGGCCACCGTCACCCTCGACGGCGACGGCCCGTACGCGGTGCACGACGAGCTCACCGGCGCCGTCTACACCTGGGGCCGGCACAACTACGTCCGGCTCGATCCCTCAGCCGAGCCGGCTCACCTCCTCACGGTTCGGAGGAACCCAGCGTGACAGTGAACGAGCCCGTCCCCGACATCTTCCCGGAGACCTCGAAGAAGAACCTGGACCCGGAGTGGTTCAAGCGTGCGGTCTTCTACGAGGTGCTGGTGCGATCCTTCCAGGACAGCAACGGCGACGGGGTCGGGGACCTGAAGGGGCTCACCACCAAGCTCGACTACCTCCAGTGGCTCGGGGTCGACTGCCTCTGGCTCCCGCCGTTCTTCGCCTCGCCGCTGCGCGACGGCGGGTACGACGTGGCCGACTACAAGTCGGTGCTGCCGGAGTTCGGCGACCTCGCCGACTTCATGGAGTTCGTCGACGCCGCGCACGCCCGCGGCATGCGCGTGATCATCGACTTCGTCATGAACCACACCAGCGACCAGCACCCGTGGTTCCAGGCCTCGCGGGCGGACCCGGACGGCCCGTACGGCGACTTCTACATGTGGGCCGACGACGACAAGCAGTACCCGGACGCCCGGATCATCTTCATCGACACCGAGACCTCCAACTGGACCTACGACCCGGTCCGCAAGCAGTACTACTGGCACCGGTTCTTCTCCCACCAGCCGGACCTCAACTACGACAACCCCCGCGTCCAGCAGGAGATGATCGCCGGGCTGCGGTTCTGGCTCGACCTCGGCATCGACGGCTTCCGGCTGGACGCGGTGCCGTACCTGTTCGCCCGCGAGGGCACCAACTGCGAGAACCTGCCGGAGACGCACGAGTTCCTCAAGCGGGTCCGCAAGGAGATCGACGCCGACTACCCCGACACCGTGCTGCTCGCCGAGGCCAACCAGTGGCCCGAGGACGTCGTCGACTACTTCGGCGACTTCACCGCGGGCGGCGACGAGTGCCACATGGCGTTCCACTTCCCGGTGATGCCCCGGATCTTCATGGCCGTGCGGCGGGAGTCCCGCTACCCGGTGTCGGAGATCCTCGCCAAGACCCCGCAGATCCCGGGCGGCTGCCAGTGGGGCATCTTCCTGCGCAACCACGACGAGCTGACCCTGGAGATGGTCACCGACGAGGAGCGCGACTACATGTACGCGGAGTACGCCAAGGACCCCCGGATGCGCGCCAACGTGGGCATCCGGCGCCGGCTCGCCCCGCTGCTGGAGAACGACCGCAACCAGATCGAGCTGTTCACCGCCCTGCTGTTCTCGCTGCCCGGCTCGCCGGTGCTGTACTACGGCGACGAGATCGGCATGGGCGACAACATCTGGCTGGGCGACCGGGACGGCGTGCGCACGCCGATGCAGTGGACCCCGGACCGCAACGCGGGTTTCTCCTCCGCCGACCCGGGCAGGCTCAGTCTGCCGCCCATCATGGACCCGGTGTACGGCTACCAGGTGACCAACGTCGAGGCGCAGCAGAGCAGTTCGAGTTCGCTGCTGCACTGGACGCGTCGCATGATCGAGATCCGCAAGCTCAATCCGGCGTTCGGCCTCGGCACGTACACCGAACTGCCCTCCAGCAACCCCGCCGTGCTGGCCTTCGTGCGCGAACACGAGGGGGACCTGGTCATGTGCGTGAACAACTTCTCGCGGTTCGCGCAGCCGACCGAGCTGGACCTGCGGCAGTACGGCGGACGGTACCCGGTCGAGCTGATCGGCGGGGTGCGCTTCCCCTCGATCGGCGAGTGGCCCTACCTGCTCACCCTGGCCGGCCACGGCTTCTACTGGTTCCAGCTCCGGCAGCCCCCGCGCCTGAGCGGGACGAGGCGCTCGAAGTAACGATCCGCCACATCCGGCCCCAACAGCACCACCAGACCCTCCGGGGGCGCGAGTTGAACCCCTGCGCCCCCGGAGTTCTCTGCACCACCGCGTACGGAGAACAGCCCAACGGCCACCCACACGAAGGCGTGACACCTGAGCCCCGCTCGCGTGCCGCCGCCGCCGCGCCGCCGAAATCCGGAAGACTGACGGACCCGGCCAGACCCGTCGGGCCGTCCGCCCGCTTCCGGGGAAAGGGAGTCATGTCCGAAACCTCCCGTTCTCAAGCCCATGTGCAGCACGACACCCCCGCCGAATCCGCCGCGTCGGCGGGCCCGCGGAGCACCGGGGCCCGGAGAACCGCCCTGGGGGTCAGCGAACTCGTCCAGGCGGCCCTGCCGCTGATCGCCGAGTGGCTCCCCACCCAGCGCTGGTACGCCGGGAAGGGACGGCCCATCACCGGCCTCACCCCGATGGTCGGAACCCCGCTGCAGGTCGGCGACCCGGCCCTGCTGCACCTGCTGCTGCGGGTCGAGCACGCCACCACGGCCGGCGCCCCGCACGGGGACATCTACCAACTCCTGCTCGGCATCCGCTCGGACGGGCCCGCGGACATCGAGCCCAGCGCCGTGCTCGGCCGGCTCAGCCAGGGCCCGTACGACGGCGCGGCGCTCTACGACGCGGTGCACGACCCCGAACTCACCGGGCGGCTGCTGGAACACCTGGCCACCGGCGACCGGTTCGGCTCGCTGTCCTTCCGCCGCACCCCCGGCTCCGGGCTCCCCGCCAACCTCCCCGGCCGCGCCTCCACCGCCGAGCAGTCCAACAGCTCGGTCATCTACGGCACCTCGTACATCCTCAAGCTGTTCCGCCGCATCCACCCCGGCACCAACCCCGACCTCGAACTCTCCCTCGCCCTCTCCCGGGCCGGCTCCACCCGGATCCCCCGGGTCGCCGCCTGGTTCGAGAGCCGGATGGAACGCGCCGAACCCGCCACCCTCGGCCTGCTCCAGCGCTACCTGCCGGACGCCGAGGACGGCTGGGAGCTCGCCCTCGATCAGGTCGGCCGGCTCAAGGGCGACCCCTCCCCCGGCAACTTCGCCATCGAGGCCCACCGGCTCGGCCGGGCCACCGCCGAGGTGCACCGGGTCCTGGCCCGGTCGATGCCGGTCGCCCGGCTCGACCGCGCCCAGACCAGCCGGCTCGCCACCACCATGGCCGACCGGCTGGACAGCGCCGTCGCCGCCGTCCCCGGGCTGCTGCGCTACCGGGCCGCGCTGCGCACCGCCTTCCAGCAGCTCGCCGACGCCCACCCGGACGGCCTGCCGGTCCAGCGCATCCACGGCGACCTGCACCTCGGGCAGGCCATGCGCACCCCGCACGGCTGGGTGCTGCTGGACTTCGAGGGCGAACCGGCCAAGTCCGTCAACGAGCGCCGGGAGCCGCAGCCCGCGCTGCGCGACATCGCCGCGATGCTCCGCTCCTTCGACTACGCGGCCGCCCACCTGCTGGCCGGCGGCCCGGTCGACCCGGAGCTCGCCCACCTCGCGGCCGCCTGGGCGCAGCGCAACCGCACCGCCTTCTGCGCCGGCTACACCGCCGGCGGCGGCGCCGACCCGGCGGCCTCGCCGGAGCTGATGCGGGCCCTGGAAATCGACAAGGCGGTGTACGAGGTGGTCTACGAGGCCCGGCACCGGCCGAGCTGGCTGCCGATCCCGCTCGCCGCGATCAACCGGCTCGCCCTCACCGTGTGACCGCCCCGGCCGCACCCGCACCCCCGGTTCCGCCGCCCTGGAGTTTGCCCACCCCCCGTCGCAGGAGGACCCAGCCGTGACTCCGCTCGATCCGCCCGGCCGCACCACCCGCCCCGTACCGGCCACCTTCCTGGCCGGCCCGGACTCCCCCGGGCCCGAGCCCACGACGCCCCGGGCGGCCGCGGAGCCCGAGCCGGCCGCCGAGCCCGGGCCGGTCGCGGCCCCGCCCACGGCCTCGCTGCGGCTGCCCGAGGCGCCGCTGCCGCCGTCCGAGGTGGACCGGCTGGTCGGCGGGCAGCACCACGACCCGCACGCCCTGCTCGGCGCCCACCCGGTGCACGGCGGCACCGCGATCCGGGTGCTGCGTCCGTTCGCCGAGCGGGTGGTCGTCGAGACCGCCCAGGGCCCGGCCGAACTCACCCACCAGCAGGGCGGCCTGTTCACCGGGCTGGTGGCCGGCGGGAGCGTGCCGGACTACCGGCTGCTGGTGACCTACCCCGGCGGCGAGCCGCTGGTCCAGCACGACGGCTACCGCACCCCGCCCACCCTCGGTGAGCTCGACCTGCACCTGATCTCCGAGGGCCGGCACGAGCAGCTGTGGCGGGCGCTCGGCTCGCACCCGCGCACCGTCGACGGCGTCGCCGGCACCGCCTTCGCGGTCTGGGCGCCGAACGCCGTCGGGGTCCGGCTGATCGGCGACTTCAACCACTGGGACGGCACCGGGCACCCGATGCGCTCGCTCGGCTCGTCCGGGATCTGGGAGCTGTTCGTCCCGGGCCTCGGCGAGGGCGCCGCGTACAAGTACGAGATCCACACCCGGCAGGGCTGGGTGCTCGACAAGGCCGACCCGCTGGCCCGCGCCGCCCAGTGCCCGCCCGCCACCGCCTCGGTGGTCACCAGCTCCGACTACCGCTGGCAGGACGGCGAGTGGATGGCCCGCCGGGCCCGCACCGCGCACCACCGGGCGCCGATGTCGGTGTACGAGCTGCACCTGGCGTCCTGGCGGCCGGACCTCACCAACTACCGCGCCATCGCCGAGGAACTCCCGCGCTACCTCAAGGAGTTGAACTTCACCCACGTGGAGTTCATGCCGGTGATGGAGCACCCCTTCGGCGGCTCCTGGGGCTACCAGGTGTCCGGTTACTACGCCCCCACCGCCCGGCTCGGCGGCCCGGACGACTTCCGCCACCTGGTGGACACCCTGCACCGGCACGGCATCGGCGTGATCGTCGACTGGGTGCCCGCCCACTTCCCCAAGGACGCCTTCGCGCTCGCCCGCTTCGACGGCGAGCCGCTGTACGAGCCCGCCGACCCACTGCGCGCCGAGCACCCCGACTGGGGCACCCTGGAGTTCGACTACGGCCGCAAGGAGGTACGCAACTTCCTCGTCGCCAACGCGGTCTACTGGTGCGAGGAGTTCCACATCGACGGCCTGCGGGTGGACGCCGTCGCCTCGATGCTCTACCTCGACTACTCCCGCGAGGGCGGCGCCTGGACGCCCAACCAGCACGGCGGCCGGGAGAACCTGGACGCCGCCGCGTTCCTGCAGGAGATGAACGCCACCGTCTACCGGCGCTGCCCCGGCGTGGTCACCATCGCCGAGGAGTCCACCGCCTGGGACGGCGTCACCCGCCCCACCGACGCCGGCGGCCTGGGCTTCGGGCTGAAGTGGAACATGGGCTGGATGCACGACTCGCTGGTCTACATGTCCAAGGAGCCGGTGCACCGCAAGTACCACCACAACGAGATCACCTTCTCGATGGTGTACGCCTACTCGGAGAACTACATCCTGCCGATCTCGCACGACGAGGTGGTGCACGGCAAGCAGGCGCTGGTGGCCAAGATGCCCGGCGACTGGTGGCAGCAGCGCGCCAACCACCGCGCCTACCTGGGCTTCATGTGGTCCCACCCGGGCAAGCAACTCCTCTTCATGGGGCAGGAGTTCGCCCAGGGCGCGGAGTGGCACCACGAACAGGGCCCGCAGTGGTGGGTGCTCGACGAGCAGTGGCCGGCCCACCAGGAGCACCTCGGCGTGCGCCGACTGGTCCGCGACCTCAACCGGCACTACCTGGACACCCCCGCCCTCTGGGAACGGGACGCCACCCCGGACGGCTTCCGCTGGCTCGACGGCGGCGCCGCCGAGGACAACCTGCTCTCCTACGCCCGGTACGCGGCCGACGGCTCGCCACTGGTCGCGGTCTGCAACTTCTCCCCGGTCGTCCGGCACGGCCACCGGGTCGGCCTGCCCGCCCTGGCGGGCCGCGACCAGCTGTGGGAGGAAGTGCTCAACACCGACGCCGAGGCCTACGGCGGCGGCGGCATCGGCAACTCCCACCCGGTCAAGGCCGACCCGACCCCCTGGAACGACCAGCCCCGCTCCGCCGAACTGGTCCTCCCCCCACTCGCCACCCTCTGGCTCCGCCCGGCCCGCTGAGGCTCCTCCGCGCCGGAACCGGACGGCGGCACTTCGGACGTCCGACGTCCGAAGTACCGCCGTTCGCCGTGTGTGTGGGGGGGTCGCGACTGCGACCGCGGCCGCGCAGAGCCCGCAGCCCCCGTCCCGCCGCGGGACCTTCGTCCCCTTGCCTCCGCCGGGTCGCTCTGCTCGCGGACACCCGTTCGCGGTGCGAAGGTATGGTCGATATGGCCATATTCCGAGACGACGGGACGGAGACACCCACGTGGCGCGCAGCGTGTACGTGACCGGCATCGACCGGGGGGACGGCCGGCAGGCGGTCGAACTCGGGGTCATGGAACTGCTCACCCGCCAGGTGGACCGGGTCGGGGTGTTCCGCCCGCTGGTGCACGCGCACGCGCCCGGGGCGCCGGGCTCGGACCACGTGGTCGAGCTGCTGCGCGGCCGGTACCGGATCGACCTGCCGAGCTCCGAGCTGTACGGGCTCACCTACGAGGAGGCCGCCGCGCTGCAGGCCGCCCAGGGGCAGGACGAGCTGGTCTCCACCCTGGTCGACCGCTTCCGGGCGCTGGAGCGGCACTGCCAGGCGGTGCTGGTGCTCGGCACCGACTTCGCCGACACCAACATCCCGGACGAGCTGGCCTTCAACGCCCGGCTGGCGAACGAGTTCGGCGCCGCCGTGCTGCCGGTGGTCGGCGGGCACGCCGAGGACCCGGAGGCCGTGGTCGCCGAGGTCCGCAACGCCCACCGGGCGTACACCGACCTGGGCTGCGAGACCCTGGCGATGGTCGCCAACCGGGTCGCCCCGGGTGCCAAGCAGCGGATCCAGCGCAAGCTCACCGAGAAACTGCCGGTCCCCGCCTACGTCATACCGGAGGAGCCGGCGCTGGCCGCGCCGACCGTCGCCCAGCTGGTCGAGGCGACCGGCGCCGACGTCCTGCTCGGGGACGCCGCCGGCCTGGCCCGCGACGTCCGCGGCTTCGTCTTCGGCGGCGCCATGCTGCCGACCTTCCTGGACGCCCTGACCGAGGGCGCCCTGGTCGTCACCCCCGGGGACCGCGCCGACCTGGTGATCGGCTCGCTGGCCGCGCACGCCGCCGGCGCCCCGCCCATCGCCGGCGTACTGCTGACGCTCGGTCAGCACCCCGGTCCGAACGTGCTGGCGCTGGCCGCCCGGCTCGCCCCCGGCACCCCGGTCGCGGTCGTCCCCGAGGGCAGCTGGCCGACCGCCGCCACCCTCACCCACCTGGAGGGCAAGCTCACCGCGGCCAGCCCGCGGAAGGCCGAGATCGCCCTCGGCCTGTTCGAACTGCACGTCGACACGGCCGAGTTGACCAACCTGATCGAGGTCGGCCGGTCCGAGCGGGTCACCCCGATGATGTTCGAGCACGAGTTGCTGGAGCGGGCCCGGGCGAGCCGGCGGCACGTCGTCCTGCCGGAGGGCACCGAGGAACGGGTGCTGCGCGCGGCCGAGATCCTGCTGCGCCGCAACATCTGCGACCTCACCCTGCTCGGCGAGCCGGACGCGGTGCGCCGCAAGGCCGCGAGCCTCGGCATCGACCTCCCGCAGGTGGGGGCACCTCCCGGCCAGCAGGCTGGCGGAGAGCCGGGCGCCGACCGCGCCCAGGTCCGGATCGTCGACCCGGCCACCAGCCCGCTGCGCCGCCAGTTCGCCGAGCTGTACGCCCGGCTGCGCGCCCACAAGGGGATGACCGTCGAGCTCGCGCTGGACGTGGTCACCGACGTCTCGTACTTCGGCACCCTGATGGTCCAGGAGGGCATCGCGGACGGCATGGTCTCCGGCGCGGTGCACTCCACCGCGGCCACCATCCGGCCCGCCTTCGAGGTGATCAAGACCTCGCCCGGCGCGTCCATCGTGTCGAGCGTCTTCTTCATGTGCCTGGCCGACAAGGTGCTGGTGTACGGCGACTGCGCGGTCAACCCCGACCCGGACGCCCAGCAGCTGGCCGACATCGCGATCCAGGCCGCCGCCACCGCCGCCCAGTTCGGGGTCGAGCCGCGGATCGCGATGCTCTCGTACTCGACCGGCACCTCGGGCTCCGGCGCGGACGTCGACAAGGTCCGCAAGGCCACCGAGCTGGTCCGCGAGCTGCGGCCGGACATCCTGGTCGAGGGCCCGATCCAGTACGACGCGGCGGTGGACGCCCACGTCGCGGCCACCAAGCTGCCGGGCTCGCCGGTGGCGGGCCGGGCCACCGTGCTGATCTTCCCGGACCTCAACACCGGCAACAACACCTACAAGGCGGTCCAGCGCTCGGCGGGCGCGGTGGCGGTCGGCCCGGTGCTGCAGGGGCTGCGCAAGCCCGTCAACGACCTCTCGCGCGGTGCGCTCGTCCAGGACATCGTCAACACCGTCGCGATCACCGCCATCCAGTCCCAGGACCGCAAGGAGCCGCAGGCATGAGCGAAGGTACCCGCGTTCTGGTGCTGAACGCCGGCTCCTCGTCGGTGAAGTACCAGCTGATCGACATGCTGGACGGCGCCCGGCTGGCCTCCGGCCTGGTCGAGCGGATCGGCGAGTCCAGCGGGCGGCTGGTGCACACCCCGCACTCGGGCGAGCCGCGCGAGACCCTGCAGGTCTTCCCGGACCACGCCGCCGCCCTGAAGGCCGTCGCCGAGGAGCTGGCCGCCGACGGCCTCGGGCTGGACTCCCCCGAGCTGGCCGCGATCGGCCACCGGGTGGTGCACGGCGGAAAGCGGTTCACCGAGCCGACCGTGATCACCGACGACGTGCTCAAGGAGATCCGCCGGCTGATCCCGGTCGCCCCGCTGCACAACCCGGCCAACATCACCGGCATCGAGGTGGCCCGCGCGCTGCGCCCGGACCTCCCCCAGGTGGCCGTCTTCGACACCGCCTTCCACGCCTCGATGCCCGAGTACTCCGCCCGGTACGCGATCGACAAGGCCGTCGCCGACGAGCACCGGGTGCGCCGCTACGGCTTCCACGGCACCTCCCACCAGTACGTCTCGCGGGCCACCGCCCGGCTGCTCGGCAAGGACCCGGCCGAGGTGAACGTGATCGTGCTGCACCTGGGCAACGGCGCCTCCGCCTCGGCGGTCAGCGGCGGTCGCTGCGTGGACACCTCGATGGGCCTGACCCCGCTGGAGGGCCTGGTCATGGGCACCCGCTCGGGCGACATCGACGCCGGCGTGGTCTTCCACCTGCACCGGGTCGGCGGGCTGTCCATCGACGAGATCGACGACCTGCTCAACCGCCGCAGCGGCCTGCTCGGCCTGTGCGGCGACAACGACATGCGCGAGATCATGCGCCGGGCCGAGGCAGGGGACGCGGACGCCCGGCTCGCCTTCGACTCGTACATCCACCGGCTGCGCAAGTACATCGGCGGCTACTACGCGGTGCTCGGCCGGGTGGACGCGATCGCGTTCACCGCGGGCGTCGGGGAGAACGCTGCGCCGGTGCGCGCGGCGGCCACCGCCGGGCTGGAGGAACTGGGTATCTCGGTCGACCCCGAGCTGAATTCGGTGCGCTCCGGCGAGGCCCGGATCATCTCGCCGGCGTACGCCCGGGTGACGGTCGCCGTGGTGCCCACCGACGAGGAACTGGAGATCGCCCGACAGGCCTTCGCCCTGGTGCACCGGCAGTCCGGGGGCTGACGAGACGTCGTCTCGACCCCCGGAATCCTTCGTCGGCGATTCCTCACGATTCGTGCCGAATGCACCTATAACACGAACGGATAGACTGATCCATATGCGCCGAGCGAAAATTGTCTGCACCCTGGGTCCGGCGACGGACTCCTACGAACAGCTGAAGGCCATCGTCGAGGCGGGCATGAACGTCGCCCGACTGAACATGAGCCACGGCAACCACGCGGACCACGAGGAGCGGTACCGCAAGGTCCGCCAGGTCTCGGAGGACACCGGCAAGGCCATCGGCGTCCTGGCCGACCTCCAGGGTCCCAAGATCCGTCTGGCGACCTTCGCCAACGGCCCGGTGACCGTCGACAACGGCGACGAGTTCACCATCACCACCGAGGACGTCCCCGGTGACCAGCACATCTGCGGTACCACCTACAAGGGCCTGCCTGGCGACGTCAAGCCCGGCGACCCGATCCTGATCAACGACGGCGTCATCGCCCTGGAGGTCGTCAGCGTCGACGGCCCGCGGGTGAAGACCGTGGTGATCGAGGGCGGCGTGCTCTCGAACAACAAGGGCATCAACCTGCCCGGCGCGGCCGTGAACGTGCCCGCCCTGTCCGAGAAGGACAAGGACGACCTGCGCTTCGCGCTGCGCCTGGGCGTCGACATGATCGCCCTGTCCTTCGTCCGCAACGCGGACGACATCAAGGACGTCCACGAGGTCATGGACGAGGTCGGCATCCGCGTGCCGGTCATCGCCAAGATCGAGAAGCCGCAGGCCGTCGAGGCCATGGAGGAGATCGTCCTCGCCTTCGACGCCATCATGGTCGCCCGCGGCGACCTGGCCGTCGAGTACCCGCTGGAGCGGGTGCCGCTGGTCCAGAAGCAGCTGATCACGCTGGCCCGCCGCAACGCCAAGCCGGTCATCGTCGCCACCCAGATGATGGAGTCGATGATCCACGCCTCGCGCCCGACCCGCGCCGAGGTCTCCGACGTCGCCAACGCCATCCTGGACGGCACCGACGCGGTGATGCTCTCCGCCGAGTCCAGCGTCGGCAAGTACCCGATCGAGACCGTCCGCACCATGAGCCGGATTGCCGAGAAGGCCGAGGAGGAGCTGCTCTCCCAGGGCCTGCAGCCGCTCAACCCGGGCCGCAAGCCGCGCACCCAGGGCGGCTCGATCGCCCGCGCCGCGTGCGAGCTGGGCGACTTCCTCAACGGCCAGGCGCTGGTCGCGTTCACCAAGTCCGGTGACACCGCCCGCCGCCTGTCCCGCTACCGCTCGCCGATCCCGGTGATCGCGTTCACCCCGGACGTCGCCACCCGCAACCAGCTCTCGCTGAGCTGGGGCGTCGAGGCGCACGTCACCGAGCAGGTCGAGACCACCGACGAGATGGTCGCCCAGGTCGACCGCGAGCTGCTGAACATGGGCAAGCTCGCCGAGGGCGCGACCGTCATCGTCACCGCCGGCTCGCCGCCCGGCATCCCCGGCAACACCAACATGGTCCAGGTGCACCACCTGGGCACCCGGGGCGAGTAGCACCCGGTCGCACCAGCGCCCGTGGGGCGGTCCTCCGCAGTGGAGGACCGCCCCACGGGCGTTTCCGGGCCGTGTCGGCGCCCGGGGCCGTCACTTGTCGCTGTACGGCGCGTCGTCGTTGAACAGGTGCATGCCGGGGATGGTCAGCGTGCCGCCGAACTGGCCGGCCTGCTTGGCGGTGACCCCGGTCAGCTCCAGGTCCAGCGGGATCGGGATCGAGCCGATCAGGTCGTACAGCCAGCGCGGCAGGGTGTCCGGGGTGAGCGTGATCTCGCCCAGGTCGATCGGGATCGGCAGGCCGAGCAGCTTGGAGAGGTGGCCGGACAGCCGCTCCACGTACATCGTGACCGGGCCCTTGCGCATGGTCGAGGTCGATCCCCGGGCCCCCTGCACGTGGAAGGTCTTGCCGTTGCCCTCCAGGGTCGACATGTCGAGGTTCTCGATGTCCACGCTGTCGACCACGAACTTCAGCACCCGCTTGGTGCCGGTCGGGGTCCGCACGTCGTAGACGCCGTGGAAGACGGCGCCGTGCAGGCCGAGCCGGCTGGTCTGCAGCGTCCAGTTCTGCTCCGGGACGACGTCCCCGGTGGCGGGCGCGCCGGCGGTCAGGCCTCTGGTGTCCACCGCACAGTTGGGATTGGCACTCGGCGAGGCGGACGGGGTGCCGGAGGCCGCCGTGGACGGAGTGGCGCTTCCGGAGGCGGCCGCGGACGGGGTCGTCTTCGGGCTCGCCTTGCCGCTCGGCTTCCCGGTCGCGCCACCGTCCGCGGACGGTGGCGCGGTGGGCGAGGCCTGGTCACCCGCCGGGGTCCGGTCGCCCGCGCCGCCGGCGGGCGGCTGGGCGGCGGGCTGCCCGTCGGCCGGGGCTCCGGTGGTCGGGGCCTGCGGCTGGGCCGGCGTCCCGGCCCGCGGCGCAGGGGCGGTCGGAGCGGGGGCCTGGGTGGTGGTCGGCGCCGTGGCGGCCGACTTGGCGCTCGACGACGGGCTCGGCGAAGCACCCGGGTTCAGCAGGTGGTCGATGCCGCCCACGAGGTCGTCGATCAGCCCGGCCCGGCTGGCCGTACCGGGCCCGTCGGCGCCGCCCTGGTAGACCGCGCTCGTCGTGCCCGAGCCGCCGGTGGCGGCGGAGCGGGTGGCCGGCGGGGTCGTCGGGGCGGTGGCCGCACCGGTCGGGGTCGCGGTCGGGGGCGCGGTGGCGGTCGGCGTACCGGCCGGCGCGGAGGGCTGTTGGGCGGGCCCGGTGGTCGGCGTCTGGGTGGGAATCGCGCTCGGACCCGTCGAGGGCGCCGCGGCCGGGCCGGGCGGCGGCTCGGGCAGCTCGCTCTTGGGGACGGGCGTCTCCAGCGGCGCGACGTCCGGGACGGCGGCGGGCGCGGTGCCACAGGCCTTGCCCGACTCGGCGACCGCCGGGTTGGGGGTGTACGCGGCAGCCATCAGCAGTGCGGTCGGCACCGCGGCCATCGCCAGCGCGCGGCCTCTCAGCCGGACCCGTACGGGCGTGCGCGGGGCCGCGTGCCGGCCGGAGCGCTGCGGTTGATCCTCCGACATGCTCACCGCGTCTCCTTCGGGTCCGCGGCAGCGGCCTGCTCGTTCGACGCGGCCTGTGCGGGCAGCTTCGCGATGGGCGCCTCGACGGCCGCGGACTCGGCGACGACGGTCTCGGCAGCGGGGGCCTCCGTAGCAGGGGTCTCGGCGGCGACGCTCTCGGCGACGCCGGCCTTGGCCGCCTTCGGCTCCGCCAGCGGCGCCCAGGACGCCATCAGACCGCCGCCGATCAGCCCCGGCAGCAGCGCCAGGCCGAAGCCGGCCAGGTTGGAGACCGGGATCGAGACCAGCGTCAGCAGGGTGGTGGCGACCCCCGCGAAGACCCGCACGGTCGGCTGGAACCACGCGGTCAGCCCGAGCACGATCAGCAACACACCGATGATCAGCGATCCGGCGCCCGCCGTGGTGGCCATGGCCACCGTCATGCCGCCCAACGAGAGCTTGGCATACGGGAAGTACATGATCGGGACGCCGGCGATCATGGCCAGCAGGCCGCCGTAGTACGGCCGCGTCCGACGGAAGGTACGGAACACCCGGCGCAGCCACTGGACGGGGTTCTCGTGCTCGGCGGGCCGGTATGAGGCAAGGGCGCTGGACACGATGCAGCTCCTCGATGGTGTGAACGAGGGATGGACGAGACACGGGATCCGGAAACGGCGCACGCACCGTCCCCGGTCCCACAGGCGCCGTCAGAGCGGCGGGCCGGGCCCGGCCCGCCGCCCGTCAACGGCCTAGTAGCACTCGCCGGTGCCGTCGGTGTGCAGCGCGAGCTTCAGGCCGGGGAGCTTGAAGGTGCCGGCCGAGGTGGCCCAGGCGGTCTGCTGCACGTTGTACAGGTCGGCCTTGTCGGCGGCCTGGGCGAAGCCGGTCGCGCCGGACGGCAGACCGCCGAGCTTCGACTTCCAGCCCTGGGTGGCCTCGCCCTTGAGGGTCGAGGCGTCCTGGCCGATGTTGATGTTGGTGAACTCGGCGTCCGCGTTCAGCTGGTCGAGGTCGATCAGCAGGTTCTTGGCGTAGACCTGCTTCTTGACGTCGTCGCTGTTGCCCGCCTCCAGACGCAGGATGATCTTGGGCAGCTTCCACGGCAGGCCGGGGATGATGTTGGGGTCGGTCACCACCGACTGGCAGAGGCCCTTGATGGTGGCCTCGTCGAACGCCGAGACGGCGACCGGGTGCGGAGTGCCGTTCACCTCGGCGTCGATCGAGCCGAACTGGGCGAAGTTCTTGCCGTGCAGCTCCGGCGTGGTGACCTTGAAGCTCTGGCCGGAGACGCTGAACGAAGCCGCCAGCGCATTGTTGGCCATGGCGACGCCGACCATCGCGGTGGCCGCGATGCTCGGCACCATCACCAGGGCGAAGCGCTTCCAGCGGGTCTTGCCGTAGGTCTGGGACATGCGAGTCCTCCTTCTAGGACGTACATCTCCGGCTCCCCGGCGGCGCGTCCCGCGCCGGTGGGGGCCTGGGATGGGAGAGAGCTACGTCCTCGGTAGCGGAGAGCGCCTTGGGCGTCGTCGGACGCGGGAGCGGCCGGCGTACGGCGGCACTCCCGTTCCTCCACCGGCCGTCCTTGCGGAGCGGCGGGCAGGACCGACGACATCGGCGATCACCCCCGAGCGACAACCAGCGACCGCGCAGGGCCGCGCGGCCGGTCGAAGGACAGGAACCGCCGTGGGACCGCGGATACCCCCCTGCCCTCCCTACCGCCGACCGGAGCCGGCGGAGCACCCGGTGGGGATCCCGCACTCCGCATGGCCGACCGGCTTGTCGGAGGGTGTGGAGGCTGGGACCGGGCGTCGCCGATCGTGCTCGAATCCCGGGCGAAGCACAAGAGGTTCCTTACTGACGGGTAATGCAACACCCGGCGGCGTTGATCATGGAATCGGCCCGACATGCACCGTCCGTGACGCCTTGAAGGAAACGTGACGACGAAATCCGCCGGAAACACCAGCGAAACACCCGTGGACGGTCACAAGTTGTGACCGTCCACGGGTGTTGTCAAGATTTGGTAAACCTCTGTCCGGTTGACCGGATTGTCGCCAAATCACCCGGCGACACCGCAGGTCATCCGCCGTGCCAGGACCCGCTCGGAGCCCGGCCCGGAGAGGGCGTCAGAACAGCACGCGCGCCAGCGCCGTCCGGGCCGCGGTGACCCGCGGGTCCTCCGGGCCGATCACCTCGAACAGCTCCAGCAGGCGCAGCCGGGCGGTGTCCCGGTCCTCGCCGGCGGTCCGGCCGACAGTGTCCACCAGGCGGCCGAAGGCGTCCTCGACGTGACCGCCCACCAGGTCCAGGTCGGCCGCCTGCAGCTGGGCCGTCACGTCCTTCGGGTCGGCCGCGGCCGCCGTGCGGACGGTCTGCGGGTCCATGCCCTCGATCCGGTGCAGCAGTTCGGCCTGGGCGAGGCCCAGCTTGGCCTCGGTGTTGCCCGGCTGGTCGGCCAGCACGTTCCGGTAGGCCTGGATGGCGCCGCCCAGATCGCCGCTGTCCAGCGCGTCGTGCGCGGCGGCCAGCGCCGGGTCCTCCGGTCGCTCCGGGGCGGCGGCCGGGGCCTCGCCCGCGGCCGCGGCGCCGCCGACCACGCCGAAGCGCTGCTCGGCGACCAGGATCAGCTGGTCCAGCACCTTGCGGACGTTGGCCGCGCTCTCGGCGCCCTGGAACAGCGGCACCAGCTGGCCGGCCACCACGGCCATCACGGCCGGGATGCCCTGGATGCCGAACTGCTGGGAGATCAGCGGGTTGGCGTCCACGTCGATCTTGGCGAGCACGAAGCGGCCGGCGTACTCCTCGGCCAGGCCCTCCAGGATCGGGCTGAGCTGCTTGCAGGGCCCGCACCACTCGGCCCAGAAGTCGATGACGACCGGCACCTCGGTGGAACGCTGGACGACCTCGGTCTCGAAGGTGTCCTCGGTGACGTCGATGACGAGCGAGTAGGCGGACTGGGCGGGGGCGACTCCGGCCGCCTCCGCGGCGGCCGCCTGACGGGCCCGCTCGACCCTGGCCTGCTCGGCCTTCTGGGCAGCCTCGCCGGCTGCCTTCACTGCGGCGAGGTCGACCGCACCGCGCAGGGCGGAGCTGTTGGGACGCGAATTCCGTGGCTGCATGGCACCATCCTCCCCCGTCCGCGCCGCCTGCGGGCACCAACCTCCGGAAAGTCGCCCCGCGCGGGCCGCGCGGCGCGGGTTCCCGGGCGCCGTGACCCTCCCCCGGTAGCCTGAACCGTTCTGCGCGGATCCCCACCCGCGCCCGCGCCGCCCCGTCCCACGGGTGCGGCGCCTGGTTGTCACTGCTTTCGCTACGAGTCGTAGCGTAACTGGATCCGGGGCCCCGGCCGCAAGCCCCGCCGGGAGTTCGGGAACGTGAGCTGCCCCACTTTCCCGGGCGGCCCGGCTGCCCGGATCGACGATCAGCCGCTACGGTTACCAGCCCCACCCATGTTACTCACCAGTAGAGCGCAAGGAGGCCCGGTGCCGGCCCCCCAGCCCCCCGCGAGCCCGGACGTCCCCGCCCCGGAGACCCCGGACGACCCCGCCCCCGCGGCGGGCACCGCCGCCAGGGCCAAGGGGCGCCCGCGCAGCGCCGCCGCCGACCGCGCGATCCTCGACGCCACCCGCGAGGCCCTGGCCGAACTCGGCTGGGGCGGGCTGACCATGGGCCACGTCGCGATCCGCGCCAAGGTCGCCAAGACCACCCTCTACCGCCGCTGGCCCTCCAAGAACGAGCTCGTGGTGGACGCCGTCGCCAGCCTCTTCGACGACCTGGTGATGCCCGACCTCGGCAGCCTGCGGGCCGACATCGAGGCCGTGGTCGCCCAGTTCGCCGACCTGCTGGCCCGCCCCGAGAGCCAGGCCGCGCTGCTCGCGCTGTTCGCCGAGGGCACCCGCGACCCGCACCTGCGCCGCCGGATCCGCGAGGCCATCGTCGACCCGCAGAAACGGCTGGTCCGGCAGGGCCGGGCGGCCGCCCAGGCCCGCGGTGAACTCGCCGCGGACACCGACCCGCGGACGGCCGGTGAGGAGATCGACATCATCTTCGACACCATCGCCGGGACGGTCGAGCACCGCGTCCTGGTCAGCGGCGAGCCGATCACCGCCGACTGGACCCGCCGCTTCACCGACCTGCTGCTCGGCCCGTTCCCGAGCCTGCTGTCCGGCTGAGGGCACGGCGGAGCCGCCCCACGCACGGTGCGTACGGGGGCGGCTCCCGGGCCGGTCGTCAGAAGGCCGCGTTCTCCT
Source organism: Kitasatospora sp. NPDC087861 (assembly GCF_044742585.1). Classification (NCBI taxonomy): domain Bacteria; kingdom Bacillati; phylum Actinomycetota; class Actinomycetes; order Kitasatosporales; family Streptomycetaceae; genus Kitasatospora; species Kitasatospora sp. NPDC087861. Next base: position 101,344 of record NZ_JBIUUS010000003.1, read on the forward strand.
GGTACGTGCCCCACTCCTGCCGCAGCGCGTTGCAGATCTCGCCCAGGGTCGCCTCGGCGCGCACCGCGTCCAGCATCGGCGGGATCATCGACTCGCCCGAGCGCGCGGCCGCCAGCATGGCGTCCAGCCCGGCCCGCACCGCCGCCTCGTCCCGGCCGTCCTTGCGCTCCCGCAGCACCCGCACCTGCTCGCGCTCGACCTCGTGGCTGACCCGCAGGATCTCCAACTCGGGGGTGACGCTGCGCGGGTGGCAGTTGACGCCGACCACGCGCTTGTCGCCCTTCTCCACCGACTGCTGGTACTGGAAGGCCGCCTCGGCGATCTCGCCGGTGAACCAGCCCTCCTCGATCCCGCGCAGGATGCCGGCGGTGATCGGGCCGATCTCGTGGTCCTCGCGGCCCTTGTCCAGGATCCGCTGGAAGATCGCCTCGGCCTGCTGCTCGATCCGGTCGGTGAGCGCCTCGACGTACCAGGAACCGCCCAGCGGGTCGGCCACGTTGGCGACGCCGGTCTCCTCCATCAGCACCTGCTGGGTACGCAGGGCGATCTCGGCGGCCTGCTCGGAGGGCAGCGCCAGGGTCTCGTCCAGGGCGTTGGTGTGCAGCGAGTTGGTGCCGCCGAGCACCGCGGACAGCGCCTCGACGGCGGTGCGGACCACGTTGTTGTACGGCTGCTGCGCGGTCAGCGAGACGCCGGCCGTCTGGGTGTGGAAGCGCAGCCACTGCGCCTTGTCGGTCTTGGCACCGAAGCGGTCGCGCATCCAGCGGGCCCAGATCCGGCGCGCGGCGCGGAACTTGGCGATCTCCTCGAAGAAGTCCAGGTGCGCGTCGAAGAAGAAGGACAGACCGGGCGCGAAGACGTCCACGTCCAGGCCGCGGGACAGGCCCAGCTCGACGTAGGCGAAGCCGTCGGCGAGGGTGTAGGCCAGCTCCTGCGCGGCCGTCGCGCCGGCCTCGCGGATGTGGTAGCCGGAGACGGACAGCGGCTTGTACGCGGGAATGCCCTGGGCGCAGTACGCCATCAGGTCGCCGATCAGCCGCAGGTGCGGCTCGGGGGCGAAGAGCCACTCCTTCTGGGCGATGTACTCCTTGAAGATGTCCGTCTGCAGGGTGCCGTTGAGCACTGCCGGGTCGACGCCCTGGCGCTCGGCGGCGACCAGGTACATGCAGAAGATCGGGACGGCCGGGCCGCTGATCGTCATCGAGGTGGTGACCTCGCCGAGCGGGATGCCGGCGAACAGCACCTCCATGTCGGCGGCCGAGTCGATGGCGACGCCGCAGTGGCCCACCTCACCGAGCGACTTCGCGTCGTCGGAGTCGTACCCCATCAGGGTGGGCATGTCGAAGGCGACCGAGAGGCCGCCGCCGCCCGCCTCCAGGATCATCCGGTAGCGCTCGTTGGTCTGCTGCGCGTTGCCGAACCCGGCGAACTGGCGGATGGTCCAGGTGCGGCCCCGGTAGCCGGTGGGGTGCAGCCCGCGGGTGTACGGGTACTCGCCCGGCCAGCCGATCCGCTCGAAGCCCTCGACGGCCTGCCCGGGGGCGGGCCCGTACACCGGCTCGACCTCGTCACCGGAGAGGGTGGTGAAGTCCGCGTCCCGCTTGCGGGCGCTGTCGTACCGCTGCTGCCAGCGCTGCCGTCCGCGCTCGATCTCCTCGGCGTCCATGGGCCCCGAACTCCGCTCCGTACGGCCGCCACGGCACCGGGGCGGCACAGCTATTAGGACGTCCTACTAATTTACTCGGGCGTCCTACCAGCTGTCGATGGATACCGGGGCCGAAACGCCGGGGCCCGAAACACGAAGCACCCCTCCCCCCGGTCGGGGAAGGGGTGCTCACGGGCCTCGGACTCGCGGGCCTCGGACTCACGGGCCTCGGGTCAGACGCCGGCGGGCTGGCGGGCGCCGGCGCCGGCCGGGAGCTGCTCGGCGGCCTCACGGACCACCTTGCGCTCGAAGACGAAGGACGCGAACGGGATGCAGCCGGCCGCCAGGGTCAGGATCATCCGGCCGAGCGGCCACTTCAGCTTCTGCCCGAGCAGGAAGGTCACCACGAAGTACCCGATGTACAGGTAGCCGTGCAGCATCGCGACGTACATGGTCACGTCCTTGGCCGTGTCGAAGCCGTACTTCGCGACCATGAAGCCGCAGAAGACCAGCAGCGCCACACCGGTCGCAATGGCCAGGGCCCGGTACCAGCCCAGCAGGGGGGTCGCCTTCATACTCTTATCGCCTCGCTCGGCAGGATCGGCCGGTGCGCCAGGATCCGCGCACCGCTCCCACGAGGGTAGCCGTCCTCACGGCCGCTCCCGCGCAGCCCCCTCGTCGCGGTCGTCGGTGAAGTCGCCGGCGGCGATCCGCAGCGGCCTGAGCAGTTCGAACACCTGGCGACACTGCTCGGTGTCGTACTCCTCCAGCCCGAACTCCATCGCCATGAGCTCCCGGGTGGCCTCCTCGACCGCCTCGCGGCCGCGGCCGGTGATCGCGGCGAGCACGCCGCGGCCGTCCAGCGGGTTCGGGCGGCGGGCGACCAGGCCGGCCCGCTCCAGCCGGTCGACGGTGTTGGTGACGCTGGTCGGGTGGACCATGAGCCGCTCGCCGATCTTGGACAGCGAGAGCTCGCCGGTCCGGCTGAAGGTCAGCAGCACCAGCGCCTCGTACCGGGCGAAGGTCAGCCCGTACGGCTTGAGCACCGCGTCGACCCTGGAGAGCAGGATCTGGTGGGCGCGCATGATCGAGGTGATCGCCGCCATCGAGGGGACCCCGCCCCAGCGGCGGGTCCAGAGCTCGTCGGCGCGGGCGATCGGGTCGAAGTCGAGGGCTAGGGGCTTGGGCACCTCCTTACCGTACCGGCGGAAGGGACGTGTGCTACCAGCTGTCCTGATGGTGGACAAGCGCAACGCGTGGCGGGAACCCGCCAATCGGGCGGCCAGGTCCATACCTGGACATTGCGCCGGTGTGAATGCACGACAACACGACCGGGGCGTGCCGGAGTTGGCGGCCGATCGACCCGCAGCCGCACTACCAGGCCTCGGTTCGGACGGTAACCCGCTGAAAGTCAGGGTGATTCGCCCCTTTTGTCGGTCCGTTCACAATCCGCCCGACTGGCGGGACTTGGCCAATTCATGAGCAAGACCTGTCATTTGATTTGCTCGATTGTCATGCTTTCGGCCAGCCCCGTCCGGCAGCCACCACCCCCACCCATCGGTGACCTGCCGCTCGACCGCACGGGGCCCGCACGTCAGCGCCCGTCCCGCCCCTCAGGTGCCGACCCCGGCCCCCGGGACGCGGTGCGACCGCCCACACGCGGTTTCCCGGAAGGACTCGTCCGTGAAGCGAAAGCTCGCAGCAGTCGCCGTACTCTCCGCCACCGCCCTGCTCACCGGCGTGGTCCAGGTGAGCACCGCCGCCCAGGCCAGCCCGATCCCCGCCCTGCAGGCGCAGGCCGCCGAGCAGCACGCGGCGGCGCTCGCCCTGGCGGGCGGCCAGTCCGGCCCGCTGGCGAAGGCGCTCGCCCTCGGCGGGCAGGAGCAACTGGTGGCGAAGGACGCCGTGGTGGACCAGGACGGCACCCGGCACCTGCGCTTCGAGCGCACCTACGCCGGCCTGCCGGTGCTCGGCGGTGACCTGGTGGTGCACCAGAGCGCCCGCGGTGCGGTGGAGTCGGTCGACAAGGCGGTCACCGCGCAGCTGAGCCTGCCGAGCCTGACCCCGCAGATCCCGGCCGACCAGGCCGCCGCGCAGGCCACTGGCGCGGTCCAGGCCACCGTCGGCGTCGTCGCCGACAAGGACGAGTCCCCGCTGACGGCCGTGCACCAGACCGGCAAGGCCGAGCTGGTGGTCTGGGCGAGCGACGGCAACCCGCGCCTGGCGTACCGGACCACCGTCGAGGGCGTGCGCGCCGACGGGACCCCGAGCAGCCAGCTGCTGGTCACCGACGCCGCCACCGGCGCGGTGCTCTCCACCCACGAGCAGGTGCAGACCGCAGCCGGCACCGGCAAGGGCGTGTTCGTCGGCAGCGTCCCGCTGACCACCACCCAGAGCGGCTCCTCGTACCAGCTGAAGGACGCCACCCGCGGCGGCCAGTCGACCGTCAACCTGAAGAACAAGACCTCCGGCACCGGCACCCTGGTCGCCAACTCGACCGACACCTTCGGCAACGGCCTGGCCTCCAACGCCGAATCCGCCGCGGTGGACGCCCAGTACGGCGCGGCCGCCACCTGGGACTTCTACAAGAACACCTTCGGGCGCAACGGCATCAAGAACAACGGCGTCGGCGCGACCAGCCGGGTGCACTACGGCTCCAACTACGTCAACGCGTTCTGGAGCGACGCCTGCTTCTGCATGTCCTACGGCGACGGCAGCGGCAACACCCACCCGCTCACCGAGATCGACGTGGCCGGCCACGAGATGAGCCACGGCGTCACCGCCGCCACGGCGAACCTCAACTACTCCGGTGAGTCCGGCGGCCTCAACGAGGCCACCTCGGACATCTTCGGCACCATGGTCGAGTTCTACGCCAACCTGCCCGCCAACCCGCCGAACTACTGGATCGGCGAGCTGATCAACCTGAACGGCGACGGCAGCCCGCTGCGCTACATGGACAAGCCCAGCAAGGACGGCGGCTCGGCGGACGCCTGGTACTCCGGCGTCGGCAACCTGGACGTCCACTACTCCTCGGGCATCGCCAACCACTTCTTCTACCTGCTGTCCGAGGGCAGCGGCGCGAAGACCATCAACGGCTTCAGCTACAACAGCCCGACCTCCAACGGCTCGACGGTCACCGGCATCGGCCGGGACAAGGCCGCGCAGATCTGGTACCGCGCGCTGACCGTCTACTTCACTTCCACCACCAACTACGCGGGTGCCCGCACCGGCAGCCTGAAGGCCGCCGCGGACCTGTACGGCGCCACCAGCGCCGAGTACCAGGCGGTCGCGGCCGCGTGGAGCGGCGTCAACGTCAACTGACGTACGACGCACGATGACAGGACGCCCGCACGCCCGAACGCCGCCCGGTGGCGGAGTCCCGCCAGCCGGACGAACCGCCCGTAGCGGGGCACTGGGCGGCAACCGAACCATCCGCACCAGCGCTGGCGATTGTCGGCCAATACCCGACAGCACCCTGTCATTTCCTGTCATCGATTGTCATGCTTCTGTCCAAGCCCCGTCCGACGTTCCGTCACCCCCACCCGTCGACGGACCGTCAGTGGCCGCACGGGAGCAGCACGTCCGCGCCCTACCGCCCCTACGGCGCCACCCCCGGCGCCCCGGTACGCGGCGCAACCGCGCGCACACGCGGTTTCGTGGAAGGAACCCCGTACGTGAAGCGAAAGCTGACAGCCGGCGCCGTACTCTCCGCCACCGCCCTGCTCGCCGGCGTGATCCAGATCGCCGTCGTCCCCGCCGCCCAGGCCGCCGCCCCGGCCCCGGAGCAGCAGCGCGCGGCGCTGCTCGCGCTGGCCGCCGGGCAGAGCACCCCGGTCGCACAGGCCCTGTCCCTCGGCGGCCAGGAGCGGCTGGTGGTCAAGGACGTCGTCGCGGACGCCGACGGCGCGCGCCACCTGCGCTACGAGCGCACCTACGCCGGCCTCCCGGTGCTCGGCGGCGACCTGGTCGTCCACCAGCGCGCCGACGGCTCGGTGAGCTCGGTCGACCGGGCCTTCGACGGCCGGTTGTCGCTGCCGAGCCTGGCCCCGGGCCTGGCCGCCGGGCAGGCCGCCGAGCGCGCCACCGCCGCGGTGCGGGCGACCGTCGGGACAGCCGTCGACCAGGACGAGCCGGCGCTCAGCCGGGTCGACGGCGCGGGCGCGGCCGAGCTGGTGGTGTGGGCGACCGACGGCACCCCGCGGCTGGCCCACCGCACGGTGGTCCGCGGCGAGCGGGCCGACGGCACCCCGAGCAGCCAGCAGGTGGTCACCGACGCCGCCACCGGCGCGGTGCTCTCCACCCACGAGGAGTTCCAGACCGCGGCCGGCACCGGCAAGGGCGTCAACGTCGGCACCGTCCCGCTGACCACCACCCAGAGCGGCTCGACCTACTCGCTGAAGGACGCCTCCCGGGGCAACCAGTCCACCACCGACCTCAAGGGCGCCACCTCCGGCAACGGCACGCTGTTCACCAGCACCACCAACTCCTGGGGCAACGGCCTGGCCTCCAACCGCCAGTCCGCCGCCGTGGACGCCCAGTTCGGCGCCGCCGCGACCTGGGACTACTACAAGAACACCTTCGGCCGCAACGGCATCAAGAACAACGGCGTCGGCGCCACGAGCCGCGTCCACTACGGCTCCAACTACGTCAACGCGTTCTGGAACGACTCCTGCTTCTGCATGACGTACGGGGACGGCTCCGGCAACACCAACCCGCTGACCGCGATCGACGTCTCCGGCCACGAGATGACCCACGGCGTCACCTCCGCCACCGGCGGCCTGAACTACTCCGGCGAGTCCGGCGGCCTCAACGAGGCCACCTCGGACATCTTCGGCACCATGGTCGAGTGGTCGGCCAACCTGCCCGCCGACCCGCCGGACTACCTGATCGGCGAGAAGCTCAACATCAACGGCAACGGCACCCCGCTGCGCTACATGGACAAGCCCTCCAAGGACGGCAGGTCCGCGGACGCCTGGTACTCCGGCGTCGGCAACCTGGACGTCCACTACTCCTCGGGCATCGCCAACCACTTCTTCTTCCTGCTCGCCGAGGGCAGCGGCGCCAAGGTGATCAACGGGGTCAGCTACAACAGCCCGACCTCCAACGGCTCGACCGTGACCGGCATCGGCCGGACCAAGGCCGCCGCGATCTGGTACCGCGCGCTGACCGTCTACTTCACCTCGACCACCAACTACGCGGGCGCCCGCACGGCGACCCTGAAGGCCGCGACCGACCTGTACGGCGCCACCAGCGCCGAGTACAAGGCGGTGGCCGCGGCCTGGAGCGGGGTCAGCGTCAACTAGGGCCGGCCGGCACCAACCAGCCACCCCCGGTAAAACCGGCGACAGGCTGCCGCGGCCCTTTGGGAGAGGAGGCCGCGGCAGCCTGTCGACCGTCGCGTGGAGGGGAGTCCGCTCAGGCGGTGGCCGGCTGCAGCTCGCCGCGCTCCTCCTTGCCGAGCATCCGCTCGGCGAAGAACCCGCCGGTGGGCAGCACCGAGAGGACGAACAGCAGGACACCGCGCTTGGCGTCCCACTTCTGCGCCTGCCAGGCCTGGATCCAGAAGACGACGTACAGGATGAACAGGATCCCGTGGATCATGCCCATCACCGGGACGCCGTCGAAGGACGTGGTCCGCTTCAGCACGGAGCAGATCAGCAGCAGGATGAACGAGACCCCTTCGGGGCCGGAGACCAGGCGCAGGCGGTGGACGGCGCTGCTGTTCACGATGGGTACCTCAATACGGGGGTCGGAGGCGTACCTGCTTGTGAAGCGACTCACAAGCCTTCCGGCCATTATCACCGAGCACACGTCCGAACCCCCGGCCGGGGTGGGCACCGTGCCCGATGTCACAGCCGTGCGCCAGAACCCGGCCGGACGCGGCGGCCCGTCACCCGCTGCCCCTATCCTGCTGCCCGCGCGTCCATCGAACCGGGCGCCGCAGACGTCGGACGACCGGGGGTAGCCACACATGTTCAAGCGGGACTGGGACCGAAGGACCTGCGCCAAGCGCGGCCACATCACCTACGCGCCGGCCGAGGCCGAGCTGGCCGCCCGGCTGCACGCCGCGACCGCCCTCGGCGACGCCTGGCGCTGCCTGCGCTGCGGCGACTTCGCGCTCGGCGCCCCGCACGGCTCCGGCCCGGCGCAGGACGCCCCGCTGGTGCCACGCGGCAAGGCGCTGCGGGACCTCTTCATCCTGCGCTTCCTCGCGATCGAGCGGGTGCTGCGCGGCCTGCTGATCATCATCGTGGCCTGGGCCGTCTGGAAGTTCTCCAACAGCCAGGACGCCGTGCACCGGGTCTTCGACGAGAACCTCTCGGTCTTCCGGCCGGTCACCGACCACTTCCACTGGGACCTCGAACACTCGCCGATCGTCGACACCATCCGCAAGACCTTCGACTACAAGAAGAGCACCCTGCTGATCGTCGCGGGCGCGCTGCTGACCTACGCGCTGATCGAGATCGTCGAGGCGGTCGGCCTCTGGATCGGCAAGCGCTGGGCCGAGTACCTGACCGTGGTCGCCACCGCCGCCTTCCTGCCGCTGGAGGGCTACGAACTGAGCCACCACGTCAGCGCGGTGAAGATCGGCACGCTGGTGCTGAACATCGCCGCCGTCCTGTGGATCATGCTCTCCAAGCGGCTGTTCGGCCTGCGCGGCGGCGTGGTGGCCTTCGAGGCGGAACGCCACTCGGCCTCGCTGCTGGAGGTCGAGGAGGCGGCCGGCGCCGTCCCGCACGCCGCCCGGGGGGCGCACGCGCGGGCGTGACCGGCGCGTTTGTCGCAGACCCGTACCAGTTCGTCCCCACCCCCTCGCCCGGCCACGGCCGCTCCCGCTAGATTGCGGCCGTGGCACAGTTCAGACTCCAGGGATCCCGGGTACTCGCGGTCGAGTTGGCCGGTGAGGCCGTCAAGGCCAGACACGGCTCGATGGTCGCCTACACCGGCCAGATGAGCTTCAAGAAGCTGACCGGCGGTGGGGACGGCCTGCGCGGCATGGTCGCCCGCCGGCTGACCGGCGAGCAGATGACCGTCATGGAGGTGAAGGGACAGGGCACCTGCTACTTCGCCGACAAGGCCACCGAGATCAACCTGGTCAGGCTGAACGGCGAGACGCTGTTCGTCGAGGCGGACAACCTGCTGTGCACCGAGGGCTCGCTGCGCACCGGCACCACCTTCACCGGGCTCAACGGGATGTCCTCCGGCAACGGCCTGTTCACCACCAAGGTGGAGGGGCACGGCTGGGCCGCCGTCACCTCGAACGGGCCCGCGATCATCCTGCGGGTCGACAAGAGCCAGCCGCTGCGGGTGGACCCGGGCGCCTACGTGGCGCACACCGGCAGCCTGCACCGCAGCCTGAAGTCCGGCGCGGGCTGGACCACGGTGATCGGCGAGGGCGGCGGCGAGGCCGTCCAGGTGGAGTTCACCGGGGAGGGGCTGGTGTACGTGCAGCCGTCGGAGAAGGTCACCATCGGGGGCGACGTCTGATGGGCTTCACGAAGATCAACGGCAAGATGGTCGAGGCCCTGCTGGTGCCCGGTCAGCGGCTGTTCAGCCAGCGCGGCGCGATGCTCGCGTACACCGGCGACGTCCGCTTCACGCCGAACATCACCGGCGGGCAGGGCGGCGTGATGTCGATGATCGGCCGCCGGGTGGCCAACGAGGACACCCCGCTGATGACCGTCGAGGGCCAGGGCCGGGTGATGTTCGGCCACGGCGGCCACCACGTGCACGTGATCGACCTGGTCGGCGACACCCTGTACGTCGAGGCGGACCGGCTGCTGGCCTTCGAGGGCACGCTGCGCCAGTCCACCATGTTCATGGGCTCGCAGGGCGGGGTGATGGGCATGGTCCGCGGCCAGGTCACCGGGCAGGGCCTGTTCACCACCAAGCTGGAGGGCCAGGGGGCGGTCGCGGTGATGGCGCACGGCGGCGTCTTCGAGCTGCCGATCGTCCCGGGCCAGTCGGTGCACGTCGACCCGCAGGCGTACGTGGCACACCGCGGCCAGGTGCAGAACAAGCTGTCCACGGCGCTGGGTTGGCGCGACATGATCGGCCGCGGCTCCGGCGAGGCGTTCCAGCTGGAGCTGTCCGGGCAGGGTGCGGTGTACGTCCAGGCGAGCGAGGAGAAGCTCTGATGTCCTACCCGCCGCAGCCGCCGTACGGGCAGTCGCCGTACGACCAGCCGACCCAGCCCGGCTTCGCCGCGCCCCCGCCGCCGGGCTACGGGCCGCAGCCCGGCCAGGGCTACCCGCCCCCCGCGCCGGGTTACCCGCAGCAGGGTGGCTACCCGCCGCCGCCTCCCCCGCAGCAGCCCCAACAGGCCTACGCCCAGGAGCAGTTCGGCGGCCCACAGGCCCCGCTGCCGAGCGCCCACGGCGGCTCCGGCCCGGTGGTGTACGACGCGTTCAGCCTGCCGGTGAACGACAACGTCAACCCCTACGCCTTCTCGGTCGACCTGAACGGCTCGTACTTCCTGCAGAAGGGCAAGATGGTCGCCTACTACGGCGACATCACCTTCAAGGGCGTCGGCGCCGGCGTGCTCGACCGGATGATCGGCCAGCACTTCAACTCGCCGATGCACGCGGCGGACTGGGTGGTCGCGCAGGGCCGCGGCAAGCTGCTGCTGGCCGACCGCGCCTTCGACCTCAACTCCTACGACCTGGACGAGGGCAACCTGACCGTCCGCTCGGGCAACCTGCTGGCCTTCGACCCGTCGCTGCGGCTCAAGCAGTCGATCATCCCGGGCTTCCTGACCCTGATCGGCACCGGGAAGTTCGTCGCCGCCTCCAACGGGCCGGTGCACTTCGTCGAGCCGCCGATCCGGGTGGACCCGCAGGCGCTGGTCGGCTGGGCGGACTGCCCGGCGCCGTGCCACCACTACGACCACGACTACATGCACGGGCTGATCGGCGGCATCCGGCGGCTGACCGGGCTGGGCGGCGCCTCCGGCGAGGAGCACCAGTTCGAGTTCATCGGCGCCGGCCAGGTGCTGCTGCAGTCCAGCGAGAAGCTGATGGCGGAGCGGTCGGTCGGCCAGGTGGACGCCGAGGCGGGCGTCCCGGTGGGCGGGGTGCCGTCCCAGCCGGCGGCGTCCGGCCACGGCGGGGGCAACCTCAATGTGCCGGGCCTCGGTAACCTGGGCGATCTGGGACGGCGTTTCGGCCTGTAAACTTGTACAAGATTGAACTAAATGCGGTATGCTGACCCGCATGGATACGCACACGATCGACACTGCGGACACCCCTCCGTCGCAGCCCGAGGAGGAGACTCCCTGGCTGACCGCCAGGGAGCAGCGGATGTGGCGCGCCCATCTGGAGGTCGCCAAGCTGCTGGACTACCAGCTCAGCCGCGAACTCCAGCCGCACAACCTGGCGATCAACGACTACGAGATCCTGGTCGTCCTCTCCGAGGCCCCCGACCGCCGGATGCGGATGACCGACCTCGCGACCGCCACCCTGCAGTCCAAGAGCCGGCTCTCGCACCAGATCACCCGGATGGAGAACGCCGGACTGGTGCTGCGCCAGGAGTGTCCGGGCGACCGCCGCGGCCTCTACGCCCACCTCACCGAGCAGGGCTGGGAGACCATGCAGCGGGTCGCCCCCGACCATGTGCGCAGCGTCCGGTCGCACTTCATCGACCGCTTCACCCCGGAGCAGTTGGACGCCATGTACGAGGCGCTGGCCCCGGTCGCCGAGCACCTGCGAGGGCTTCGCGGCCGCTCCTGACCGACGGCGCGACCTGACCGACGTACGGGGAAGGGGGGCCGGTCCCGGGACCGGCCCCCCTTCCCCGTACCGCCGTCAGCCCCGGGTGAGCCCGGCCACCAGCTCGTCGGCGGCGCCGTACGGGTCCAGCTCGCCCGCCACCACCCGCTCGGCCAGGCCGGCCAGATGGCGGTCCCCGCGCAGGTCGCCGATCCGGGTGCGCAGTTCGGCCAGCGCGATCGCCTCGATCTCGTCGGAGGCCCGGCGGCGGCGGCGCACCGCCAGCTCACCGTGCTCCTCCAGCCAGGCACGGTGCTTCTCCAGCGCCTCGACCACCTCGTCCACGCCCTCGCCGCGGGCGGCGACGGTCTTGACGATCGGCGGCCGCCAGTCCCCCACGTCCCGGGCCTCGCCGAGGCCGAGCATGTGGTTGAGCTCCCGGGCGGTGGCGTCGGCGCCGTCCCGGTCGGCCTTGTTGACCACGAAGACGTCGCCGATCTCCAGGATCCCGGCCTTGGCGGCCTGGATGCCGTCGCCCATCCCGGGGGCGAGCAGCACCACGGTGGTGTCGGCCTGGGCGGCGATCTCCACCTCCGACTGACCCACCCCGACGGTCTCGACCAGGATCACCTCGCAGCCGGCCGCGTCCAGCACCCGCAGCGCCTGCGGCGCCGTCCAGGACAGCCCGCCGAGGTGGCCGCGGGTGGCCATCGAGCGGATGAACACCTCGGGATCCGTGGCGTGGTCCTGCATCCGGACCCGGTCGCCGAGCAGCGCGCCGCCGGAGAACGGCGAGGACGGGTCGACCGCCAGGACCCCGACCCGCTTGCCGAGCCGCCGGTAGGCGGAGACCAGCGCCGAGGTGGAGGTGGACTTGCCGACCCCGGGCGAACCGGTCAGGCCCACCGTGTAGGCCTGACCGGTGTACGGCGCGAGCGCGGCCATCGCCTCGCGCAGCTGCGGGGCCGCGTTCTCGACCAGCGTGATCAGCCGGGCGACCGCCCGCGGCCGGCCCGCCCGGGCCTGTTCGACCAGCGTGGCGACATCGATCATCGGGAGCTCCTAGGGCGGATGCGGATGCCGAAGGGGCTGCGGACCGCTTGTGGCGGTCCGCAGCCCCGAAGATCAGATCAGCTGATCAGGCCTTCGGGACGCGCACGATCAGCGCGTCGCCCTGGCCGCCGCCGCCGCACAGCGCGGCCGCGCCGACACCGCCGCCGCGCCGCTGGAGCTCCAGCGCCAGGTGCAGCACCACGCGGGCACCGGACATGCCGATCGGGTGGCCGAGCGCGATCGCGCCGCCGTTGACGTTGACGATGTCCGAGGAGACGCCCAGGTCCTTGGTCGACTGGTAGGCGACGGCCGCGAACGCCTCGTTGATCTCGATCAGGTCGAGGTCGGAGACCTCCAGGCCCTCCTTGGCCAGCGCGTGCCGGATCGCGTTGGACGGCTGCGACTGCAGCGAGTTGTCCGGGCCCGCCACGTTGCCGTGCGCGCCGATCTCGGCGATCCAGCTCAGGCCCAGCTCCTCGGCCTTGGCCTTGCTCATCACGACCACCGCGGCGGCGCCGTCGGAGATCTGCGAGGAGGTGCCGGCGGTGATCGTGCCGTCCTTGGCGAACGCCGGGCGCAGTCGGGCCAGGCCCTCGACGGTGGTGTCCGCGCGGATGCCCTCGTCCTGGCCGAACAGCACCGGCTCGCCCTTGCGCTGCGGGATCGCGACCGGGGTGATCTCGGCGTCGAAGACGCCGTCGGCCTGTGCCTTGGCGGCCCGCTGGTGGGAGGCCGCGGCGATCTCGTCCTGCACCCCGCGGGCGATGCCCAGGCGGGTGTTGTGCTTCTCGGTCGACTCGCCCATCGGAATGTTCTCGTAGGCGTCGGTGAGGCCGTCGTGGGCCATCGCGTCGAGCAGCTCGACCGCGCCGTACTTGTAGCCCTCGCGGGACTTCGGCAGCAGGTGCGGGGCGTTGGTCATCGACTCCTGGCCGCCGGCCACCACGATGTCGAACTCACCGGCCCGGATCAGCTGGTCGGCCAGCGCGATGGCGTCCAGGCCGGAGAGGCACACCTTGTTGATGGTGAGCGCCGGGACGTTCATCGGGATGCCGGCCTTGACGGCGGCCTGGCGGGCCGGGATCTGCCCGGCGCCGGCCTGCAGCACCTGGCCCATGATCACGTACTGGACCTGGTCACCCGTGACGCCGGCCCGTTCCAGTGCGGCCTTGATCGCGAAGCCGCCGAGGTCAGCGCCCGAGAAGCCCTTGAGGGAGCCGAGCAGGCGGCCCATCGGGGTCCGCGCACCGGCAACGATCACAGAGGTGGTGTTGGTCATGGGACGAGCCCCTTCGCACGTCGTGGCCAGGTGAGGATGCGCTCAATGTACTGACCTGTTACCCGCCCGTCACCGGAGCGACGGTGTGATCGAGCGCACTGGCACCCTCCAGTCAACACCGTGTCAACGCGGCCCGGGTGAACCCCCGGCGTGTGAGCAGACTCGCACGTCCGGCGGTGGCGCCGGTCGAGAGCGATGCGCTGCACTGGTGCCACCTGGTTCCCTACGTCGCCAACCCGCCTCCCGGAGGTCACCGTGCTGACCCGTATCGACCACATCGGCATCGCCTGCCGCGACCTCGACAAGACGGTCGAGTTCTACCGCGCCACCTACGGCTTCGAGGTGTTCCACACCGAGGTCAACGAGGAGCAGGGCGTCCGCGAGGCCATGCTCAAGATCAACGACACCGGCGACGGCGGCGCCTCCTACCTCCAGCTGCTGGAGCCCACCCGGCCCGACTCGACCGTCGCCAAGTGGCTGGAGAAGAACGGCGAGGGCGTGCACCACATCGCCTTCGGCACCGCCGACGTGGACGGCGACGCCGAGGCCGTCCGGGCCAAGGGCGTGCGGGTCCTCTACGACGAGCCGCGGATCGGCTCGATGGGCTCGCGGATCACCTTCCTGCACCCCAAGGACTGCGGTGGTGTGCTGACCGAGCTGGTGACCTCCGCCGGGCCCGACGAGCACGCCGCCCACTGAGCCGACGGGTGCCGTCCACCCGGGCGGCACCCCCGTCCCACCGGTCATGACCCGTCAGTAACCTCGTCGGACAGTCGGAAAACCCCCACGCGGCCATTCCCCCGCAGTGCGCTCCCACTACAATGCCCAGGTGCGCGAAGGCTCCGGGGGACGGAGGCGACGGGCACGGCCGATGACAGGCCCGTCCGCCCTGCGGTGGCCGGCCCGTCGCAGGGGAGTCCAGTACGCGGGCACGGCTGAACAGTCGCAACACGGATCTGTCACCATTCTCCACAAGGCAAGAGTTCGCCCAGGAGTCCACCCGGACGAGGGAACGCGGGATCACCGCGCTTCCACGCCCAGGGCTCCGACCACCGCGGAGTGCGGCCCCGGCATGACCGGAGGGCCGTCCACCGGCTGCGGATGCAAGGAGCCAGTCGGACCGGCACCCGGACAACGGGGGCCCTGGACCGGCCGGGTCGAGGACGCGACCAGGAGATGGATGGGACCGCGGAGTGCGGGGCAACGACCGCTACGAGGTTGACGATCACCTCTCCCAGTTCGAGGCCGAGATGGGTCGGACTCGAAAGGAGCGGGACAAGGCAGTCGAGCATGCCGAGGACCTCGCCTACCAGGTGGAGGTGCTCCGGGCCAAG
Source organism: Kitasatospora sp. NPDC087861 (assembly GCF_044742585.1). Lineage (NCBI taxonomy): Bacteria > Bacillati > Actinomycetota > Actinomycetes > Kitasatosporales > Streptomycetaceae > Kitasatospora > Kitasatospora sp. NPDC087861. Next base: position 116,362 of record NZ_JBIUUS010000003.1, read on the forward strand.
CTGCACGAGTCCCGCCGCATGCTCGCCCAGCCGCGCGCCTTCGACGCCGTCTCCGGCCAGGCCGAGCAGATGCTCCGCACTGCCGAGATGCAGGCCCAGCAGCTGCGCGCCGACGCCGAGCGCCAGCTGCGCGACTCCCAGGCCGCCACCCAGCGGATCATGGCCGAGGCCGCCGAGCGCACCGCCCGACTGGAGGCCGAGCTCACCGCCCGCCGCCGCCAGCTGGAGGACGAGCTCGCCGAGCTGCGCCACACCGCCGAGCAGCACGTCAACGGCTGGGCCGAACAGACCCGGGCCGGCTCCGAGCAGGAGGCCCAACGGCTGCTCCAGGAGGCCCGCGCCGAGGCCGAGCGGATGGTCGCCGCCGCCCGGGCCGAGGCCGTCGCGCTCTCCGACCAGGCCCGCGCCCAGACCGCCGCCGACGTCGACGCCGCCCGCGGCGAGGCCCAGGCCGCCGCCGAGGCCGCCCTCCAGCGGGCCCAGAGCGACGCCGAGCGCCTGCTGCGCGCCGCCTCCGAGCACGCCCAGCAGGCCGGCGCCCAGGCCGCTGCCGAGGTCGGTGCCGCCCGCGGCGAGGCCCAGCAGCAGCTCGCCGCCGCGCACGCCGCCGCCGAGCAGCAGCTCGCCGCCGCGAAGGCCGAGATCGACCGGCTCAAGGAGCAGTCCGCCACCGAGCAGAGCCGGGCCGAGCAGCAGCTCGCCCACGCCCAGGCCGAGATAGAGCGGCTGCGCGCCGAGGCGATCGCCGAGGCCGAGCGCACCCGCCGCGAGTCCGCCGAACTGCGCGCCCAGGCGGAGCAGGCCGCCGAACAGCTCCAGGCCGACGCCGAGGCGGCCGCCGAGCGCAAGGTCGCCGACGGCGAGGCCGCCAACGAGCAGCGCTCGCAGACCGCCCGCGCCGAGGTCGCCCGGATGGTCGCCCAGGCCACCAAGGAGGCCGAGGCCATCCGCGCCGAGGCCACCACCAAGCAGGCCGAGGCGGAGGCCGCCAAGGCCGCCGCCGCCGAGGAGAGCGAACGGCTGCGGGCCACCGCCGAGTCGGTGGCCGGCGAACTGCGCGCCGAGGCCGAGGCCGCGATCGCCGAACTGCGCGCCCAGGCCGAACGGGACGTCGCCGAGTTGCGCGCCCACGCCGAGGCCGAGGCCCAGCGGCTGCGCCACGCGGCCGAGGAGGAGGGCCGGGCGACCGGCGCCAAGGACGCCACCGTCCACCTCGCCAAGGCCGCCAAGACCGCCGAGGAGGTGCTCGGCCGGGCCAACCAGGACGCCGAGACCGCCCGCACCGAGGCCGCCACCGAGGCCGAGCGGATCCGCACCGAGGCCGCCGCCGAGGCCCAGCGCCTGCGCGAGCAGGCCCAGGCCGCCGTCGAGCAGGCCCAGAACGCCGCCCTCGACGACGCCGCCGCGATCCGCGAGCGGATCGAGCAGATGCAGGACGAGGCGGCCCGGCTGCGGGCCGAGGCCGAGGAACTTCGCGCCCAGGCCGCCGCCGAGGCCGACCGGGTCCGCGGCGAGGCCCGCCGCCAGGCCGTCGTGCAGATCGAGGAGTCGGCGAAGAACGCCGAGGAGCTGCTCACCAGGGCCAAGGCCGACGCGGACGAGCTGCGCGCCGGCGCGGCCGGGGAGATCGAGCGGCTGCGCGAGCAGGCCCACGAGCAGGCCGCCGAGACCCAGGGCCGGGCCGAGCAGACCCTGGCCCGGGCCCGCGCCGAGGCCGCGAAGACCACCGCCGCCGCCGAGCAGCAGGGCCAGGACGCCCTCGCCGCCGCCAAGGCCGCGGCCGCCGAGAACCGCGCCGCCGCCGAGCGCGAGACCGCCGAACTCCGCCGGGACGCGGCCGAGTTCGACCAGCGGGTCCGGTCCGAGGCGAGCGCCGCCGCGGCCGCCGTCACCGCCGACGCGCAGGCCGAGGCGAACGCCGTCCGGGACGCCGCGGTGGCCGACGCCGAGCGCGTCCGCACCGAGGCCGACACCGAGGCCGCCCGTACCCGGGGCGAGGCCGAGGCCGCCGCGAACGCGCTGCGCGAGGAGAGCCGGCGCGAGCACGAGGAGGCCGCCGCCGGCCTGCGCCGCGAGCGCGAGGAGACCGCCGAGCTCCTGGCCGCCGCCCAGGCCACCCACGAGCAGGCCGAGCAGACCGCCGCCGACCTCGCCGAGCGCACCACCGCCGAGACCACCGCCCAGCGCGCCGAGGCCGAACAGGCCGCCGCCGAACTGCGCGCCCTCGCCGAGCGCGAGACCTCGGAGCAGCGCGAGCTGGCCGACCGCGAGACCACCGAACAGCGCACGGCCGCCGAGGCGTACGCCGCCGACGTCCGCGCCGAGGCCGAGCAGGCCGCCACCGAACTGGCCGAGCGCACCACCGCCGAGACCACCGCCCAGCGCGCCGAGGCCGAGGACCTGCTGGAGAGCGCCCGGAGCGCCGCCGAGCAGCGTCAGGCCGAGGCCGCCCGGGACGCCAAGGCCGTCCGGGAGAAGGCCGCCGCCGACCTGGCGCTGGCCTCCGAGCAGGCCGAGACGGTCCGTGCCGAGGCCGGTCGCGAGCTGTCCGAGGCCCGCGCCACCGCCGACGGCATCCGCGCCGAGGCCGCCGCCGTCCTGGAGCAGGCCCGGGTCGACGGCGAGGAACTGGTCGCCGCCGCCGGGGCCGAGGGCGCCGCCCTGGTCACGGCCGCCGAGGAGGAGGCCGCCGAGGTCCGCCAGTCGGTGGCCGGCATGCACGAGGCCGCCGCCGAGCAGATCGCCGAGCGGCGGGCCGCCGTCGAGCGGGAGGCCGCCGAGCTCCTCGACCGGACCGAGCAGGCCGCCGCCGAACTGCGCGAGCTGGCCGAGCGGGAGACCACCGAGCAGCGGGCCCTCGCCGACCACGAGACCGCCGAACAGCGCGAACTCGCCGACCGCGAAACCACCCAGCAGCGCGAACTCGCCGACCACGAGACCGCCGAACTGCGCGCCCGCACCGACGCCGAGACCACCGCCCTGCGCGAGCGGACCGAACTGGAGCTGGCCGCCGAGCGCGAGGCCCACGAGGCCGAGCTGGGCCGGCAGCGCGCCGAGGCCCAGGCCTACGACGCGCACCTGCGGGCGGAGGCCGACGCCGTGCTGCGCGCGGCCCAGGAGAACGCCGAGCAGCTGCGCGCGGACGCCGAGGCCCAGGCCGTGCGGACGATGGCCGCCGCCGACGAGCGCTCGGCCGCCCTGGTCGCCGACGCCGAGGAGCTGGCCGCGGCCCTGCGCACCGAGGCCGAGGAGTACGCGCTCGCCACCCGCACCCTCGCCGACGAGTACGACGCTGCCGCCCACGGCCGCGCCGACGCGTACGACGCGGAGACCCGGGAGGCTGCCGAGCAGTTCGACCGGGCCACCCGCGAGCAGGCCAACTCCGTCCTGGAGAAGGCGTTCGCGGACGCCGAGGCGCTCGGCGAGGACGCCCAGACCACCGCGCTGGCGACCACCGCCGCCGCCGAGGAGCAGGCGGACGCGATGGTCGCCGCCGCCCGCAAGGAGGCCGACCGGCTGGTCGCCGCCGGCGAGGCGGCCGGCCAGGCCGAGGTGGAGAAGGGCCGGTCCGACGCCGACACGCTGCTCGCCGAGGCCCGCCGGGACGCCACCGCGATCCGCGAGCGCGCCGAGGAGCTGCGCGAGCGCACCGACGCCGAGGTGGAGGCGCTGCACGAGCGCGCCCGCAAGGAGAACGCGGCGGCCATGAAGTCGGCCGGCGAGCGGGTCGACGCGCTGGTGACGGCCGCTCAGGAGCAGCTGACCGAGGCCGAGGAGCAGGCGGTGGCCACCGTCGCCGAGGCCGAGGAGCGCGCGGCGGCCCTGGTCGCGGCCGCCGAGGAGCGGGCGGGCGAGCTCACCTCGGAGGCGTCCGCGGAGGCCAGCAAGGTCCGGATCTCGGCCGTCCGCAAGGCCGAGGGCCTGCTGAAGGAGGCGGAGACCAAGCTCGCCGACTCCACCGACCGCGCCGAGGCGCTGATCGTCAAGGCCGAGGCCAAGCTGCAGTCGGCCGAGGCCGAGGCCGAGGAGCGGCTGGAGAGCGCCGCCGCCGAGGCGGAGAAGCGGCTTCGGGACGCCGACCGCGGCGCGGACGAGCAGGTCGAACTGGCGAAGGCGGAGGCCGAACGGCTGCTCGCCGAGGCGCAGGCCGAGGCGAAGCGGGTCACCGACGAGGGCCGGCGCGAGCTGGACGAACTGGTGCGCCGTCGCAAGGACATCAACACCGAGATCTCCAGGGTCCAGGACGTGCTGTCCGCGCTGGAGGCGTTCGAGGCACCGTCACCGGTGGCCCAGGCCAACGGGGGAAGCACCACCAAGAAGGACGGGGGCGCCAAGGCGGGTGCCGGAATTGGCTCCCCCCGGTCGGGCGGCAATCGTTCCAAGAACGCACCACCCGATTGAGCGGACATTGTCCGCGGGACAACGGCAACTCGCCGTCGACACTCCGGTACCGTGTCAGGATTCCCCCAACCACCTCAGCGGTTTGACGACAGGAAGCCCAGAACCCCATGAGCGACAGTCACTCCCCTCACGGCTTCGACCTGGTGCGCCGTGGGTACGAGCGCGCCCAGGTCGACGAGCGGATCACCAAGCTGGTGGCCGACCGTGACAGTGCCCTGACCCGGATCAGTGCGCTGGAGAAGCGCATCGAGGAGCTCCACCTGGAGACCCAGACCGCGCAGGCCGCGGTCACCGAGGCGGAGCCCTCCTACGCCGGTCTCGGCGCCCGGGTCGAGAAGATCCTGCGACTCGCCGAGGAGGAGGCCAAGGACCTGCGCGACGAGGCGCACCGCGCTTCCGAGCAGCACCGTGAGCTCGCCGAGGCCGCCGCCCAGCAGGTCCGCACCGAGGCCGAGAACTACGCCAAGGACCGCAAGGCCAAGGCGGAGGACGAGGGTCTGCGGATCGTCGACAAGGCCAAGAGCGACAGCGCCCAGCTGCGCGCCGAGGCCAACAAGGACGCCCAGAACAAGCGCGAGGAGGCGGACGCCCTCTTCGAGGAGACCCGCACCAAGGCCGCCCAGGCCGCGCTGGAGTTCGAGACCAACCTGGCCAAGCGTCGCGAGCAGTCCGAGCGCGACCTGGCCGCCCGTCAGGCCAAGGCCGAGAAGCGTCTGGCCGAGATCGAGCACCGGGCCGAGCAGCTGCGCCTGGAGGCCGAGAAGCTGCGCACCGACGCCGAGCGCCGCGCCCGTCAGACCGTCGAGACGGCCCAGCGCCAGTCCGAGGACATCGTGGCGGACGCCAACGCCAAGGCGGACCGGATCCGCAGCGAATCCGAGCGCGAGCTGGCGGCGCTCACCAACCGCCGCGACAGCATCAACGCCCAGCTGACCAACGTCCGCGAGATGCTGGCGACGCTGACCGGCGCGGCCGTGGCCGCCGCCTCGCTGCCGGGCGACGACACCCTGGGCGTGCCCGCCCAGCAGTCGCGCTGACGCCGACGCCGGCAGGCCCTCACCCGCCCGGGTGAGGGCCTGCCGTCTTTTCAGCCGTCATCATCTCGGATGAGTGGGCATCACCGCGGATAGGCCCCGTCGGGCCGCTGGTGCCCGCTGCTGAGCTGGTTGCCCTCGTCGTCCGAGACGGTGCCGAACCACGAGGTGCACCAGACCGACACCGAGTCGGGCCAGTACTGCACCTCGAACGGGTGGCCGGATCCGTGGTCGCCGTACGAGGTGACGACGAAGGTCTCCCCGGGGCGCAGCCAGTAGTCCTCGCCGAGCGGCTCCAGGGTCAGTTCGACCAGTCCCTCGCCGCGGTTGGTCACGGGCATCCGCCCGGTCACCTCCAGCGCCGAGAAGTCCCAGCCGGCCGTGTCCTCCCTCATCCGGCCGCCACCCGGGCCAGCAGGTCGCGGACGGCGGTGTCGAACGCCTCCGGCGCCTCCAGGGCGCTCAGGTGGCCCGCCCCGGGGATGACGGTCAGTTCGGCGTCCGGCCGGGCCCGGACCATCAGCTCGGCCTCCTGCGGCGCCACCAGGGGGTCCTGCGCGCCCGCGACGACCGCGACCGGCACCCGCAACCCGGCCAGGACGTCCAGCGCGTCCGGCCGGACCGCCATGGCTCGCTGGGCCCAGGCGACGGCGGCCGGCGGCGCGGCCGCGACCAGTGCCTGCACCCGGTCCAGCAGATGACCGGAGTCCGGCCCGAGCTGCCCGGCCGCGACCTGCTCGTCGAGCAGCAGCCGGACGCTGTCCCGGGCGGTGACGGCGGCGGCGATCCGCTCCCGGTTGGCCCGCACCGCGTCGGTGTCGGCGGTGGCGCGGGTGTTGGCCAGCAGCAGGCCGGCCAGCCGGTCCGGGTGGCGGCGGGCGAAGGCGAGCGCCACGTAGCCGCCCATGGAGAGCCCGCCGACCACCGCGCGCCCGATCCCGGCCGCGTCCAGCAGCAGCGCGAGGTCGTCGGCGACCAGGTCCAGCGAGGGCTCGTCGGCCCCCAGCTCGGTGCCGCCGAAACCGCGCTGGTCCGGGGCGAGCACCCGGGCCTCGTCGCCGGTCAGTCCGGGCAGCGCGTCCAGTTGGGCGGACCACATCGAGGCGTTCAGCGGGAAGGCGTGCAGCAGCACGATCGGTGTTCCGGTACCGCTCTCGCGGACCGACAAGGCGGAGGGGAGCTGGGTCATGGGCCCACCGTATTCCGGCACGCCCGGCGGGCCCACTCAGCGGGCCGCGATATCCGCTTTGTCCTAGCCTGACAGCGAGTAAGGGAGCGCGGATGATCGAGTTGCACGACCTGACGAAACGTTACGGCAAGACCCTCGCCGTGGACCGGCTCAGCTTCCAGGTCCCCCAGGGCGTGGTGACCGGATTCCTCGGTCCGAACGGCGCCGGCAAGTCCACCACCATGCGCATGATCCTCGACCTCGACCGCCCCACCAACGGCCGGGTCACCATCGACGGCAGGCGCTACGGGCAGCTCAGCGAGCCGCTCAAGTACATCGGCGCACTGCTGGAGGCCAAGTCCGTCCACCCCGGCCGCACCGCCCGCGACCACCTGCTCTGGCTCGCCCAGAGCAACCGCATCCCGACCCGCCGGGTGGACGAGGTGCTCGCCCTGGTCGGCCTCACCCCGGTCGCCCGCAAGCGGGCCCGCGGCTTCTCGCTCGGCATGGGCCAGCGCCTGGGCATCGCCTCCGCGCTGCTCGGCGACCCGGAGATCGTCATGTTCGACGAGCCGGTCAACGGCCTGGACCCGGAGGGCATCCTCTGGATCCGCAACCTGATGAAGCGGCTCGCCACCGAGGGCCGGACGGTCTTCGTCTCCTCCCACCTGATGAGCGAGATGGCCGTCACCGCCGACCACCTGGTGGTCATCGGCAGGGGCCGGCTGCTCGCCGACCTGCCGATGCCGGAGTTCATCCGACGCAACTCCCGCTCCGCCGTACGGATGCGCACCCCACACCCCGAGCGGCTGCTCGACGCCCTGGCCGGCGCCGGGATCCGGCCCGAGCCCGGGCCGGGCGGCTCCTACGAGGTGGTCGACGGCGACCTCGCCCGGCTCGGCGACCTGGCCGCGGCCCACGGCGTCGTCCTGCACGAACTCAGCCCGCAGCAGGCCTCGTTGGAGGAGGCGTTCCTGCAGATGACGGCCGACTCGGTGGAGTACCACGCGGGCGACGGGCCGGGCCGGGACGCGGCCGGCGCACCCGGCGTCTGGGGCGCCGGGTGGACGGCGGACGGCACCCGGCAGTCCGCGGCGGCACGGCAGGAGGAGAACTGAGATGACGTCCTTCCCGGCGATCCTGCGCTCCGAGTGGACGAAGATCCGCAGCGTCCGCTCGACGGTCTGGACGCTCGCGCTGACCTTCGTCGTCACCGTCGGCATCGGCGCGCTGCTGTCCCTGCTCACGAACAACAACTTCACCGAGTTCCGCCGGAGCGACCAGTCCCCGTTCGACGCGACCGGCACCTCGTTCTCCGGCATCATGCTCGGCGAACTCGCCATCATCGTCTTCGGCGTGCTGGCGATCGGCAACGAGTACAGCACCGGCATGATCCGGGTCACCCTGGCCGCCGTCCCCCAGCGCGGCACCCTGCTCACCGGCAAGGCGACGGTGCTCGGCGCGATGGCCCTGGTGGTCTCGGTGGTGACGGCCTTCGTCACCTTCTTCCTCGGCCAGGCGCTGCTCGGCTCGCACGCCACCGGCCTCGGCGAACCGCACGTGCTGCGCGCGGTGTTCGGCGCCGCGCTGTACCTGACGCTGCTCTGCCTGTTCTCGGCCGGCGTCACCACGATGCTGCACAACCAGACGCTGGCGCTGGGCGTGCTGGTGCCGTTCTTCTTCCTGCTCTCGCCGATCCTCTCGGCGGTGCCGAAGGTCAAGACCCTGGCCCACTACTTCCCGGACTACGCGGGCTCGCGGATGCTGCTGGTGTACGAGCAGCACGGCCAGCCGTACGGGCCGTGGACCGGCTTCGTGATCTGCCTGGCCTGGACCCTCGCCGCCCTGGTCGGCGGCGCGCTGGTGCTCAAGAGCCGGGACGCCTGAGGCGGTTCAGTACCGCGGAGCGCCGCGGCCGCGCAGGATGTTGGAGGCCCGGCGCTCCCGCGCACCCCAGCAGGAGCGGTGCCAGTGCCGCCGGTCGTCCACGCCCGCACCGTACGCCGGCCAGGCCACCACATGGCCCACCCCGGGCGGGATCTCCTGGTCGCAGCCCGGGCAGCGGTAGTGCCGCCCGGCCGTCCCGGCGACCGTCTGGACCACCCAGTCGTCGCCCCGGTAGCTCTCGGTGCGGCGCAGCGATCCACCGAGTGGGGCGGCCGGCTCGGCGCTCTCGCGGGGGTCGGCGCTCTTGATCCGGTTGCGGCGCGGCGACACGTCGGACTACCTCTCTTCCAGGGGCTCGTGGCCGTTCCAGCCTACGGCCGTCCATCCCTCCCGAAGGCCACTATCACGGCATCCTCCGGCGCTCCCGCGTTTTTGCCGAGATCCACCCGATCTTCGAGGAAATACGGGGTTCCGCGTGCCATTGGCACATGACATCGGATACCCACAAGGGGAACAGGCGGGGCCCGCAGACCCTGCGCGCACCCGAGGAGGCCCAACGATGACCAAGACCAGTCCCCGTGCCGAGACCCGTCGGCCCGTCGGGGTCCGGCCACCCGCCCCCGGTCCGGTGCTGACCGCCGTCCCCCCGATCACGGCCACGGCGGGCGATCCGCTGCCCACCCCCCAGCGGGCGGGCGCGCTCCCGCCGGAGACCGCGCCGGTACGGGTCGGCGCGTTCCTGCTGTCCGCGCAGTTCCCCGGGCAGAGCCACCGCGAGGCGCTGGACCGCACCGTCCGGGCCGCCGTCGAGGCCGAACGCGCGGGTCTGGACAGCGTCTGGCTGGCCGAGCACCACTTCGTCCCGTACGGGGTCTGCCCCAACGCCGTCACGCTGGCCGCGCTGCTGCTCGGCCGGACCCGCCGGATCGGCGTCGGCACGGCGGTCAGCGTGCTCTCCACCGCCCACCCGGTGGCGCTCGGCGAGCAGGCCGCGCTGTTGCACCTCACCTCGGACGGGCGCTTCACGCTCGGGGTGGGCCGCGGCGGGCCGTGGATCGACCTGGACGTGTTCGGCGGCGGCGTGGACGCCTTCGAGAGCGGCTTCCCGGAGCGGCTGGACCTGCTGCTGCGCTGGCTGCGCGGCTCCCGGGTGGGCGCGGACGGCCCGCAGTTCGCCTTCCCCGAGGTGGCGGTGGTGCCGCGCGCCACCGAACCGCTCCGCCGCCCCGGGCTGGGCAGCTGGCTCGGTCTCGGCGAGGAGTCCGGCCCGGTGCGCTTCCCGCGCCAGCGCCAGGACGTCGAGGGCCTCGGCGAGGAACTCGACCCGACCGGGCGGCCGGTGGCCGGCCCGCCGATGGTGGTCGCCTGTACCTCGCCGGGCGGGGTGAAGCTCGCCGCCGAGCGCGGCCTGCCGATGCTGCTCGGCATGCACTCCGGCGACGACGACAAGCTGCACATGCTGGAGCTGTACCGCACCGCCTGGCTGGCCGCCGGGCGCGGCGAGGAGCAGCTGCGCCGGGTGAACCGCCGGCACGTCGCGGCCGGGGTGGCGCAGGTCGACGACCGCACCTCGGCGGCCCGGGCCACCCTGCTGAACGCCATGCCGGGCTGGTTCGAGTACGGGCTCGGCGCCCACCGCACCGTGGACGGCCGGGAGCGCAAGATGCGCGACCCGCGGCAGTACACCGAACTCCTCTGCGACCTGCACGCGGTGGGCACGCCGCGGCAGTGCGCCGACCGGCTGCTGGCCACCGCCGAGCGGACCGGCATCCGCCGTTTCGCGCTCCTCGCGGAGGGCAGCGGCGACCGCGAGGCGACGCTGCACAACATCGCCCGGCTCGGCTCCGAGGTACTGCCGCAGCTGGGTTGATCCCGCGCCCGTCCCGGGGCCGGTCCGGGCCGCCGCCCCTCCCCCCGCACCGGGGGACGGGGGCGGCCCGACGACCTTCCGGGTCGGTCGGTACCGGCACCGGATCAGCGGTGCCGTCCGGTCAGCAGTCCCGCAGCTGCTCGGACTGGTTGAGCAGCTGCTCCCGGACCGAGGTGAAGCGCGCGTGCCGCGCCTCGTTGGTCTCCGACGGCAGGAAGACCGCAACCCGGTGACAGTTCTGGAAGGCCAGCCGCACCCCGAAGTGCCGTTGCAGGGCACCCCGGATGGCGTCGCTGGCGAGGGCCCGCAGGAGCTGGCCGCGGGCCTGCTCGCTGGGCGGCGGTACCTGGTTGTCGGCGAAATCGGTACCGTCGACCTTCGCCTGGGCGACCAACGAGCTGATCAGGTCCCAGGCGTACGGCAGCGAGACGCGGACGCAGTCGACGAATTCCCGCTCGTCGACCTCGCCCCGCTCGGCCTTTTCCAGCAGGGCCGGTGAGACGTCGAGCGACATGGATTCTCCTCTCGCGGTCCACCCGCGCGGCGCCCGGGTGGTCATGCGTAGTCCAAGCTCACAGTGAGGGTGGGCGGATCGCGCGTGGTGCCCGGAACACCGTGGAACGGGCGTTTCCGGCACCCTGCGAAAGCGGCGGCGCCACGGGACGTGACGTCCCGGACACCGACCGCACTCGGAACAGCGTGGCAGTCAACGGTGGAGCGGGCCGGTCATTCCAGTGGATTGCTTCGGAAATACGCCGTGGTGCACCAGATTGGCCGGATCCCGTCGGATCGTTCATCTGAAGTCTCCATCCCCGTTGACAGCGATCCCGCATGCGTGCCGTCACACACGGTAGCGACCAGAGGGGATGGGCGCCAGACCGCGACGGGCGGGTAGCGGAATTGCCGAGCCTCCATGTTCGCGGGGTTCGCGCTTTCTTCACCCGGTCGTCGTGGAATCGCATCAACTGGCCCCGGTGGGCTAGCGTGGTCGACCGTGCGTCTCGTAATTGCCCGCTGCTCAGTCGACTATGCCGGTCGGCTCTCCGCCCATCTGCCCTCCGCCACCAGGCTCATCCTGGTCAAGGCCGACGGCAGCGTCAGCATCCACGCCGACGACCGCGCCTACAAGCCGCTCAACTGGATGTCCCCGCCGTGCGCGCTCAAGGAGGCGGACGGGGTCTGGACGGTGGAGAACAAGGCCGGCGAGAAGCTCATCATCACGCTGGAGGAGGTGCTGCACGACTCCTCCCACGAACTCGGGGTGGATCCGGGCCTGATCAAGGACGGCGTCGAGGCGCACCTCCAGGAGCTGCTCGCGGACCGGATGGAGGTGCTCGGCGCCGGCTGGTCCCTGATCCGCCGCGAGTACCCGACCGCGATCGGCCCGGTCGACATCCTCTGCCGCGACTCGGACGGCGCCACGGTGGCCGTCGAGATCAAGCGCCGCGGCGAGATCGACGGCGTCGAGCAGCTCACCCGCTACCTCGAACTCCTCAACCGGGACCCGCTGTTGGCCCCGGTCAAGGGCATCTTCGCCGCGCAGGAGATCAAGCCCCAGGCCCGTGTGCTGGCCACCGACCGGGGCATCGGCTGCGTGGTGCTGGACTACGACGAGCTGCGCGGCATCGACGACGACAAGCTCAAGCTGTTCTGACCGGTCACCGCTGACCGGTCGCTTCTGACCGGTCTCCCCGCAGGCCGGTCACCCCGCGGACGTCGTCGACGTCGGGCTGGGCGTGCCGGTCCCGGTGGCGCTGGTCGTCGGGGTCGCCGTGGCGCTCTGGGTCGGCGAGGGCGAGCTGCTGCTCGGTTTCGGCGAGGGCGACGTCCCGGTGCCGCCGCCACCGCCGGACTGACCGCCGCCGGGCTGGCCACCGCCACCGCCGTTCGAGCTGCCGCCCGGCTGCGGGCCGGGCTGCTGGACCGGCGGCTGCGACTGGCCCGGCGCGGGCGGCTGCGGCTGCTGCGGCGGTGAGCTGTCGGACGGGCTCTCGCTCGCCGACCTGCTCGGCTTCTTCGACGGCGACGCGCTCGGCGAGTGCGACGCGCTCCCGCTCGCCGACGGCTCCGGGCTGGTGCCGTCCGTCGCCGGGGCGGAGCCCGCGGCCGGACCGGCGGTGCCGGTGGTGGCCGGTGCGCTGCCGGTGCGCGGCGCCGGGAGCGGACCGGTCTGGGTGCCGTCCGGATCGTCGAGCCGGCTGTGCGGATCGTTCCCCTGGTGCGGCTCCGGGCCGGTGGCGCTCATCGCCACCGCCGTCCCGAGGGCCCCGAGCGCCAGGACGGGCGCCGACGCGGCGATCACCCGGCGCCTGGTCCCGGACCGCAGGCTGGACGGCACCTTGGCTATCGCTCGGATGACGGGCCGCCGGGAGGGCGCCGACGCGGCGGCCGCGGCGGGCTCCAGCTGCCGGCCGTCGGCGCGCAGCAGGTCCAGCATCCGGCGCGCGGCGGCGACCCCGCGCTGCTCGCCGGCCGCGGCCCGCAGGGTGAGCGCGGTCTCCAGCTCGGCCATCGCCCGGGACGGCTCCCGGACGCAGAACGCGTGCACGCCCGCCTCGTGGTGGAACCAGGCCTGGTCGGTGCCGGAGCCCGTCCGGCGGGCCGCCTCCAGGCCCAGCTGCAGGACCCGCTCCCAGGCGCCCCAGCGCAGCGCCAGCGCCAACGCGGGCGCGGCGGCCCGGGCCAGGCGAACGACCGCGTCGTGCCGGCCGGCGGCCCGGTCCGCGAGCAGGACGCCGATCACCACCTCCGCCTCGGCCGCGACCTGCGCCAGCGACACCGAGCTGTGCCCGACCCACCAGGCAAAGTGCTGGGCCGCGCCGTCCAGGCAGCCGCGGGCCGGCCAGTGCGGGGCGAGCAGGTCGAGCACCCCGGCGGTCAGCCGGTGGTGCCCGCCGATGGACACCGCGAGCCCGGCGTCGGCGAGTTCGGCGAGGGCGCTCTCGCCCTGGCCGACGTCGATCAGCGCGGGCAGGTGCGGCGCGGTGGGGCACTCGCCGCCGAGCGCGACGGCGAGCCGCAGGACGGCCTGCGCGGGCTCGCTCAGCCCCTCGGCGAGCCGGACGGCGGGCGAGGCGGTCTCGGCGACGGACGGCAGCGGGACGGTCCGGCGCAGCGCGTTCTCGCGGACCGCCGGGTCGGGGTCGTGGACGGGCTCCTCGACCGCGCCGAAGACGCCCATCCGGTCCTCCTCGGCGGCGACCAGCGCGTCCACCGAGACGTCCCGCTGGCGCAGCAGCGCGGCGGCCTGGACGAAGCGCAGCGGCAGGCCCTCGGACTCGAACCAGAGGTCGACCGCCCAGGCCTTCTCGGCGACGTCCAGCGGCCGCCCGGCCTGGCGGGCGGCGAGGGCGAGGCAGGCGGAGCGGGAGAGCCCGGCGACCAGGTGGTCCTGCAGCCGGGAGCCGGGCGGCAGCGGCGGGCTGCCCGGGGCCGCCGAGATCAGGAAGGCGCAGCCGGGGGCCGCGGCGAGCAACTCCTCCAGTTCGGCGCCGGACTGCTCGGCGCCGTCGACGACCACGATCGCGCCGACCTCGGCGAGGTGGGCGGCCAGCTGGCCGGGGTCCGGCCGGTAGCCGGGGGCGTGGTGGGTGGCCGCGAAGAGGTCCTGGAGCAGGTCGGCGGCGGTGCGGCGGTGCCCGCAGAGTTGGACGACGCCGCCGGGGGCGAGGTCGGCGGCGGCCTCGGCGACGGCCGACAGCAGCGCGCTGCGGCCCGAGCCGGCCTGGCCGACCAGGCGTATCGAACGGCCCTCGGCGAGCAGGCCGAGGAGTTCGGCGATGTCGGCCTCGCGGTCGAGCAGCGGCAGGTCGGCGGGCCCGGCGCCGAGGGCCAGCGGGCCGACCGCGCGGCCGACGCCGCCGACCGGGCCGCGGGCGGGCTCGCTGCGCTCGATCCGGCGCGGGCGGGGCCGCCACTCCTCGGGGCAGGGCCTGACCTCGGAGCCGTCCGGGGCACCGACGCCGACCAGCAGCCCGCCGGAGACGAGTTCGCCGCCTCGGGTGCGGGCGGCCTCCTGCCGGAACTCCCCGGATGGCTGTGCCACGTTCTGCTCCGCATCGTGCTCGGCCGACGGCGCCCCGCACCGGCCGGCTGACGTCTCGGTCGCGGCCGCGTGCGAGCTGGGGGCAGCTGGCTGAGGCGGCCGTCATCTGACGGGCAGACTCTTGCACATACTGGCCCGGCCGCGCAGGGCGGTCCGGTCCGGGGCTGGACCGGGGCGGCCCCGCGGCCGGTCCGGGTGCTGGTCAGGGGCCTAGAGGATGATCCCGTGGGCCTCGGCGATGCCGCCGTCGACGGCCAGGATGCGGTGCAGCTTGGTGGCCACCAGCAGCCGCTGGAGCTGGGCCGGGACGGAGCGCAGCACCAGCCGGCGGCCGATCCGGCCGGCCCTGCGATGGGTGCCCATGATCACACCGAGGCCGGTGGCGTCCCAGAACTCCAGTCGGGCGAGGTCGAGCACGAGGTCGCCGAAGCCGCCGTCCACGGCCTGGTGCAGCCGGGCCCGGGCATCGGCGGCGGTGCGCACGTCGAGGCGGCCTTCGATGGCCAGCGCCCTGTGGTCGCCGGTGATGCGCATGCTCTCCTCCTTCGCCTGGCCGGTCTGGTAGGGGTTGTTCCGGGGCGGGGTGTCCATCCGGGCGGGCCGTGGCCCCTCGCCCGGGCCCGGTCGGAATGCCGGGTTCCCCCTCATCTGACGGTGAACCAGTACCGCAGGTTGCTGGTTCCGGTCAGATCTGAAGCAACTTCACTCGTCCGAGGGAATATACGCAGTAAGTCTCCACACCTACGCTCGATTACCGCCCAAATCACCCGTGTGCGGCATCCGGCGTGAGGAAACTCACCCGACCCGACCGGGCGGGCGTACGGTGCTCCGACCGCACGGCCCGCCCGGTCGCCCGGCATCGTCGCTCACCTGCTCCGACGGGGGCTCACGCGCCCTGGTACGGGTAGAAGCCGCGTCCGCTCTTGCGGCCGAGGTCACCGGCGGTGACCATGCGCGCCATGATCTCCGGGGCGGCGAACTTCTCGTCCTGGGTCTCGTCGTAGATGTTGCGGGCGGCGTGCAGCAGGATGTCCACGCCGGTCAGGTCGGCGGTCTCCAGCGGGCCCATCGGGTGGCCGAAGCCGAGGCGGCAGGCGGTGTCGATGTCCTCGGCGGTAGCGACGCCCGACTCGTACAGCTTGGCGGCCTCGACGACCAGCGCGGTGATCAGGCGAGTGGTGACGAAGCCGGCCACGTCGCGGTTGACCACCACGACCTCCTTGCCGACGCCCTCGGCGAAGGCCCGGGCCACGGCCAGCGTCTCGTCGCTGGTCTTGTAGCCGCGGACCAGCTCGACCAGCTTCATCAGCGGCACCGGCGAGAAGAAGTGCACGCCGACGACCGACTCGGGGCGCCGGGTCGCGGCCGCGATCCGGGTGATCGGGATGGCGGAGGTGTTGGAGGCCAGCACCGCGCCGTCCTTGGCGAGCTTGTCGAGCTCCCGGAAGACGCCCTCCTTGACCTCCAGCTGCTCGAACACGGCCTCGACCACGATGTCGGCCTCGGCGACGGCGCCCAGGTCGGTGGTGGTGGTGATCCGGCCCAGCGCGGCCTCGGCGTCCTCGGCGCTCAGCCGGCCCTTGGCGACGAACTTGTCGTAGGAGGCGCGGATGCCCGCGAGCCCGCGCTGCAGGGCCTCCTCGGTGACGTCCCGCAGCACCACCGGGTGGCCCGCCTGCGCGGACACCTGGGCGATGCCGGCGCCCATCAGGCCGGCACCGATCACGGCGATCTGCTTGCTGGACGCATTGCTCATGGCTGGGTCTCCCGATGCCGTCGCCGCCCTGGGGCGGGCCCTGAAGGCGGCTCAGGGCAGGGGTCACCGCCATCGAGCCGCGTCGCTCGTTGCCGGGACTCTAATGCCCAATCCGCCCGCGCAGTAGCAATCGGGAGTGTGATCTGCAACCGACCTGGTCAGCCGCCCCAGACCGGCCCCGGTCGGCTGATCGGACAATCAGATGGTCAGCCCCAGGTCCTGCGCCAGGATCGCCGCCTGCACCCGGCTGCGCAGCCGCAGCTTCGCCAGGATCCGGCTGACGTGCGTCTTGGTGGTCGCCTCCGCCATCTCCAGCCGGGCCGCGATCTCACCGTTCGACAGGCCCGCCCCGAGGCAGGCCAGCACCTCCCGCTCGCGCGGGGTCAGCTCGGCCACCGTCGCCCGGGCCTCGGGGCCGACCGACCGCTCCGGGCGGGCGAAGGTGCCGATCAGCCGCCTGGTCACCGAGGGCGCCAGCATGCCGTCCCCGCGCGCCACCGTCCGGATGCCTTCGACCAGGGTGTCCGCCTCCAGGTCCTTGAGCAGGAACCCGGCCGCGCCGGCCCGCAGCGCGCCGTAGACGTACTCGTCCAGGTCGAAGGTGGTCAGCACGAGCACCTGGGCGGCCCCGGCGGCGACCACCTGCCGGGTCGCCGACACGCCGTCCAGCCGGGGCATCTGCACGTCCATCAGCACCACGTCCGGCCGCAGCTCCAGCGCCAGCCGGACGGCCTCCTCGCCGTCGGCGGCCTGCCCGACCACCTCGACGTCCGGCTCGGCCCGCAGGATCATCACCAGCGCCGCCCGTACCGCCGCCTGATCCTCGGCCACCAGCACCCGGATCGTCATGCCCGTCCCTCGCTCTCCCGCCCGCGCGGCAGCACCGCGCGCACGCTCCAGTGCCCGTCCCGCGGGCCCGCCTCGAAGCTGCCGCCGAGCAGCCCGGCCCGCTCCGCCATGCCCACCAGCCCGGCCCGGGCGCCGGGCAGTCCACGGCCGGCCTCGCCGCGGTACGGGCTGTCGACGGCGATCCGCAGCTCCTCGGGCCCGAACTCCAGCCGCAGCCGGACGAGTCCGGGCCCGGCGTGCTTGAGCGCGTTGGTCAGCGACTCCTGGACGATCCGGTACGCGGCCAGGCCGACCGGCACCGGGACGTCCCCGCGCTCGCCGTGCTCGGCCAGGTCGAAGTCCAGCCCGATGTCCTGACCGGCCGCCCTGGCCTTGGCCAGCAGGGCGTCCACGGCGGCGAGGTCGGGCGCCGCGTACGACTCGTCGGCCTCTCCCCCGCCGCTGTCGCGCAGCAGTCCGATCATGCGACGCATTTCGGCCAAACCCTGGACGCTGTTCTCCCGGATCACTGCCAGCACCTCCACCAGCGGGTCGTCCTCGGCCAGCCGACGGCGCCGGGCGACGGACTGCGCACCGGTCGCGTGGATCGCGATCGCCGACAGGTGGTTGGCCACCACGTCGTGCAACTCCCGCGCCATCCTGGCCCGTTCGGCGCCGACGGCCTCGCGCCGGTCCATCTCCGAGAGCAGCGCGGTCTGTTCGGCCCGCAGCCGCTCGGCCTCCGCCTCCTGCCGGTGCTTGCGCACCACGTCGCCGGTCCACACCGGGGCCAGGAAGATCATCGAACCGACCACCGCCACCAGCAGCGCGCCCGCCGTGCCGCCGTAGATCGCCGCGAGCGTCGAGAGCACCAGCACGGTGGACCCGCCGGTCAGGTGCAGCACCCGCGACATCCGGCGGCTGCCGTAGATCACCGCCGCGTACAGCAGGTCGGTGTACATGATCAGCGTCGCCAGCAGGCTGCCGGCGAACAGGCTCGCCGCGAAGGCCAGCCCGCCGACCGACACCGCCAGCACCGGTCTGGTCCGCCGGACCAGCTCCAGCGCCGACATCACCAGCATCGGCGGCAGCACCGCCCACAGCGGCACCTGGCCGGCGCGGTCGTACACCTTGAAGACGATCAGCACCACGCCGCCGAGCAGACCGCAGAGGGCGATCAGCCGGTCCTGCCGGCGCGGGGTGAGGGACGGGAGGGGCACACCCCCATCCCACCATCCCCGGCGGACCGCCCGGCTCCGGTGTGCGGAGGAGCCCGCTACATCGAAAGATGCAGACCGGGACGGCACCGGACGACGACGACACCGGCGGGCGCCCGCGCGAGGCTGGTGACACCGCCGACCCGTCCGGGAGCACATCGTGATCGTCACCCTCATCGTCGCGGCCGAGATCTCCTTCTGGATCCTGCTCGGCCTCGGCCTCGCCGCCCGCTACCTGCTGCGCCGGCGCCGCACCAGCACCGCGCTGCTGATCGGCCTGCCGGTCGTGGACCTCACCCTGTACGTGCTCACCGTGCTCGACCTGCGCGGCGGCGCCACCGCGAGCTGGACGCACGCCCTCGCGGCGAGCTACGCCGGCTTCTCGATCGGGTACGGCCCCTCGCTGGTCCGCTGGGCCGACCGGCACTTCGCGTACCGCTTCGCCGGCGGCCCCAAGCCCCTGCCCTCGCCCAAGTACGGCCCCGAGCGCACCCGGCACGAGTGGCAGATCTGCCGCCGCACGGTGGCCTCGGCGGCGATCACGCTGAGCCTGATCACCCTGTTGGTGCCGCTGTCCGCGGGCGCCGCGCACTACGGCACCTTCCTCCAGTGGTACCTCAAGCTGGGCATCGCCGCGGTGGTCAACGTGATCGTCGCCGGCTGCTACTCGATCTGGCCCAAGCAGCCGCCGGCCGACGCGCACGCGGAGGGCGACCGAACCGTCGAGCGGCCCACCGCCGACGCCGCACAGAAGCGGCTCTAGCGGTTCCAGCCGCTCCAGCGGCCCCAGGGCCTGTCCGGCCGATCCTGCCGGGCCGGCCCTAGCGGTTCTCGCCGGGCACCCAGAGCACGTCGCCGCGCTCCTTGTTGGCCGCCCGGGCCAGGATGAACAGCAGGTCGGAGAGCCGGTTGAGGTACTTCGCGGTCAGCGGGTTGACGGTGTCCCCGTGCTCCGCGATCGCCGCCCAGGTGGCCCGCTCGGCCCGCCGCACCACCGTGCAGGCCAGGTGCAGGTAGGCCGCACCGGGCATGCCGCCGGGCAGGATGAAGCTGCGCAGCTTCTCGACCTGCGCCAGGTAGTGGTCGCAGTCCCCCTCCAGCCGGTCGACGTACGACTGCAGCACCCGCAGCGGCGGGTACTTCGGGTCCTCCACCACCGGCGTGGACAGGTCCGCGCCGACGTCGAACAGGTCGTTCTGGATCCGGACGAGCACGGTGACGACGTCCTCGGGCAGCGATCCGGCGGCGATGGCCACCCCGATCGCCGCGTTCGCCTCGTTAGTGTCGGCGTACGCCACCAGCCGGGGGTCGGTCTTGGTGGTCCGGCTCATGTCGCCGAGCGCGGTGGTGCCGTCGTCGCCGGTACGGGTGTAGATGCGCGTCAGATTGACCATGCGGCCAGCGTAGCCGGGCAGGTTAGGCGGCGTTAACCCTCTGCCCGGACGGCGGATCTGGTCGCTACGCGACGTTGACCCTCCCCCAGCCTCCGGCCGGGGGTGCCCCCATCCCGAGGGTCTCGTCGCTACGCGACGTTGACCCGCTGCCCGGGCGGGGCCGCTTCCAGCCAGGCGAGGAAGCCGGTGAGCGCGTCCTCGCTCATCGCCAGCTCCAGCGGCTCCCCGTTGTGCAGGCAGCGCAGCACCACCGAGCCGGAGAGCAGTGCCAGCTCCTCCTGGCCCTCCGGGTAGCGCCGGCCGAGCACCTCGATCTCCCGGCGGGGCAGCACCCGGCGCGGGCGGGGGGCGTACGAGAAGACCCGGAACCACTCGATCGAGTCGCCGCTGTAGCGGCCGATACCAAAAACCCACCCCTTGCCGTCGGTCTGGGGGGCCGGGGCCGAGGTGGGTTTGCCGTTCTCGTCGAGGTCGGGCTGCGTCGAGGCGTCGGCGGGCATTTTGAGCCGGTAGCTGCAGTCGAACGTGCCGCCGACCCGCTGGATCAAGCGGCGTCGTACCGCGAACGCCACCAGGCCGATCACACCCAGCGCCACGACCGCCGCACACACCACAAGCGCGAGGACCATGCTCACCTACCTCCTCGCTACCCGCGTTCCCCGTATCGGTCGTATCAAGCGACCGCGTTGACCTACCAACTACGACGACAGTCCCGGGGTCACGCTCACGCGTCCCCGGGACCGTCGGTCGACCCCGCTAAACCAGGGTCCGGCGTACTCAGACGTGGGCCTTGAGGCCGCGCGCCGCGAACAGGCGCACCTCGGCACGCCGCTCGGCGTGCTCGTCCAGGTCCGACTTCGCCTTCTCCAGCGCGCGCTCGGCACGGGCGACGTCGATCTCGTCCGCCAGCTCGGCGATCTCCGCGAGCAGAGACAGCTTGTTGTCGGCGAAGGAGATGAAGCCGCCGTGCACCGCGGCGATCACGGTGCCGCCGTCCACCGTGCGGATGGTGACCGGGCCGGTCTCCAGCACGCTCAGCACCGGGGTGTGACCCGGCATGATGCCGGTGTCGCCGGAGGCCGTACGGGCGACGACGATGGTGGCCGCACCGGACCACACCTTGCGGTCGGCTGCGACCAGCTCGACGTGCAGCTCAGCCAACGTGGGCTCCTAGGCTCATGCAACCCCCGATTACTCGGGAGTTTCGGTAAGAATAACGGCCGCGCGCCTCCGGCATGAAACCGGCGGCACGGATTTGACCGGAATCACAGCCGATGCGACGTGAGGGGTGGTCCCCAGGCTCGGGGGCCACCCCTCACGGTCACTCAGCTGCTACCGGCCGCGACTACTTCTTCGCCAGCTCGGCGGCGTTCTTCTCGAGGTCCTCGATGCCACCGCACATGAAGAAGGCCTGCTCCGGGATGGAGTCGTACTTGCCGTCCGCGATCGCGTTGAAGGCCTCGATGGTCTCCGACAGCGGCACGGTCGAACCCTCGACACCGGTGAACTGCTTCGCCACGTAGGTGTTCTGCGAGAGGAAGCGCTCGATGCGACGGGCACGGTGGACCGTGACCTTGTCCTCCTCCGACAGCTCGTCGATACCGAGGATCGCGATGATGTCCTGGAGGTCCTTGTACTTCTGCAGGATCCCCTTGATGCGGAGGGCCGTGTCGTAGTGGCCCTGCGCGATGTACCGCGGGTCGAGGATGCGGGACGTGGAGTCCAGCGGGTCGACGGCCGGGTAGATGCCCTTCTCCGAGATCGGGCGCGACAGAACGGTGGTCGCGTCCAGGTGGGCGAAGGTGGTGGCCGGCGCCGGGTCGGTCAGGTCGTCCGCGGGGACGTAGATCGCCTGCATCGAGGTGATCGAGTGACCGCGGGTCGAGGTGATGCGCTCCTGCAGGAGGCCCATCTCGTCGGCCAGGTTCGGCTGGTAGCCCACCGCGGAGGGCATGCGGCCGAGCAGGGTCGACACCTCGGAACCGGCCTGGGTGAACCGGAAGATGTTGTCGATGAAGAGGAGCACGTCCTGCTTCTCGACGTCGCGGAAGTACTCCGCCATGGTCAGCGCGGAGAGCGCGACGCGCAGACGGGTGCCCGGCGGCTCGTCCATCTGGCCGAAGACCAGCGCGGTCTTGTCCAGAACGCCCGAGTCGACCATCTCGTCGATGAGGTCGTTGCCCTCACGGGTGCGCTCACCGACACCGGCGAACACCGACACACCACCGAAGTTCTCGGCGACGCGGTAGATCATCTCCTGGATCAGCACGGTCTTGCCGACACCGGCACCACCGAACAGACCGATCTTGCCACCCTGGACGTACGGGGTGAGCAGGTCGATGACCTTGATGCCGGTCTCGAACATCTCGGTCTTGGACTCGAGGTCCTTGAAGGCCGGGGCCTTGCGGTGGATCGGCCAGCGGACCTCGACCTGCTTGTCGAACTCCGCCTGGTCGACGTTCAGCACGTCGCCGAGGGCGTTGAAGACCTTGCCCTTGGTGATCTGGCCGACCGGCACGGAGATGGCCGCGCCGGTGTCGGTGACCTGCGCGCCACGGACCAGGCCGTCGGTCGGCTGCATCGAGATGCCGCGGACCACGCCGTCGCCGAGGTGCTGGGCGACCTCGAGGGTCAGGGTCTTCAGACCCGTGCCGTCGGGGTTGTCCACCTCGACGTGCAGGGCGTTGAACATGTCCGGAATCGCGTCGACGGGGAACTCCACGTCGACGACCGGGCCGATGACCCGCGCGACGCGGCCCGTCGCCGTGGTCGGCTCAACAGTGGTGGTCATTCTCATTCGCTCCCGCGGCTAGCGTCGGCGAGGGCGTTGGCACCGCCGACGATCTCGCTGATTTCCTGGGTGATCTCGGCCTGACGGGCCGAGTTGGCAAGCCGCGTGAGCGACTTGATGAGCTCGCCGGCATTGTCCGTCGCGCTCTTCATCGCGCGCCGACGAGCGGCGTGCTCGGAGGCGGCCGACTGCAGCAGCGCGTTGTAGATCCGGCTCTCGACGTACCGCGGCAGCAGCGCGTCGAGGACGCCCTCCGCCGACGGCTCGAAGTCGTACAGCGGGAAGATCTCGGCCTTGGCCGGCCGCTCGTCGCTGAGCTGGACCTCGTCCAGCTTCAGCGGCAGCAGCCGGGCCTCGACCGCGGTCTGCGTCAGCATCGACTCGAACTTCGTCGAGATCAGGTGCAGTTCGTCCACGCCGCCGGTCTCGGCCGTGAAGGCCTCGATCAGGTCGGCCGCGACGGCCTTCGCGTCACCGTACGTCGGCTTGTCGGAGAATCCCGTCCACGACTCCGCGACCTTGAAGTCGCGGAAGGTGTAGTACGAGACGCCCTTGCGGCCGACGATGTACGTCACCACGTCCTTGCCCTCGCCGCGGAGCCGCTCGGAGAGCGTGAGCGCCGCCTTGATGGCGTTGGTCGAGTAACCGCCCGCCAGACCGCGGTCCGCCGTGATCAGCAGGACTGCGGCCGTCTTGGCCTGCGGGTTCTCGGTGGTGAGCGGGTGCTTGGCGTTGGACCGGGTGGCCACCGCCGTCACCGCCCGGGTGAGCTCATCGGCGTACGGGGTGGAGGCGGCCACCGCGCGCTGCGCCTTGACGATGCGCGACGCGGAGATCATCTCCATCGCCTTGGTGATCTTCTTCGTCGCGGTGACAGAGCGGATCCGGCGCTTGTAGACCCGAAGCTGTGCTCCCATGGGTCGTTACGTCCTTTCCCTCGCTACCGGACTCAGGCCTGCTCGCCGAGGAGCTTGCCGTCGGCGGTGGTGAAGCCCTGCTTGAACGAGTCGATCGCGGCGGTCAGCGCGTCGACGGTGCCGTCGGCGAGCAGACCGGTCTCGACGATGCCGGCCAGCAGGTCCTTGTGCTGCAGGCGCACGTGGTCCAGGAACTCGCGCTCGAAGCGGCGGATGTCCGCCACCGGAACGTCGTCCAGCTTGCCGGTGGTGCCGGCCCAGATGGAGACGACCTGCTCCTCGACCGGGAACGGCTGGTACTGACCCTGCTTCAGCAGCTCGACCATCCGCGAACCGCGCTCTAGCTGCGCCTTGGAGGCCGCGTCCAGGTCGGAACCGAAGGCGGCGAAGGCCTCCAGCTCACGGTACTGGGCGAGGTCCAGACGCAGGCGGCCGGCGACCGAGCGCATGGCCTTGATCTGGGCGGAGCCACCGACGCGGGAGACCGAGATACCGACGTTCACGGCCGGGCGGATGCCGGCGTTGAACAGGTCGGACTCCAGGAAGCACTGGCCGTCGGTGATGGAGATGACGTTGGTCGGGATGTACGCCGAGACGTCGTTGGCCTTGGTCTCGATGATCGGCAGACCGGTCATCGAGCCGCCGCCCAGGGCGTCGTTCAGCTTGGCGCAGCGCTCCAGCAGGCGGGAGTGCAGGTAGAAGACGTCACCCGGGTAGGCCTCGCGGCCCGGCGGGCGGCGCAGCAGCAGGGAGACGGAGCGGTAGGCCTCGGCCTGCTTCGACAGGTCGTCGAAGATGATCAGGACGTGCTTGCCGTCGTACATCCACTCCTGGCCGATGGCCGAACCGGTGTACGGGGCGAGGTACTTGAAGCCGGCCGGGTCGGAGGCGGGAGCAGCCACGATGGTGGTGTACTCCAGCGCGCCGGCCTCCTCCAGGGCGCCGCGGACGGACGCGATGGTGGAGCCCTTCTGGCCCACGGCGACGTAGATGCAGCGGACCTGCTTCTTCGGGTCGCCCGAGCGCCAGTTGTCGCGCTGGTTGATGATCGTGTCGACGGCCACCGCGGTCTTGCCGGTCTGGCGGTCACCGATGATCAGCTGGCGCTGGCCGCGGCCGATCGGGGTCATCGCGTCGATGGCCTTGATGCCGGTCTGCAGCGGCTCCTTGACCGACTTGCGGGCCATGACGCCCGGGGCCTGCAGCTCCAGGGCGCGACGACCGGTGGAGGCGATGTCGCCCAGACCGTCGATCGGGTTGCCCAGCGGGTCCACGACGCGGCCGAGGTAGCCGTCGCCGACCGGAACCGAGAGGACCTCGCCGGTGCGGCGCACGGTCTGGCCCTCTTCGATGCCACCGAACTCACCGAGGATGACGACACCGATCTCGCGGGTGTCGAGGTTCAGCGCGAGGCCGAGCGTGCCGTCCTCGAACTTCAGCAGCTCGTTCGCCATGACCGAGGGCAGGCCCTCGACATGCGCGATGCCGTCCGCCGCGTCAGTGACCGTGCCGACCTCTTCCACAGAAGCGGCGTCCGGCTGGTACGACTGGACAAAGTCGGCCAGCGCGTCCCGGATCTCCTCCGGACGGATCGTAAGCTCCGCCATCAGGCTTCCCTGCTCTCCTAGTTTGCGATCCTCGGCCCGCCATTGAGGGCCGCAAGTATTCGACTCTCGGCCGGGTCTGCCGAACCGGCCGTCCGATGTGCCGACTCCATGGGGAGCCGGTTTCCCGACCGAGGGTCGGATGTGCTGCTTCGGTGCTCAGCCTTCGAGCGACTGGCGAGCGCCTTCGAGGCGGCTCGACACGGTGCCCTCGATGATCTCGTCGCCGACCTCGACCCGGACACCGCCGACGACCTCGGGGTCGATGTCGATGTTCAGGTGGACCTGGCGGCCGTACATCCGGCCCAGAGCACCGGACAGGCGCTCCTTCTGGGTGTCCGACAGCGGCACCGCGGTGGTGACCAGGGCCACCACGCGGCCGCGGCGTGCGGCGGCGAGCTTCGAGTAGGACTCCAGGCCCTGCTCCAGGCTACGGCCACGCGGCGCGTTGACGATGGCCGTGACCAGCCGGACGGTGCCCGCCTGGGCGCGGCCGCCGAGCAGCTTGCCGATCAGCGCGGCCTTGGCGGCGGCGCCGGCCTTCGGCTCGGTCAGCGCGGCGCGCAGCTCGTGCGAGCCGCCCACCACCCGGCCGAACCGGAACAGCTCGTCCTCGACGTCGTCCAGGGCGCCGGCCTTGTCCGCGACGATGATCTCGGCGTACGCGGCGAGCTCCTCGATCCCGTCCACCAGGTCGCGCGAGCCCGACCAGCGGGAGCGGACCAGGCCCGACACCAGGTCCACGGTCTCGCCGGAGACCTGACCGGTCAGCAGCGAGGAGACCAGCTGGGCCTTGTCCTGGCCGGACCGGGACGGGTCGGTCAGGACTCGGCGCAGCGACACCTCACGGTCCAGCAGGGCCGTGACGGCGGTGAGCTCCTCGGCGAGCTTGGCCGCGTCCACCGAGGTGGAGTCGGTCAGGCTCTCCAGGTTCTGCCGGCCGGCGGCGAGGGCCTCGCGGCTGGCGCCGATCACTTGGCCGCACCCTGAGCAACGGTGGCCTTGGCCTCCAGCTCGTCCAGGAAGCGGTCGATCACGCCGCTCTGCCGCGCGTGGTCCTCCAGGGACTCACCCACGATGCGGGAGGCCAGCTGGGAGGCCAGCGAACCCACGTCCTGGCGCAGGGCGGCAGTCGCCTGCTTCTTGTCCGCCTCGATCTGGGCGTGGCCGGCGGCGACGATGGCCTCGCGCTGGCGCTGGCCCTCCTCGCGCATCTCGGCGAGCTGGGCGGCGCCCTGCTCGCGAGCCTGCTCGACGATGCGGGCAGCCTCGTGACGCGCCTCGGCGAGCTCGGCGCGGTACTGCTCAAGCAGGGCCTGGGCCTCGGCCTGAGCGGCCTCGGCCCGCTCCATGCCGCCTTCGATGGCGTCCCGGCGCTCCGACAGCACCTTCTCGATGCTGGGGAGGAGCTTCTTGCCGAGCAGGCCGAAGACGATGAAGAAGCAGAGCAGGCCGATGATGATCTCGGGCCACGCGGGCAGGAGAGGATTCATGATCTTCTCCGTCTCCGCAAGCTGAGCCACGACGCTCATATCTGGACCTTCCTCGAAGGGTCTACGGCGGGGATTACTTGGGGCCCTGGCCGAAGACGAACGGCATGACGATGCCGATGAGGGCGAGCGCCTCGGTCAGCGCGAAGCCGATGAACATGTTGGAGCGGATCAGGCCGGCAGCCTCGGGCTGGCGGGCCATCGCCTGCACGCCGTTACCGAAGATGAGACCGACACCGATGCCGGGGCCGATCGCGGCGAGGCCGTAACCGATCGAAGCGACGGAACCGTAGACGCCGACCTCAGCGAGCATGCTCATTGCAGTGTGTCCTTTGCGGGGATGGTGTACCGGTGGTGATTGGCCACCGGGCGTTCCGGGGGTGGTTCAGGAGGGCCGAGGCCCCCTGGCTCAGTGCGCCTCTTCGAGGGCACCGGCGATGTAGCTGCTGGCGAGCATCACGAAGATGTAGGCCTGCAGGAACTGGACCAGCAGCTCGAAGGCGGTCAGGCCGACGGCGACGACGAACGAGGCCGAGCCGTAGAGCGCGCCCAGGGACGGGCTGAGCAGGTACCAGGAGGCGACGGAGAACATCACGACCAGCAGGTGGCCCGCGAACATGTTCGCGAAGGCTCGGACCGCGAGCGTGAAGGGGCGCACGAAGATGTTCGAGAAGAACTCGATCGGCACCAGGATGAACATGACCCAGCCGGGGATGCCCGAGGGCCAGCAGAGGTTCTTGAGACCGCCGACGAAGCCGTGCTTCTTGAAGGTCAGCGTCATGTAGGTGATCCACACGACCGCCGCGAGGCCGGCCGGGAACGCGATCGCCGCCGTCACGGGGAACTGTGCGAACGGGATGATCGACATGATGTTCATCAACCAGATGAAGAAGAACATCGAGACGAGCATCGGGACGTACTTCTCGCCCTTCTTGCCGATCGTCTCCAGCACGATGGAGCGCTTGACGAAGTCGTAGCCGATCTCGCCGACCAGCTGCAGCTTGCCGGGGACCAGGCGCGGCTTGGCGAAGGCGGCCCAGAAGAAGACGACGACCAGCAGCGCGACGATGATCGACAGCAGCATCGGCTTGTTGAACTCGATGCTGCCGATCGAGAAGATCGGCTTGAACTGGAACTCGTTCAGACCCGGGGCCGGGAAGCCGCAGCCAGCGTCCCCGAAGTGGCAACTGCCTGAGGCGAGGAACGTGAGCTGATCAGCACTCACCACGGACTCCTTCGTCGTGACGCATGGTTACGGCAACCTCGGTGTGTCGGCGTGGCCTGCGACCACGGAGCGGCACTGGAACTTGATGGGTTTCTCGCCGATCCCGCGCGACGGTGCGCCGCACCACAGCGGGATCATCGAAGACTGCGCGGATCCGGGGGGCGATCCGTCCGCTGTTCGGACAGACCTGGCCGCTTCCCGTACTCCGTTGTTGCGACGGACGATAGCAGTCCGTCAGTGCGGCATAAACACCGCCCCCCTCGTTGGGGGGACAGTCAGGCCTCGTCACTGTTGACGCCCCGAGTCGGAAGGCTTGTCACCCTTCTTTTCCGAGGCGTCGGGGTCGACGTAGAAGGTCTTGGCCTTCAGCGCGCCGCGCACCTGGAACCCCGTCCAGATCAGCGCGCAGCCGAGCAGCGTGAAGGCGAAGGCCTGCCGGTTGAAGAGCTCGGTGTTCTTGAAGACGGCCAGGACGATGCCGACCAGCAGGATCTGGGTGGTGTACACCAGGAGCGCCGCGGCCATCATGATCTGCGGGTTCGACCTGGTCAGGCGGTCGAGCGCGAACTGGCCGGAACTGAAGAAGGCCATCACCAGCAGTGCGCCGAAGAGGGCGCCGAGCAGCCCCTTCCCGCCGGCGACGGCGAACGAGATCGCCATGGCGATAATCCCGGCGGCCGCAGTGGGAATCGCGGCGCCTCGGAGGATCCGGGCGTCGGTGGACGGCATGTCGGCAGCTCCGGCGGCATGTCGATGTGGCGGGGGACGGGGCACAGAAGGTGGTGGGTGACACCGAACCGAGAGGCCGCCGCCCGGGCCGCCCGCTTGAGCGGCGGGCCCGTCGAGGGAGACCGACCAGGGACGGAAGTCCTCCACCTGTCAGGTCTTTCGGCGTGTTCTCGGTACTCGTGAACGGTATCACAAACTATTTGATGAGAGCTTTACCATGAATGTGTGGCACCTGTCACACCGACGGCGCAACGGTACAGCCGAACGGGTGAGGCCATTTGACGCAAGCTCAACTGCCTTGCTACCGGCGGCCGGTGGATCGACCGTGGTGGTCGCCGAGCGCCGAGGACCCCCGACCGGCTTCACCGAGAAGTTCCTTGTCCTTCGCCGACAGTTCAGCCATCGGCGCGGACTGCTGCCTGCGGTAGCGCGGCGGGACGAAGGACTGCACCGCCCTCGGCGCGCGCGGCCGGAACCGCGGCGTCAGCAGCACCACCAGGCCGACCAGGCAGAGCCCGGCGAGCGTCAGCACCACCGTGCGGCCGGTGTTGGTCACCGAGAAGGCCACCGTGCCGAAGGCGATCAGCGCGGCCCAGAAGTACATGATCAGCACGGCCCGGCTGTGCGAGTGCCCGACCTGGAGCAGCCGGTGGTGCAGGTGGCGCTTGTCCGCGGCGAACGGCGACTGGCCGGCCCAGGTGCGGCGCACCACCGCGAGCAGCAGGTCCGCCAGCGGCAGCGCGATGACCGTCAGCGGCAGCAGCAGCGGGATGTAGATCGGCACCAGGGCGTGCACGGTCGCGGTCTGCGAACCGGTCTCGCTGGTGATCAGGTCCGGGTCGACGCGGCCGGTGATGGAGATCGCGGCGACGGCGAGCATCAGGCCCAGCATCATCGAGCCGGAGTCGCCCATGAAGATCCGCGCGGGGTGCATGTTGTGCGCCAGGAAGCCCAGGCACATCCCGATCAGCAGCACGCTGAACAGCACCGCGGGCGCCGCGTCGGTGATCGTGTAGCCGTACCAGAGCCGGTAGCTGTACAGGAAGAACGCCATCGCGGCGATGCAGACCATGCCGCCCGCCAGGCCGTCCAGGCCGTCGATGAAGTTCACCGCGTTGACCATGACGACGACCAGGGTGACCGAGATGACCATGCCCTGGGTGGGGCTCACCGCGACCGCGCCGACACCGGGCACCGGGAGGGTGATCACCGTGACGCCCTGCCAGACCATCACACCGGCGGCGATCATCTGGCCGCCGAGCTTCACCAGCGCGTCCACGCCCCACTTGTCGTCGAGCACCCCGAGCAGCCACATGATCCCGGCGCCGGACAGCAGCGCGCGGATGTCGGTGCCCTGGGAGAACACCTTGCTCAGGTTGTCCAGCTGCGAGGCGACCAGGATGCCCGCGCACAGCCCGCCGAACATGGCGATCCCGCCGAGCCGGGGCGTCGGTTCGCGGTGCACGTCCCGGGCGCGGACCGGCGGCATGGCGCCGGCCGCGATGGCGAACTTCCGGACCGGGCCGGTCAGCAGGTAGGTGACGGCGGCGGTGCAGAACAGCACCAGCAGATACTCACGCACCACCGGCCTCCTGCGTCACTGTCCAACGGGGAGGTACCGAAGGTACTCCCCTGCCTTCCCGGGGTTCGAGGTGCGTCGCCACGCCTCACACCTTATTGAGTCGGACGCCCGAGGCGTGCATCGCGGTTCGCTCTCCCGGGTAGGAGATTCGGTTACCCGGGGCCGGGCGTGCGTCACCGCCGGTCGGCGAAGGCCAGGGCCAGCTCCCGGACCCGCTCGCCCACCCGCGCGCCCGTACCCCCGGCGAGCACCTGCGCGATCAGCCCGGCGATCTCGGCCAGTTCCGCCTCGCCCATCCCCTGGCTGGTCACCGTGCCGGTCCCCAGCCGGATCCCGGAGGCCTCGGCCGCCGGCGCCGGGTCGTACGGCAGTGCGCACTTGCCGAGCAGCAGCCCGGCCGCCGCGCAGCGCCGCTCGGCCTCCACGCCGGTGACGCCCAGCGGGCGCACGTCCGCCGTCACCAGGTGGGTGTCGGTACCGCCGGTCGACGGGCGCATCCCGGCCTCCGCGAGCCCCGCCGCCAGCACCCGTGCCCCCGCCACCGTCCGCTGCGCGTAGGCCCGGTAGCCGGGTGTACGGGCCTCGGCCAGCGCCACCGCCTTGCCCGCCACCTCGTTCATCGCCGCCCCGCCCTGACTGAACGGGAACACCGCCCGGTCGATCCGCTCGGCCAGCTCCGCGGTGGACAGCAGCAGGCCCCCGCGCGGACCGCGCAGCAGCTTGTGGGTGGCCGCCACGGTGACGTCCGCGTAGGGCACCGGGGAGGGCGCCACCCCGGCCGCGACCAGGCCGGTGGTCTGCGCGATCGAGGCGATCAGATAGGCGTCCACCTCGTCGGCGATCTCCCGGAACGCGGCCCAGTCCGGGTGCCGGGGGTGGGAGATCGAGCCCGCCACGATCGCCTTCGGACGGTGCGTGCGGGCCAGGTCGCGCACCTGGTCCAGGTCGATCAGACCGTCGCCCTCGCGCACCCCGTAGCCGGTGAAGGCGAACCAGCGGCCGGAGAAGTTCGCCCGCGACCCGCAGCTGAGGTGGCCGCCGTGCTCCAGCGACATCGCCAGCACCCCGTCACCGGGCCGCAGCAGCGCCGCGTACACCGCCAGCATCGCCGAAGTCGCCGACCGGGGCTGGACGTTGGCGTGCGGGGCGGAGAACAGCTCGCGGGCCCGGTCGATCGCCAGCAGCTCGGCGGCGTCCGCGAGGGCGCAGCCGGTGTGGTGCCGATGGCCCGGGTAGCCCTCGGCGTACTTGTCGATCAGCGGGCCGGACAGCGCCGCCAGGACGGCCGGGGAGGTCAGGTTCTCCCCCGCCAGCAGCTGGATCGTCTCGGCCCGCCGCTCGGCCTCGGCCGCCAGCAGGTCGGCCACCTGCGGATCCGCCCGGTACAGCGCCTCGGAGGCCCACGGGCGCCCCCTGGTCGCGGGCGGGCCGGTCGGGACGGTCGGGACGGTCGGGACGTCGATGACGGTCATGGCGGGGCTCCGGGGCGGCGTGGGGGCGCCTCCCGGCGTGGGGGGCCGGGAAGGGGTCGGTTCCTCCAGCGTAGGACCGGCCGGGGCGGGTGGCTCGCCGACGCGGGGCCATTCGGCGCTCGTCGGCCGGGGCGGCGGGGCGGCGGGCGACCGGCGGCGCGCTCACGCCGCGGGCGGATCAGCGCAGCGCGAGCGGTCAGCGCAGCGCGGGCACGCCGGTGAGCGCGGTGACCACCGGGTCGACCGCGTGGAATATCTCCTCGCCGCAGTTGCGGAACATGCCGATCGGCGCTCCGTACGGGTCGTCCAGCTCGTCGGACTCCGGGGTGGCGGCGAGCAGCCAGCCGCGCAGCGCGGCGGCCGCCCGGACCAGGGCGCGGGCACGCTCGGTGACGTCGGCGCCGCGGCGCGGGTCGGGCAGGGTGCCCGGGTCGATCGTCCGCACCAGGCGGGTGAACTCCTTCAGCGTGAAGGTGCGCAGGCCCGCCTCGTGGCCCATCGAGATGACCTGGGCGCGGTGGTCCAGGGTCGCGGTGAGCACCAGGTCGGCCTCGACCACGTGCTCGTCCAGCAGCTCACGGCCGGTGAAGCCCCCGCTGTCGGCGCCGTACTCGTTCAGCACGGTCGCCGCGTGGTCCTCCATCGGCGCGCCCACGTGGCCCCAGGTGCCGGCGCTCTCCACCAGGATCCGTCCGGCGACCCGGGGGCTGAGCCGGGTGTCCAGCTCACGCCGGGTGAGCCGCTCGGCTATCGGCGAGCGGCAGATGTTGCCGGTGCAGACGAACAGGATCCGGAAGTGGTCCAGCGGCCTGGGGCCCACGCTCAGGTACGGCGCTATGCCGGGCCCGGCATGGAGCGAGGCGGTGGGCGTCAACTGCCGGCCTCCAGGTCGGGGACGACCTCCCTCAGCTGCTCGACGCTGATCGCGCCAGCCCGCAGCAGGACCGGGACCTTGCCCGTGACGTCGACGATGGACGAGGCGGTCGCGTGCTCCGCCTGCCCGCCGTCCAGGTAGACCGAGATGGCGTCGCCGAGCTGCGCCTGCGCCTCGTCGCAGGTGGACGGGGACGGGCCGCCGGTCCGGTTGGCGCTGGAGACGGCGAGCGGGCCGGTGGCGTTCAGCAGCTCGATGGCGACCGGGTGCAGCGGCATCCGGACGGCGACGGTGCCGCGGGTCTCGCCGAGGTCCCAGCGCAGCGAGGGCTGGTGCTTGGCGACCAGGGTGAGCCCGCCGGGCCAGAACGCGTCGACCAGCTCCCAGGCCTGCTCGGAGAAGTCGGTGACCAGGCCGTGCAGGGTGGTCGGCGAGCCGACCAGGACGGGCGAGGGCATGTTGCGGCCGCGGCCCTTGGCGGCCAGCAGGTCCCCGACGGCCTCCGGGGAGAAGGCGTCCGCGCCGACCCCGTACAGGGTGTCGGTGGGCAGCACGACGAGTTCGCCGCGGCGGATGGCCGAGGCGGCCTCACGCAGGCCGGTGGCACGGTCCCCGGTGTCGGCACAGTCGTAGCGGCGGCTCATCGGTGCGGTCCCCTTCCGGAATGGCTCATCACAGCGTTCACAGCACGGTCGTCACGGTGCGGCCCGGCGAGCGGCGGTCGTGCGCTCGCCCGTTCACAACGACGCCCTGCGGGCGGTGGTGAAACGCGGCCGGTTGTTGAGGTCACGGTGGTCGGCGGTGTCCGTCCAGCCGCGTTCCTCGTTGAAGATCCACGGGACCTGCCCGCCCTGCTGGTCGGCGTGCTCGATCACCACCGCGCCCCCGGGGCGCAGCAGCCGGGCGGCCACCCGCTCGATGCCGCGGATGGTGTCCAGGCCGTCCTCACCGGAGAACAACGACATCTGCGGGTCGTGGTCGCGGGCCTCCGGTGCGACGTACTCCCACTCGGTGAGCGGGATGTACGGCGGGTTGGAGATCACCAGGTCGAAGCGGCCGTCCCAGGAGCGGTCGTCGGCGAAGGCCCGGGTGGCGTCGCCGGCGTGCAGGGTGACCCGGGCGCGGTCGGGACTGGCCTCGATGTTGCGCCGGGTGTACTGCAGCGCGCCCTCGTCGAGTTCGAAGGCGTGCACGGTCGAGCGCGGCAGCTCCTGGGCCAGGGCGAGCGCGATGGCGCCGGAGCCGGAGCACAGGTCGACGACCAGCGGCTCGGCCACGTCCATGTCGCGGACGGCGTCTATGGCCCACTCGACGACCGTCTCGGTCTCCGGCCGGGGCACGAACACCCCGGGGCCGACCTCCAGTTCGAGGTAGCGGAAGAACGCCCGCCCGGTGATGTGCTGGAGCGGCTCGCGCGCCTCGCGGCGGGAGACGGCCTCCCAGTAGCGGGCGTCGAAGTCGGCGTCCTGCACCGTGTGCAGCTGGCTGCGCTTGACGTTGTGGACGTAGGCGGCGAGTTCCTCCGCGTCGAAGCGCGGCGACGGCACGCCGGCCGCGGCCAACCGCTGGGTGGCCTGGGCCACCTCGGCGAGCAGCAGGTTCATCCGTACGACCTCTTGTTTCTGCGCTCCGGCTCGCGCCGTCGCTCGGGCTGGGGCGCGCCGGTCTCAGTTCTGTTGGGCCGAGGCGAGCTTGGCCGCCGCGTCCGCGTCGACGCAGGACTGGATCACCGCGTTCAGTTCGCCGTCCAGGACCTGGTCCAGGTTGTACGACTTGAACCCCGTGCGGTGGTCCGAGATGCGGTTCTCGGGGTAGTTGTACGTCCGGATCCGCTCGGAGCGGTCCACCGTACGGACCTGGCTGCGACGCGCGTCCGAGGCCTCGCGCTCGGCCTCCTCCTGCGCGGCGGCCAGCAGCCGCGACCGCAGGATGCGCATCGCCTGCTCCTTGTTCTGCAGCTGGCTCTTCTCGTTCTGGCAGGACGCCACGATACCGGTCGGCAGGTGGGTGATCCGGACCGCCGAGTCGGTGGTGTTGACCGACTGGCCGCCGGGGCCGGAGGAGCGGTAGACGTCGATCCGCAGGTCGTTGGCGAGGATCTCGACCTCGACCTCCTCCGCCTCGGGGGTGACCAGCACGCCCGCCGCGGAGGTGTGGATGCGGCCCTGGGACTCGGTGGCGGGGACGCGCTGCACGCGGTGCACGCCGCCCTCGTACTTCAGCCGGGCCCAGACGCCCTGGCCGGGCTCGGCGTTGCCCTTGGTCTTCACGGCCACCGAGACGTCCTTGTAGCCGCCGAGGTCGGACTCGTTGGCGTCGATGATCTCGGTCTTCCAGCCGATCCGCTCGGCGAAGCGCAGGTACATCCGGAGCAGGTCGCCGGCGAACAGCGCGGACTCCTCGCCGCCCTCACCCGCCTTGATCTCCAGGATGACGTCCTTCTCGTCGCTCGGGTCGCGCGGCACGAGCAGCAGCCGCAGTTCCTCGGTCAGCCCCTCGCGGCGCTGCTCGCCGTCCTTCACCTCGGCGAGGAACTCCGGGTCCTCGGCGGCGAGTTCACGCGCGGCCTCGATGTCCTCGCCGGCCTGTCGCCACTGCCGGTAGACCCGGGTGATCGGGGTCAGCTCGGCGTACCGCTTGGCCAGCTTGCGGGCGTTGGCCTGGTCGGCGTGGACGGACGGGTCGGCCAGCCTCTTCTCGAGGTCGGCGTGCTCGACGAGGAGCTCTTCGACTGCCTCGAACATGGAGTGGGCCTTCTTCCCGTGAGAACCGTTGAGAACCGGTCGGTCGTACCGACCGGCGGTGTGGCGCGCGAACGCCGGGGGACGCGAACGGCGCCGGCCCCCAGCGCCCCCGGAACGAGTACGGGGGCACCGGGAACCGGCGCCGAGGGAGCGCTAGGCCTTCGCGCTGTGCTGCTTGCCGAAGCGGGCCTCGAAGCGGGCCACGCGGCCACCGGTGTCGAGGATCTTCTGCTTGCCGGTGTAGAACGGGTGGCACTGCGAGCAGACCTCGGCGCGGATCTCGCCGCTGGTCTCGGTCGAGCGGGTGGTGAACTCGGCACCGCAGGTGCAGGTCACACGGGTGACCACGTACTCGGGGTGAACGTTGGGCTTCAAGGGGTTCTCCTAGTTTTCGGGAGGGCACCGGGTCGGCGGCTGGAGCGCCGCACGTGAACCGGGACCGACGGACCAGTCTGCCAGGACCGGCCGCATCTTCCCAAACCGGGTCGTGTTCCGGGATATTCCGGGCGCCGCTCAGCGCCTGGCGGGGACCTTCGCCGGGGCCGTCGCAGCGGCCGTGGGGGCGGCCGTGGGGGCGGCCGTGGCGGGGTTCTCCGGCTGCGCCGAGACGACGGACTGCGGGACCGGCTGGTCGGCCTTGAGCGCCGCCCAGACCTGCCCGGCCTGCGGCTGCTGCTCGACCACCCGGTTGGGGTCACTGGGCGCGGTCACCACCGGCAGGGTCACCATGCCGAGCTGGTCCGGCCCTATCCCCTTGAGCTCCTGGACGAGCCCCACCAGGGAGTTCACCGAGCCCAGCGCGGAGTCGGTGGTGATGCTGCGGGTCATGGTGTCGCCGATCGACCAGAGCTTGACCGGGTTGGAGAACAGCCCGATCCCGCCGGCCTGCTGGAGCAGCGACTTCACCATCTGCTTCTGGAGCTCGATCCGGCCGAGGTCGCTGCCGTCGCCGACGCCGTGCCGGGTGCGGACGAAGGCCAGCGCCTGCTGCCCGTCGAGGTGGTGCTCGCCCGCTGCCAGGTCGAGACCGCTGTCCTTGTCGTGGATGGCCACCGTGGTGCTCACGGTGGCCCCGCCTATGGAGTCCACGACCCGGGCGAACCCGGCGAAGTCGATCTGCACGTAGTGGTCCATCCGCAGCCCGGTGAGCTGCTCGGTGGTCTTGACCGCGCAGGCCGCGCCGCCGCTCTCGAAGGCGCTGTTGTACATCGCGTGCTTGGCGCCGGGCACCGCCCTGCCGCCCGCGTCGGTGCAGTCGGGCCGGGTGACCAGGGTGTCGCGCGGGATCGAGACGACCTCGGCGTGCGAGTGGTCCTGGTTGACGTGCACCACCATCGCGGTGTCCGAGCGGGCGGTGTCGCCGGTGTCGCCGCCGGCCAGGTCGCCGTTCTCGCCGTTCCGCGAGTCGGAGCCCAGCACCAGGATGTTGAACGAGCCGTTGGTGGCGGCCGGGGGCCGGGCGTCGCCGAGGCGGGTGTTGATGTCGACGCTCTTGATGTTCCCGTTGAGCTTGACGTACGCGTACCCGGCCGCTCCGGCGCCGAGGACGACGAGTGCGGCGAACGCGCAGGCAGCCACCCGCAGGATCTTGCGGCGGCGGGTCAGGACCCTCTTGTGCTCGGCCATACGGTCCAGAGTAAATCGGACAAGATGATCCAAAGGACCCCAGATGTCCCGACTCTGGAACAAAGCCGGAGTGGACGCACGGAACCCCGGACCGCTCGCGCGATCCGGGGTTCCGTGTCCGACAGCCGTCCGGCTACGGTCAGTCGCCGGAGCCGGGGGTGGTCTTGGCGATCTGCATCAGGAACTCGGCGTTGCTCTTGGTCTGCTTCATCTTGTCCAGGAGCAGCTCGATGGCCTGCTGCGAGTCGAGCGCGTGCAGCACCCGGCGCAGCTTCCAGACGATGGCCAACTCCTCGCTGCCGAGCAGGATCTCCTCCTTGCGGGTGCTGGAGGCGTCCACGTCGACGGCCGGGAAGATGCGCTTGTCCGAGAGCTTCCGGTCGAGCTTGAGCTCCATGTTGCCGGTGCCCTTGAACTCCTCGAAGATCACCTCGTCCATGCGCGAGCCGGTCTCGACCAGCGCGGTGGCCAGGATGGTCAGCGAGCCGCCGTTCTCGATGTTGCGCGCGGCACCGAAGAACTTCTTCGGCGGGTACAGCGCGGTCGAGTCGACACCACCGGACAGGATGCGGCCGGAGGCCGGCGCCGCCAGGTTGTAGGCGCGGCCGAGGCGGGTGATCGAGTCCAGCAGGATGACCACGTCGTGGCCCAGCTCCACCAGGCGCTTGGCGCGCTCGATGGCCAGCTCGGCGACGGTGGTGTGGTCCTCGGCCGGGCGGTCGAAGGTCGAGGAGATGACCTCGCCCTTCACCGACCGCTGCATGTCGGTGACCTCCTCCGGACGCTCGTCGACCAGGACGACCATCAGGTGGCACTCGGGGTTGTTGTGGGTGATCGCGTTGGCGACCGCCTGCAGCACCATCGTCTTACCGGTCTTCGGCGGCGCGACGATCAGACCGCGCTGGCCCTTGCCGATCGGCGACACCAGGTCGATGATCCGGGTGGTCAGCACGCCCGGGTCGGTCTCCAGGCGCAGCCGGTCCTGCGGGTAGAGCGGGGTCAGCTTGTTGAACTCGGGGCGGCCGCGGCCGCTCTCCGGGTCCATGCCGTTGACGGAGTCCAGCCGCACCATCGCGTTGAACTTCTCGCGGCGCTCGCCCTCGCGGGGCTGGCGCACCGCGCCGGTGATGGCGTCGCCCTTGCGCAGGCCGTTCTTGCGGACCTGGGCGAGCGAGACGTACACGTCGTTCTGGCCCGGCAGGTAGCCGGAGGTACGCACGAACGCGTAGTTGTCGAGGATGTCGAGGATGCCCGCGACCGGGATCAGGACGTCGTCGTCGCCGACCTGCGGCTCGGCGGGGCCGACCTCGAAGCCCTCGCGGCGGCTGCCGCGGCCCCGACGGTCGCGGTAGCGGCCGCGGCGGCCCCGGCGACCGTCGCCGAACTCGTCGTCGTCGTAGCCGCCCTGCTGGGCCTGCGGCTGCTGGGTCTGCTGGCCGCCCTGGCGGCCCTGCTGGCCGTCGCCCTGGCCGCCCTGCTGCTGGCCGCCGCCCTGCTGGGGCTGGCGGTCGGTGCGCTCACGGCGGTTGCGGCGGTCGCGGCGCGACTCGCGCGAGTCGCCGTCCTGACCGGCCTGGGCCTCGCCGCCGTCCTGGCGCTCGGTGCGCTCGGTGCGCTCG
Source organism: Kitasatospora sp. NPDC087861 (assembly GCF_044742585.1). Lineage (NCBI taxonomy): Bacteria > Bacillati > Actinomycetota > Actinomycetes > Kitasatosporales > Streptomycetaceae > Kitasatospora > Kitasatospora sp. NPDC087861. The sequence goes on from NZ_JBIUUS010000003.1 coordinate 154,635, forward strand.
CCGCCGTCGCGGCGGTCCCGGCGGTCCCGGCGGTCGCGGCGGGTCTCGGGACGACCCTCCTCGCGGCCCTCGAAGCCGCGGGTCTCGGCCTGGCGGGTCTCGGCCTGCTTGGGCTCGGCCACGACCACGCCGGCCTCGGCCTCGACCTCGGCGACCGGGGCGCCGGCGGCGGAGGTGGCCCGGCGGCGGGTGCGCTCGGCGCGGGCCGGCGCGGCGGTCTCGGCGGCGGCCTGGACCGGGATCTCGATCTGGGCCTGCGACTCGGCGGCGGCCGGGGCCTCGGCGGCGGCCTTGGCGGCGGCGGCCTTGGTGCGGCGGGCGGGCTTCTCGGCCGGGGCCTCGGCGTCCGCCTTGGCGGCGGTGCGCTTGGCGGCAGCCGGGGCACCACCGGCGGCGAGCAGCGGGTCGCCGCCGCTCTTCTCCTTGATGGTCTCGATCAGCTGGCTCTTGCGCATGCGTCCGGTACCGGTGATGCCCAGGTCCGCGGCGAGCTTCTGCAGCTCGGCCAGGACCATGCCGTCCAGGCCCGCGGCGGCGGTACGGCGGCGCCGCGCCGGGGCCGCGGGGGCGGCGGCTGCGTCCGACGCCTCGGCGTCCGGGCGCGCGCCCATCAGATCGGTGGAGTCGCTCACTAAGGGTCCTTCCCTGGAGCGGACGTCGGCCTGTCTGGCTCGGCGACCGGTTGTGCTGTCCTGACCGACGCTCGACTGCGTCGGTCCGAGGCGGTGATCCCTCGAAAGGCGGAAGCCGGTCGAGGGAGAGCTGCGAGGTGCGGTGCATGAAGCACGGTGGTGCTGAATGGCGCGGCGGGCCGGTCGTGTGCCGACCGGGCGTACCCCCACGCTGCCTGCGAATCCCGGGCCCCCGTCGCGTGACGGTGGCCCGCGCTCAGCCCGTCCTGGCCTCAAGGTGGGAGGCCGCGGGTGGGAGTCAGGTGCCGTCACGGCTTCGGGATGCGGCCGCGTGTCGCGCAGGCAGGCTGCGTACGCGCTGCGGTGGGCTCCCGGAGAATCGTCGCCCCGTACATCGCCGCGACTCCACGGCAGTGGAGTGCTGGGATCGGGACGCGGCGCACCGAGCCCCGGAGGGCACCTGGTGCAGCAATGAGGTTAACACTACCGACCCCCTCAGACATTCCCCAGCCTTGTGCTTGCCAATCGTGTCCGGACGGCCCGGCTCGGCACGGGGCCGAGCCGGGCCCGACGAGCGGCCCGAACGGGCCGCTCAGACGTCCAGCGGGAGCACGGTGGCCCCGATCCGGTCGAGCTCCAGGCGGTGTGCGGCGAACGCCGGGTCGCCGCCGTGGCCGTGGTGCCCGGCGAAGGAGAGCACCTTGTCGGCGCCCGCCTCGTCGGTGAGCGCGAGGACGGTCGGACCGGCCCCCGAGATCACCGCGGGGACGCCCTCCGCGCGCAGCGCGCCCACCAGCGCGGCGCTGTCCGGCATGGCGGAGGAGCGGTAGTCCTGGTGCAGGCGGTCCTCGGTGGCGGCGAGCAGCAGCTCGGGCCGCCGGGTCAGCGCCTCGACCAGCAGCGCGGCGCGGCCCGCGTTGACGGCGGCGTCGGTCAGCGGGACGGTCTTCGGCAGCAGGCCGCGGGCGGTCTCGGTGAGCACCTCGTCGGCGGGGACGAACACCACCGGGACGACCTGGTCGGAGGGCTCCAGGGTGACCGCCTTGGCCGACTCCTCGTCGGTCCAGGCGATGGTGAAGTTGCCGCGCAGGCAGGCCGCGACGTTGTCGGGGTGGCCCTCCAACTCGGAGGCGAGGGCCAGCAACGCGTCGTCGTCCAGCGCGGACGGGCCGCCGATGGTGACGGCGCGGGCGGCCACGATGCCGGCGCAGATGGCGGCCGAGGACGAGCCCAGGCCGCGGCCGTGCGGTATCCGGTTGGCGCAGACCACTTCGAGGCCGCGCGGCTGGCCGCCGAGGCGGTCGAAGGCGGCGCGCATCGAGCGGACCAGCAGGTGGCGTTCGTCGCGGGGCAGCGTGTCGGCACCCTCGCCGGCGATGTCGACGGAGAGGCCGGAGTCGGCGACCCGGACGACCACGTCGTCGTACAGACCCAGCGCGAGTCCGAAGGCGTCGAAGCCTGGGCCGAGATTGGCACTGGTCGCGGGAACCCGGACCCGGACGGCGGCGGCACGGAACGCGGGACCGGCCATGCGGTGGACTCTCCTGGGGAAATCGGGCGGCGCGGAGCGCGTCGTCGGTGCGAAGGGCGGGGAGGGGGCCGCGGGCCCCCTCCGGGGCGGGCGGTCACAGTCGTCGGCGCGGTCTGGAGAAGACCGGGCCCGGGGCATGTGCCACACGGCCGAACCCAGAGTATCGAAGAGAGGTTCCCCAGTGGTACACCCCGTGGTCCTTCGATCTGGTGTGTTGCCGCTTCTGGCCGGAATGCGTACCGGAATCGGATCGGAATGCGCGCCGTAATCGACACAAAAGTGTCAGCGGAGAACGCCGACGGGCCGACCCCCTGAAGGGGCGGCCCGTCGGGGCGTCAGGTGCCGTGGGCGGCCCGGCGCGGGGTCAGTCGAGCAGGCCCAGGCGCTGCGCGGCCGCCTCCGGGTCGATCGGGACGATCTGCGGCTGCGGCGCTCCGGCCACCGCCCAGTCCGGGTCCTTGAGGCCGTTGCCGGTCACGGTGCAGACGATCCGCTGGCCCGGGTCGACCAGGCCGGCCTCCGCCTTGGCCAGCAGACCGGCCACCGAGGCAGCCGAGGCGGGCTCCACGAAGACGCCCTCCTGAGCGGCCAACAGCCGGTAGGCGGACAGGATCTGACGGTCGGTCACCTTGTCGATGAGGCCGCCCGACTCGTCCCGCGCGGCGAGCGCGAAGTCCCAGGAGGCCGGGTTGCCGATCCGGATCGCGGTGGCGATGGTCTGCGGCTTGAGCACCGGCGCGCCGTCCACGATCGGGGCCGAGCCGGAGGCCTGGAAGCCCCACATCCGCGGGGTGCGGGTGGCGAGGCCGTCGGTGGCGTACTCGCGGTAGCCCTTCCAGTACGCGGTGATGTTGCCCGCGTTGCCGACCGGCAGGACGTGGATGTCCGGGGCGTCGCCGAGCATGTCGACGATCTCGAAGGCCGCGGTCTTCTGGCCCTCGATGCGCGCCGGGTTGACCGAGTTGACCAGCGCCACCGGGTACTTCTCGGACAGTTCACGCGCGAGGGTGAGGCAGTCGTCGAAGTTCCCGTCCACCTGCAGGATCTTGGCGCCGTGCACCAGCGCCTGGCCCATCTTGCCGAGGGCGATCTTGCCCTGCGGGACGAGCACCGCGCAGACCATCCCGGCCCGCACCGCGTACGCGGCGGCGGAGGCCGAGGTGTTGCCGGTGGAGGCGCAGATGACGGCCTGCGCGCCGTCCTCCTTGGCCTTGGAGATGGCCATCGTCATCCCGCGGTCCTTGAAGGATCCGGTCGGGTTGGCGCCCTCGACCTTGAGGTAGACCTCGCAGCCGGTGCGCTCGGAGAGCACCTGGGCCGGGACCAGCGGGGTGCCGCCCTCCAGCAGGGTGACCACCGGCGTGGCCGCGGTGACCGGCAGGCGGTCCCGGTACTCCTCGATCAGGCCGCGCCACTGGTGGGTGTGCGCGCCTCGGACGACGTTCTCGGCAACGGCGTTCATGGCTGTTCCTTACTCCCCTTCGACCCGCATGATGCTGGCCACGTCCCGCACGCTGTCCAGCGCGCGGAGCTTGTCGACCGTCGCCGACAGCGCGGCGTCGGTCGCACGGTGAGTGACCACGACGAGCGAGGCGTCGCCCTCGCGGCCCTGCTGGCGCACGGTGTCGATGGAGACGCCGTGCTCGGCGAAGACGGACGCGACCTGGGCGAGCACGCCCGCGCGGTCGTCCACGTCCAGGCTGACGTGGTAGCGGGTAACCACCTCGTCCATCGGCTTGGCGGGCAGCTGCGTGTACACCGAGTCACCGGGACCGGTCGCGCCGGCCAGCTTGTTGCGGCAGACCGCGACCAGGTCGCCGAGCACCGCGGAGGCGGTCGGCGAGCCGCCCGCGCCCGGGCCGTAGAACATCAGCCGGCCGGCCGCCTCGGCCTCGACGAACACCGCGTTGTACGCCTCGCGGACGGAGGCCAGCGGGTGCGACAGCGGGATCATCGCCGGGTGGACCCGCGCGGTGACGGACTCGCCGTCCGCCGCCCGCTCGCAGATCGCGAGCAGCTTGACCACGCAGCCCATCTCCTTGGCGGAGGCGATGTCGGCGGCGGTCACCTCGGTGATGCCCTCGCGGTAGACGTCCGCCGCGGTGACCTCGGTGTGGAAGGCGATGCCGGCCAGGATCGCGGCCTTGGCGGCGGCGTCGAAGCCCTCGACGTCGGCCGTCGGGTCGGCCTCGGCGTAGCCCAGCGCGGTGGCCTCCTCCAGCGCCTCCGAGTAGCCGGCGCCGGTGGTGTCCATCTTGTCGAGGATGAAGTTGGTGGTGCCGTTGACGATGCCCAGCACCCGGTTGACCTTGTCCCCCGCGAGGGACTCGCGCAGCGGGCGCAGCAGCGGGATCGCGCCCGCCACCGCGGCCTCGTAGTACAGGTCCACCCCGGCGGCGGCGGCCGCGGCGTGCAGTTCGGTGCCGTCCTTGGCGAGCAGCGCCTTGTTGGCGCTGACCACCGAGGCGCCCTGCTCGAACGCCGACAGGATGAGGTGTTTGGACGGCTCGATGCCGCCCACGACCTCGACCACCACGTCGATGTCGCCCCGGTTGACCAGGGCCTCGGCGTCGGTGGTGATCAGGTGCTCGGGCACGCCCGGGCGGACCCGGCCGGCCCGGCGGACCGCGATCCCGGCGAGCTCGACCGGGGCACCGATGCGCGCGGCGAGGTCGTCGGCCGTCGTCGTCATGATGCGCGCCACCTCGGAGCCCACCACACCACAACCCAGCAACGCCACCTTCAGCGGGCGCGTACGCATCATCCGACTCCGCTCTGCATTCATCGTGCTTCGGTAATTCCGGCGGGATTCTCGGGGCCGCCGGGAACTTCGGTCCGTACCAGTCTCGGTGACTTCCCGGACGGATCTACGGTCGTTCCATGATCTGAGACAAGAATTCCGTCATCCGATATCGAGACGCAGGAGATCCTCCTCCGTCTCGCGCCGGACGATCACCCGCGCGGCACCGTCCTTGACGGCGAGCACGGGAGGCTTCAGGGCGTGGTTGTAATTGCTCGCCATCGAGCGGCAGTACGCGCCGGTGGCGGGCACCGCGATCAGGTCGCCGGGGGCCAGGTCGGCCGGCAGGAAGGCGTCCCGGACCAGGATGTCGCCGGACTCGCAGTGCTTGCCGACCACGCGGACCAGCATCGGCTCCGCGTCGCTGCGGCGCGACACCAGGGCGACCGAGTAGTCGGCGTCGTACAGCGCGGTCCGGATGTTGTCGGACATCCCGCCGTCCACGCTGACATAGGTGCGCAGGCCCTCCAGCGGCTTGACGGTGCCGACCTCGTACAGCGTGAACGCCGTCGGGCCGACGATCGCCCGGCCCGGCTCCACGCTCAGCCGGGGGGCCTTCAGGTTCGCGGCGGCGCACTCGCGGCGCACGATCTCGGCCAGCGCGGCCGCGATCTCGGCCGGCTCGCGCGGGTCGTCGTCGCTGGTGTACGCGATGCCCAGGCCGCCACCCAGGTCGATCTCGGGCAGCTCGACGCCGTGCTCGTCGCGGATCTCGGCCAGCAGGCCGACCACCCGGCGGGCGGCCACCTCGAACCCGGCGGTGTCGAAGATCTGCGATCCGATGTGCGAGTGGATGCCGCGCAGTTCCAGGCCGTCGTGGCCGAGCACCCGGCGCACCGCCTCGGCGGCCGCTCCCCCGGTCAGCGACAGCCCGAACTTCTGGTCCTCGTGCGCGGTGGCGATGAACTCGTGGGTGTGCGCCTCGACGCCGACCGTGATCCGGATCAGCACCTGCTGGCGGACGCCCTGGCGGGCGGTGATCGCGGCCAGGCGCTCGATCTCCTCGTAGGAGTCGAGCACGATGTGCCCGACGCCGGTCTTCACCGCGTGTTCCAGCTCGTCCGCCGACTTGTTGTTGCCGTGCAGCGCGATCCGCGCCGGCGGCATCCCGGCGGCCAGCGCCACCGCCAGCTCGCCGGAGCTGCACACGTCGAGGTTCAGGCCCTCCTCGTGCAGCCAGCGCACGATCGCCTTGGAGAGGAACGCCTTGCCGGCGTAGTAGACGTCCGCGTCGGTGCCGAAGGCGTCCCGCCAGGCGCGCGCCCGGGTCCGGAAGTCCTCCTCGTCGAGCACGTAGGCCGGCGTGCCGAACTCGGCCGCCAGCGCCGTGACGTCGATCCCGCCGACGGTGGCCACGCCCTCGGCGTTGCGGGCGACGGTGCGCGACCAGACCTTGGGGTCGAGCGCGTTCAGGTCGGCCGGCGGGGCCTGGTAGTGGCCCTCGGGCAGCACGTCGCCGTGACGGGGGCCCGCGGGGTGTGCAGAGCGACTCATGTCCCTCGTTCCTTGACCTATGGCGAGGGGCGGCGACGGTCCTCGTTGACCGTCAGCCGCCCCCGCCGTGCGCTTGGGGGTGGTGCCTACATCCGCTCGGGCGCCGTGACGCCCAGGAGCGTCAGGCCGTTGGCGACGACCGTGCGCGTCGCGTCGGCCAGCCACAGCCGGGCGCGCGTGAGGTCCGTGACCTCCTCGTCACCGCGCGGCAGGATGCGGCAGTTGTCGTAGAAGCGGTGGTACTTGGCCGCCAGGTCCTCCAGGTACGTGGCGACCCGGTGCGGCTCGCGCAGCTCGCCGGCCGAGGCCAGCACGCGCGGGAACTCACCGAGGTGGCCGAGCAGGTCGGACTCCCACTCGGTGATCAGCAGCTCCGGTTTGAAGTCCTCGGCCGCACCGCGCGAGATGCCGTGCTCGTCGGCGTTGCGCTGGACGGCGCACATCCGGGAGTGGGCGTACTGGACGTAGTAGACCCGGTTCTCGTTGGTCTGGCTGGTCAGGACGTTGATGTCGAGCGTGATGGTGGAGTCCGTGGAGGACCGCGCCAGGGTGTAGCGGGCGGCGTCCACGCCGATCCACTCGACCACGTCGTCGATCGTGATGATGTTGCCGGCCCGCTTGGACATGCGGACCTCCTCGCCGTCGCGAAGCATCTTCACGAACTGGCCGATCTTCACCTCGATGTTGTGGTTCATGTCGTCGCCCGCGCAGGCCGCGATGGCCTTCAGGCGGTTGACGTACCCGTGGTGGTCGGCGCCCAGCATGTAGAGCGCGACCTCGGTGCCGCGGTCGCGCTTGGACAGGTAGTAGGCGGCGTCGGCGGCGAAGTAGGTGGTGTCGCCGTCGGCCTTGATCAGGACGCGGTCCTTGTCGTCGCCGAAGTCGGTGGTGCGCAGGAAGACCGCGCCGTCCTGCTCGAAGACGTGGCCCTGCTCGCGCAGCCGGCTGGTGGCCTGCTCGACGGCGCCGGAGTCGTGCAGCGACTTCTCGGAGAACCACACGTCGAAGTGGGTGCCGAACTCGTCCATGGAGCGCTTGATCTCGCCCACCATGAGCTTCAGGCCCTCGGTGCGGAAGACCTGCAGCTGCTCGGCCTCGGGCAGGTCGAGCACGCCCGGGACGGCGTCGGTGATCGCCTTGGCGATGTCGGCGATGTACTCGCCGACGTACCCGCCCTCGGGCGCCTCGTGGCCGTTCGCGACGGCCTGCAGCGAGGCGGCGAACTTGGTGATCTGCACGCCGGCGTCGTTCAGGTAGTACTCGGTGGTGACGTCGGCGCCGCAGGCCCGCAGCACGCGCGCCAGCGAGTCGCCGACGGCGGCCCAGCGGACGCCGCCGATGTGGATCGGGCCGGTCGGGTTGGCGGAGACGAACTCCAGGTTGATCTTCAGGCCCGCGAGGTCCCGGTTGCGGCCGTAGGCCTCGCCCGCCTCGACGATGGTGCGCGCCAGCGCACCGGCGGTGGCGGTGTCCAGGGTGATGTTCAGGAAGCCCGGCCCGGCGATGTCGACCTTGGCGACGCCGGTGATCCCTCGCAGGCGGTCGGCGAGCAGTTCGGCCACGGCTCGCGGCGGCCGGCCGGCCGCCTTGGCGAGCTGGAGGGCCACGTTGGTCGCGTAGTCGCCGTGGTCCCTGTTCTTGGGCCGCTCGACCGTCACGTGCTCGGGCACGGCGACGGTCAGCTCGCCCGCCTCGACGGCGGCGCTCACTGCGGCCTGGACTGCCTGGGAAAGCTCTGCGGGTGTCACGACGCCAAGGGTAGGCGAGACGGGGTACCCGCCCGCCACCCGGTTTGCCGGTTGAGACACCGCCACGCCGTCCCGACAGGGGTGTCGGCCCCGATCCGTCCGCCCTGTTCGCTCAGGGCGAAACTCTCGCGGCGGGACTCGTCAGACCCGCCCGGCGGCCATCAGCCGCCGCACCAGCGCCACCAGATCGGCCGGATCGAAGGGCTTGCCGAGGTAGCCGTCCACGCCGACCGCCTCCCCCAGGTCCAGATCGGCCGGGGTGCAGGCGCTCACGATCGCGATCGGCAGTCGGCTGGTCCCCGGGGTCGCGCGCAGCCGGGCCGCCGTCCGCAGGCCGTCCAGGCGTGGCATCACCACGTCCAGCGTGACCACGTCCGGCTTCACCCGGCGGACCACCTCCAGGCACTCGGCGCCGTCGGCGGCGGTCACCACCTCGAAGCCCTCAAGCTCCAGGTTGACCCTGATCAGCTGGCGGATCACCTCGCTGTCGTCCACCACGAGGACCCGCCCGGACACTCCCGACACCTCACCGAGGGTATCGGCGCCCCCGCCGCCCCGTCCGGCCTTTGGGCACTTCCGCCGGCCCCTCGCCACCTGGCGCCCGTCCGGCGCCGTCGCCGTCGCGCAAACCCGTGCACGGACCACGCCCGGAGCCTGGTAGTGTTCTTCACGTCGGAGGCCGAAGCGCCGATGACACCAGCCAGGCCCCCGTAGCTCAGGGGATAGAGCACCGCCCTCCGGAGGCGGGTGCGTAGGTTCGAATCCTACCGGGGGCACTTCGCAGGAAGTGCAACAGAGGCCCAGATCAGTGGAGTTGATCCACGGATCTGGGCCTTCGTCATGTCCGGACCCGGACGGTCGGTCCTGGGATGGGTGGTCGAGGAGCGGGACGGGCGGGGAGCACCCCCGGCCCCGGGCTCAGGAGGCGGCGGCCTCGACCTGGGAGACGAGCCCGGCGACGGTGTGGTCGAAGTAGGCGCTGTAGGAGATGTCGTCGGTGTCGCCGCCCTGCTGGTAGCCGCCGATGGCGCCGACCACGTCGCCGGTGGCGGTGTCGATCCAGGGGCCGCCGCTGGTGCCGGACGGGTAGGCCGGGCACGCGATGACGCGCTGGTAGGCGCTCTGCTGGCCGGTGGTGCTGGTGCAGAGGACGGGCTCCTCGGCGTCGCCGGGGTAGCCGTAGAGGCGGACGGTGGCGCCGAAGGGCTCGTCGGGGCCGAGCCGGTTGCCGCCGACCACGTCCTCGACCTTGCGGCCGTTGCTCGGCGCCGTCTCCAGGACGGCGAAGTCCTCGTCCTGGTCGCCCTGCTGGGACCAACCGGTGGTGGTGTGGACGGCGGTGACCTGCCAGCTGCCGTACGGGGCGGAGCCGTCGCGGTAGCCGGGGACGAAGGTGACGCCGGCGGTGCCGCTGAGGCAGTGCGCGGCGGTCAGCAGCAGGTTGCCACCCGGGCTGTGCAGCACGCTGGCGGTGCAGAAGTGGTTGCCGGCCGCCACGGCGCCGCTGAACAGCGCGCCGACGGTGGCGGCTTCGGGGGTGGCGGCGGCGGTGGCGGTGGTGCCGGGGAGGGCGCCGTGGGTGGCGGGGGTCGCCGCCGCGGAGGGCGTCGGGGAGGCCGACGGGGTGCCGCCCGGCGCGGCGGCGGGGTCGGCGGTCGGGCCGTCGGACGGGGCGGCGGACGGGCCGTCGGTCGGCACGGGGGCGTCGACCGGCGCGGGTGAGGCGGGCGCCTCGGGCGTGGCCGTGGTCTCGGCCGGCGCGACGGCGGCCCGGGGGCTGCGCGCCGCCTTCCCGGCGGCCGTCGCGTCGGACAGGCTCAGCCCGTGCGTGCCGGTCACCACGGCGGCCACCAGGACCGCCGAGAGCGCGGCGAGCAGGGCCGGACCCAGAAGGCTGCGGCGGCGCGGCGGCCGGCGGCGGTGCTGACCCATGCCTGTCTCTCCTGCCAGTGGTCGACGGCTCGTTCGGTGGTGACGTGCGATCACCGACTATGCCGTCTCAGCCTGGAAAGGTCGTTACCGATGGCTGGGATCTCGATGAGAAAAAGCTCACCCGGCGTCGAGTAAGCGGTTCAGCTCCCCGGCCTGGACGAAGGCGGTGTGCGTCCCGGCGGCGGTGCAGGCGAAGGCGCCGGCGACCGAACCGGCCCGGGCGCAGTCCAGCGGCGGGCGGCCCCGGAACCAGGCGGACAGGAAGCCGACGACGAAGGCGTCCCCGGCGCCGTTGGTGTCCACCACCGGGCGGCCCGGGTCGACCGCCGGGAGGTGGCGCACCTGCGCGTCGCCCCGGGTGAGCAGGTAGCAGCCGTCGGCGCCCGCGGTGGCGGTGACGACGGCGGCGCGGCCCTCGGCGAGGATCGCGCGCATCACCTGTTCGTGGCGGCCCCGGCAGCCGGCCACCGAGAGGAACACCAGGTCGGAGCCGAGCGCGTAGTCGCGGTGGTGCGGGTTGGCACCGTCCCAGTCGTGCAGGTCGGTGGAGGTGGTGCGGCCGAGCCGGTGGAGGTCGGCGTACATGTCCCGGTTGACGCCGGTGATGGAGAGGTGGACGTGCCGGCTGCGCCGCGCGTACGGCAGGTAGAACTCGCGCGGCAGCCGCAGGTCGGCGGGGTGGCGGCCGTCGTAGAAGGAGAACCGGCGGCCGGCGGCGTCCACCAGGTTGACCCCGCGCGGGGTGCCGTGCGGGCTCACCAGGTGCGCGAAGTGCAGGCCGTGGCGCTCGAAGGCGGCGCGGACCAGGCCGCCCTGCGGGTCGTCGCCGAGGAAGTCGAGGAAGGCGGTGCGCAGGCCGAGGTGGTGGGCGCCGAGGGCGACGCCGCTGCCGGTGTGGCCGACGTAGTCGCGGACGGGTTCGACGAACTGCGAGTCGCCGGGCGGGATCTCCAGCCGGTCCACCCGGACGATGGTGTCCACGCCGGCGCCGCCGACGACGAGCAGGTCGAACTCGGGCGGCATGACGGCGCCTCCTTGATCCCTGGACGGTGGCCAGGAGTCAAGCAGGCGCCGGAGGTGACTGCAAGACCTTGCTGAAAATTTCAGGTTTCCCGTCGGCGCTCCGCCGGGGCGGCCGTGTGCGCCCCGGCGCCCGACCGGCCGTCGCCGGACCTGACCTCGGCGGGCCGGGCCTCGACGGAGCGCGCCTCGACGGGGCGCACCTCGACGGGGCGTGCGGCGGCCGCCGACCCGGTCGCCGGCCGGTGGTCGATCACCAGGACGGCGATCAGCGCGGCCAGCAGCAGGATGCCCGTCGACACCCAGGTCGCGACCACGTAGCCGTGCACCGTGCCCTGGGCCCGGACCGCCGGGTCGGTGGCGATCCGGGTGGCGAGGAACCCCGCCGTGGCGCTGGCCGCGACCGTGTTGAGCAGCGCCACGCCGATCGAACCGCCCACCTGCTGGGACGAGTTCAGGGTGGCCGCGGCCGCGCCCGCCTCGCGCGGGCCGACCCCGAGGGTGGCCAGGCTCATCGACGGCATGAAGACCAGGCCCATGCCGACGCCGAGCAGCAGCTCGGCGGGCAGCACCAGGACCGCCCACGGGCTGTCCACCCTCATCTGGGTCAGCCAGGCCATGCCGGCCGCGGCGAGCAGCAGTCCGGGCCCGATCAGGTTGCGCGACGGCACCCTGGTCATCAGCCGGGCCGCGAAGCCCGTCGAACTGATCACGACGACGGCCGTCATGGGCAGGAAGGAGATGCCGGACAGCACCGGTGAGAAGTGCTTGATGACCTGCAGGTAGTAGGTGAGGAACAGGAACAGGCCGAACATGCCGATCATCGCCAGGCCGACCGAGAGGGCGGCGCCGACGCGGTTGCGCTGGGCGACGACGTGCAGGGGCAGCAGCGGGTGCGCAGTGCGCTTCTCGACCAGGACGAACGACGCGATCAGCGCCGCGCCGACGGCCAGCGAGCCGAGCACCAGCCGGTCGCCCCAGGTGCGGGTGACGGCCTCGGAGGTGCCGAAGACGATCGCCAGCAGGCCGCCGCAGCCGAGCAGCGCGCCGGGCAGGTCGAGCTTGACCCGGCGCCCCTTGCCGATGTGGTCGCGGTCCAGGATGGAGAAGGCCGCGATGGCCGCCGCGGCGGCGATCGGAACGTTGACGAACAGGCACCAGCGCCAGTCCAGGTACTCCGTCAGCAGACCGCCCAGGATCAGGCCCATCGCGGAGCCGCCGCCGGCGATCGCGCCGAAGACGCCGAAGGCCGTACCGCGTTCCTTCGGCTTGGTGAAGGTGGTGGAGAGCAGCCCCAGCGCGGAGGGGGCGAGCAGGGCGGCGAACGCGCCCTGGAGGGCACGGGAGCCGAAGAGCATGGCCGGGCCGACCGCCGCGCCGCCGAGGGCGGAGGCGAGGGCGAAGCCCAGCAGGCCGACGGTGAAGACGCGCTTGCGGCCGAAGAGGTCGCCGAGCCGGCCGCCGAGCAGCAGCAGGCCGCCGAAGGCGAGCGTGTAGGCGGTGATCACCCACTGCCGGCCGGCGTCGGAGATGCCCAGGTCCCGCTGGGCCGATGGCAACGCGATGTTCACGATGGTCACGTCGAGGACGATCATGAGCTGGGCGATGGCGATGACGGCCAGCACCCACCAGCGGCGGCTGTCCGCGTTCTCATGAACGGTGGCGGGATGCACAGGCACTGGTCGAGCCTTCCGGATACGGAGAGGTCACGCACTCGCCTTCAAGCGAAACCCCCGCGCGGACGAACCGCAAGGCAAAACCTCGCCGAATCGACCTTTCCGGGACCAGAGGACCAGGGCCCCGGGACTCGCGGACGAGTCCCGGGGCCCTGGTCGCCGAGGGGTTCCCGGAGCGGGAGGGGTTCCTACAGCGCGGAGAGCTCCGCGACCAGGTCGTCCAGCCCCAGCGAGCCCTGCGAGAGCGCCGCCATGTGCCAGGCCTTGAGGTCGAACTCCTCGCCGCGCGCCTCGTGCGCCGCCCGCGCCGCCGCCCGGCCGCGCAGCCAGGCGCGCTCGCCCAGCTTGTAGCCGATCGCCTGGCCGGGCATGCCCAGGTAGCGGACCAGTTCGCTGTCCAGGAAGTCGGCGGACAGGCCGCAGTACCGGCCGAAGAACTCCCGGGCGGCCTCCGGGCTGACCGGCCGGCCCGGCTGGTACGGGGAGTCGGCCGGGAAGTCCAGGCCCGCGTGCATGCCGATGTCGACGATCACCCGCAGCGCGCGCATCATCTGCGCGTTGAGGTAGCCGAGGCGGTGGCCCGGATCGGTGAGGTAGCCGAGCTCGTCCATCAGGCGCTCGGCGTACAGCGCCCAGCCCTCCAGGTTGGCGCTCACCCCGCCGAGGCTGACCTGGTAGGTGGAGAGTCGGTCGGCGACGTAGTTCCACTGCGCGAGCTGCAGGTGGTGGCCCGGGACGCCCTCGTGGTACCAGGTGGAAACCAGGTCCCAGACCGGGAAGTGCTCCCGGCCGAGCGTCGGCAGCCAGGTCCGCCCGGGGCGGCTGAAGTCCAGCGAGGGCGCGGAGTAGTACGGCGCGGCCGCGCTGCCGGGCGGGGCGATCCTCGACTCGACCCGGGTGACCGGCTCGGCCAGGTCGAAGTGGGTGCCCTGGAGGTCCCGGATCGCCTGGTCCATCAGCTCCTGGAGGTACGCCCGGGTGGCCTCGGCGCCCTCGACCGCCGGGCCCTCCGCCTCCAGCCACTTCATCGCGGCCATCGGGTCGGTGCCCGGGCGGACCTTCTCGGCCTCGGCCTCCATCTGCGCGAGCAGGTCGTGGAACTCGCCCCAGGCCCACGCGTAGGCCTCGTCCAGGTCCAGGTCGGAGCCGGTCCAGAAGCGGACGAACCGGCGGTAGCGCTCCCGGCCGGTGGTGTCGGGGGTGTCGGCGGCGGCCGGGCCGTAGACGTCGCGCAGCCAGTCGCGCAGGGCGGCCAGCGCCTCGGCGGCGGCCACCGCGTGCTCGGACAGCCCGGCGCGCACGCCCTCCGGCGCGCCCTGGACGAACTCGCCGAACCAGCCACCGGGCACGTCCCCCGCCAGCCACTCGCCGAACTGCCCGACCACGGTGGTCACCTGGCGCGGGCCGGACAGCAGGCCGCGCTCGATGCCGGCGGCCAGCGTCTCGCGGTACTGCTCCAGCGCGAGCGGGATGCGGGCCAGCCGGCGGCCGACGATCTGCCACTCGGCCTCGGTGTCGGTCGCCATCAGGGTGAAGACGTCACGGACGTCGTGCACCGGGGAGCCCAGGTTGCGGACCGCGCGGAAGTTCTCCCCGGCCTCGTGGACGGCGAGTTCGGCGGTCAGCCGCTCGCGCAGCAGGCGGGCGCAGCGGCGCTCGGCCTCGTCCTCGGCGGCGCCGGCCCGTTCGGCCTCAGCGAGGGCCGCCAGGGTGCGGCGGCCGAGGTCGGCGATCGCCTCGGCGCCGGTCGGCGAGAGGTCGGGCAGCCGGTCGTCCTCGGGATTGAGCCCCAGGTAGACCGCGGTCAGCGGGTCGAGTTCGGCCAGGGCCCGGACGTAACCGTCGGCGATGCGGCGCGGGGTGGTGGCATCGGAGGTGATCAGTTCTTCAACCATTCGGACATCATGGCGTGACACGGGCCGAATGCAAGCCCTTACCGGCGATCGGTGACATGTACCGGCCGAATCCCGGCCAGGGTGCGTCCGGCGGACGCACCCTGAGCGGGAACCTCGCAAACACGCGTTCGGGAAACCACCGCGCGCGACAGGACCCGATCCGGCCGGCGCCCATTACGCTGACCGCCATGGAAGCCCGCCCCGCCACGGCAACCGACCCGGTGCCCACCCCGGCCGCACCCGCCGCCCGCCCGCGCCGCACCGGATACCGGCGGCTGCCGGTGCAGCAGCGGCGCGAGCAGCTGATCGCGGTCGCCCTGGAGCTGTTCGCCGCCCGGCCGCCCGAGGAGGTGAGCCTGGACGACGTCGCCGAGGCCGCCGGGGCCTCCCGCCCACTGGTCTACCGCTACTTCGCGGGCGGCAAGCAGCAGTTGTACGAGGCGGCGCTGCGCAGCGCCGCCGACGAGCTGACCAGCCGCTTCGCCGTCCCGCTGGCCGGGACCCCGTCCGAGCAGCTGGCGGCCGTCCTGGACGGCTACTTCGCCTTCGTGGCCGAGCACGACGCCGGCTACTCGGCGCTGCTGCGCGGCGGTTCGGTGGTGGAGACGACCCGTACCTCGGCGATCGTCGACGACGTCCGGCGGGCGGCGCTCAAGCGGACCCTGCGGCACCTCGGCGTGCGGGAGGCCGGTCCGCGGCTGACGCTGCTGGTGCGCTCGTGGATCTCGGTGGTCGAGGGCGCGTCGCTGAGCTGGCTGGACGAGGGGCGCACGCTGCCGGTGGGCGAGCTGCGCGACTGGCTGGTGGACCAGTTCACGGCGATGGCGGCGGCGACCGCGCTGCACGATCCGCAGACCGCGCAGGTGCTGTCGGTGCTGCTCGCGCTGGAGGGGCCGCGGGCGACGCGGGCCGAGCGGCTGCGCGAGGTGCTGGCGGCCCGGTGACCCGACCCCCGTGCCCGGGGTCGGGGCGGCCGGCGCCGCGGGAGGGTCAGGCCTTCCCGAGTACCTGGCGCTGGCGGCCGAGGCCGTCGACCTCGATCTCGACGATGTCGCCCGGAGCCAGGAACGGCGTGCCGGGGTGGCCCAGGGTGACGCCCGCCGGAGTGCCGGTGACGATCACGTCGCCGGGCTCCAGGACCATGAACTGGCTGACGTAGCGGACCAGTTCGAGCACCGGGAAGACCATCTTCCCGGTGTTGCCGTCCTGCCGCAGTTCGCCGTTGACCCAGAGCCGCAACGGCAGCTGCTGCGGGTCGGCCACCTCGTCGGCGGTGACCAGCCAGGGCCCCAGCGGGGTGAAGGTCTCCGCCGACTTGCCCTTGTCCCACTGGCCGCCGCGCTCGAACTGGAAGGCCCGCTCAGTGACGTCGTTGGCGATCGTGTAGCCGGCGATCACCTCCGCGGCCTCCTCGTGCCCGGCCAGGTAGCGGGCGGTGCGGCCGATCACGATGGCCAGTTCGGCCTCGTAGTCGGTCTTCTCGCCGCCGCGCGGCACCAGCACCTCGTCGTACGGGCCGACCACGGTGTAGCTCGGCTTGAGGAAGATCACCGGTTCGTCCGGGATCGCGGCCCCGGCCTCGGCGGCGTGGTCGCGGTAGTTGAGCCCGATGCCGACCACCTTGCCCGGACGGGCGACCGGCGCGCCCACCCGCTGCCCGGCGAGGTCCACCCGGGGCAGGACGCCGGCGGCCACGTCCCGCGCCAGCACGGCGGTGTCCAACCCGGCCAGGAAGGCCCCGTCGATGTCCCGGGCACGCCCGGAGAGGTCGTACCCGGTGCCGTCCTGGCCCAGCACGACCGGGCGCTCGGCGCCCGGGGGTCCGACGCGGAGGAGCTTCATCGATCCGTCACCAGCCTTTCGTCGCAGCTCGCCGGGGCGGCGCAGGACACCGCACCCGACCCTGGCAACGAGGTATATCAACGCCACCGGTCGGCGAACCAGACAGTTCCGGGGGGCGAATTCCTATCAATTCCCACAGCCGCCGGGAGCCCCGAATCGGCGGCCCGCACGGTTGACAGCCCGCCGGGCCGGGCCGAGGGACCGGGCGTGCTGTTCACCGGCGACGCGGTCTCCAACGTCCGGGGGCGGACCAGGTGCGGGGTGTTCAACACCGATCCGGCCCGGGCGCGGGCCGCCTTCCGGCGGCTGGCCGCACTGCCGGTGGAGACCGTGGTGTTCGGGCACGGCGACCCGATCGCCGCGGGTGCCTCAGCCGCCCTGCGGGCCGCCGCCGAGCAGGCCGGCCAGGCTTAGCGCCCGCGGCAGGCCCGGTCCGGTCCGGGCGACCTCCCGGTGCCAGCGGTCGAGGTCGCGCAGCACGTCGGCCCGGGCGTCCGGCTCGGCGGCCGCCACCGCGGCCAGGTCGCGCAACAGCGCGACGGCGGCGCCCGGGCTGCCGTCCTGGGCCAGCCAGAGGGCCAGGTCGTGGCAGGTGCGCAGGGTCCGCGGGTCGGCCGGGCCACAGATCCGGGCGAGGTCGGGGATGAGCGCGGTGAGCATCCCGACGGCCTCCGCGGGGGCGCCCTGCGCGCCGCGCTGCCAGGCCTGGTCGGCCCGGCGGCGCAGCTGCTCCGGGCTGGGGTCGTCCGGGCGCAGCACCCCGGGCCGGATCCGGCGCAGCCGCTCCAGCACCTCGACGGCGGTGGCGGGCCGGTCCGCCGGCCGCTTGGCGAGCAGCCCGGCGACCAGGTCGGCCAGCGCCGGGTCGGTGCTGCGGACCCGGGGCGGGGTCTCCTCCAGGTGCTTGTACATGTACTCGGCGGCCGAGGTGGCGCGGAACGGCCGCCGCCCGGCGCAGAGTTCGTACAGCATGACGCCGAGCGCGTAGAGGTCGGCCCGGCCGTCCACGGCGGCGCCGGACCAGCACTCGGGCGCCAGGTAGGGGACGGTGCCGACCACGTTGCCGGTGGAGGTGAGCACGGCGGACTGGGTGAGCAGCCGGGCGATGCCGAAGTCCAGCACCTTGGCCTTGCCGCCGCCGTCGATCATCACGTTCTCGGGCTTGATGTCGCGGTGGACGATGCCCGAGCGGTGCGCGGCGTCCAGCGCCTTGCAGACCTGGCGCATCCACTTCAGCGCGACCTCCTGGTCCGGGACGCCGTCCTTGAGGACCGCGGACAGGGCCCGGCCGCGGACCAGTTCCAGGACCAGGTAGTGGGTCTCCCCGGCGCCGGTCGCGACCCGGCCGTAGTCGTGCACGGTCACGATGTGCGGGTTGGACAGGCCGCCGGCCGTCCGGGCCTCGCGGACGAACCGTCCGATGGCCTCCCGGTCGGTGGCGTGCTCCTCCAGCAGCACCTTGACCGCGACCTCGCGGTCGAGCCGCAGGTCGGTGGCCTTCCAGACCACGCCGAATCCGCCCCGGCCCAGCAGCGCGTCCAGCCGGTAGCGGCCGTCGAGTACCTCCCCCTGCCGCATGTCCTCCCCCAACTCCAGCTCGTCCGGACGGCGTTCGCCGTCGGCTGGGTCACCATAGCGGCGGGGGGAGGCGAACGGGTGAACGGATCAGGGCTTCGGCTTGGGCAGCCCGGGCGGGTTGATCTCGGAGGTCGTCACGGCCTCGTTGTCGAGGCCCCAGCGCTTGAGCACCTGGCCGTACGTGCCGTTCCCGATCACCTCGTTCAGCGCCCCGTTGAGCGCCTGGACCAGCCCGTTGTCCTTCCGGGTGGTCGCGGCGATCTTGCCGAGGACGTCCGCGCCGCCGCCCGAGTAGGTGCCGACCACCTCGGTCTCGCCGGTCTGCGCGACGTGGAAGGCCAGGCTCGGGTTGGGGCCGACGTAGGCGTCGATCCGGCCGGAGGAGAGCGCCAGGTAGAACTCGGTGCCCTGGAAGTACTTGATGTCGATCGGCTTGAGGCCGTTCCTGACGTTGTCCTCACTCCAGGAGATCAGCAGCTTCTCCTGGTTGGTGCCGGAGGCGACGCCGACCGACCGGCCGGCGAGGTCCTTGGCGCCGGCGACCTTGAGGCCGCTGCCCTTCTTCGCCTCGAAGCCGAGGACGTCCAGCCGGTAGGTGGCGAAGTCGTACTTCTCCTTGCGGGCCTCGGTGACGGTGATGTTGGAGAGCCCGACGTCGTACTTTCCGCTGTCCAGGCCGACGAAGATGTTCTCCCAGGAGACCGGGTTGAACTCGACCTTGAGGCCGAGGACGTTGCCGACCAGGGAGGCGAGGTCCGGCTCGACGCCGATGACGGTCCGGTCGTCGTCGGCGTAGAAGTCCAGCGGCGGGGTGGTGCCGAGGGAGTCGACGACGGTCAGCGTCCCCCGCCTTCTGATCTCCTCCGGGACGAGCGCCGCGATCGCGTCGACCTTGGGCGTGGTCACCCGGTTCTGATGGGGCGTCAGATTCACCGCGGTGCCGTTCGGCGCCGTGGTGCCCCTGGCCGGGGCGAGTCCCGCCGAGGCTCCCGAGGACGCGCCGCCGCAGGCGGCCAGGGCGAGGGCGGCGGCGAACACGCCGGCGGCGGCCACCAGGGCGCGACGGGGTAGGGACATGGCGGAACTCCTGCTCGGTGAAAGGGATTTCGGCAGTAAGGGGGGTGATGGCGGTGCGGCGGGTCAGAGCACCTTGGCCAGGAAGGCCCGGGTGCGCTCGTGCCGCGGGTGGTCCAGGACCTCGGCCGGCGGGCCCTGCTCGACCACCACGCCGCCGTCCATGAAGACGACGGTGTCGGCGACCTCGCGGGCAAAGCCGATCTCGTGGGTGACTACGATCATGGTGGTGCCGGTCCGGGCGAGGTCCTTGATGACGTCCAGCACCTCGCCGACCAGCTCCGGGTCGAGCGCCGAGGTGGGCTCGTCGAACAGCAGCACCTTCGGCTCCAGGGCCAGCGCCCGGGCGATCGCCACCCGCTGCTGCTGGCCGCCGGACAGCTGCCGGGGGTACGCGTCGGCCTTGTCGGCCAGCCCGACCCGCTCCAGCAGCGCCAGCGCCGCCGTCCTGGCCCGGGGCCGGCGCAGCGCCGCGATCGGCGCCTCGACCAGGTTCTCCAGCACGGTGAGGTGCGGGAACAGGTTGAAGTTCTGGAACACGAAGCCGATGTCGGTGCGCTGGCGCAGCACCTCGCGCTCCTTGAGCTCGTGCAGCCGGTCGCCGGAGCGCCGGTAGCCGATCAGCTCGCCGTCGATGGCGACGTAGCCGCCGTCGAGCTTCTCCAGGTGGTTGATCGCGCGCAGCAACGTGGACTTGCCGGAGCCGGACGGGCCGAGCACCACCGTCACCGAGCCGGCCGGGACGTCCAGGTCGAGCCCGCGCAGCACCGCCAGTTGCCCGAAGCTCTTGTGCAGGCCGCGGACCTGCACCATCGGCGCGGCGGTGTCCGGGGCGGGCTTGGCGAGCGCGGTCATGAACGTCCTCCGGGGGTACGGGCGGCGGCCGGCGTGCGGGCCGGCCGGGCCCGGACGAAGGCCCGGGCGCGCTGGAGCGGGGTGGGCGGCGGGGTGCGCTGCGCGCCGCGGGCGAAGTAGCGCTCGACGTAGTACTGGCCGATCGACAGCACCGTGGTCAGCAGCACGTACCAGACGGTGGCGACCATCAGCAGCGGCACCACCCGGCCGGTCCGGCCGTAGACCACCTGGGCCTGGTAGAAGAGCTCGCCGATGGCCATCACGTAGACCACCGAGGTGCCCTTGAGCAGCGAGATCACCTCGTTGGCGGCGGCCGGCAGGATGCCGCGCATCGCCTGCGGCAGCACGATCCGCCAGCCCTGGCGCCAGCGCGGGATGCCGAGCGCGGCGGCGGCCTCCCGCTGGCCGGCGTCCACCGCGATGATGCCGCCGCGGATGATCTCGGCGGCGAACGCGCCCTGGTGCAGCCCGAGGCCGAGCACGGCGGCGCCGAGCGCGCTCAGCACGCCGCCCGTCTCCACGTCCCCGAAGGTCGGACCGAACGGGATGCCGATCCCGAACCGCTTGTACAGGTACGACAGGTTGAACCAGAACACCAGCTGGACGATCAGCGGGATCGACCGGAACACCCAGACGTACGCCCAGGCGATGGACCGCAGGATCGCGCTGCGGGACAGTCGCATCCCGGCCACCACGGCGCCCAGCAGGAAGCCCAGCAGCGTGCCGTAGGCGGTGAGTTCGAGGGTGCGGCCGACCGCCTGGACGATGGTGTCGGCGGTGAAGTAGACCCGGAAGGTGGCCCAGTCCCAGCCGGGGTTGGTGGCCAGCCCGTGGGCGAACTGGACGAGGACGACGAGCGCGGCGATCCCGATCCCCCAGCGCCAGGGGTGCCGGGCGGGGACGGTCCGCAGTCCGGCCAGTTCGTCGAGGTCGAGGCGGGGATCGGGGCCGGGGTCGGAACCCGGGCCGGACGCGGGCCCGCGGCGGGCCGGGGCCCCGGGCGGTGCGGTGGTGCTGACGGTCATCGGGGGGCTCCTTCGGCAGACCCGGGGATCACGGGTGTTCGGGCGGGCTGATCCGGGACTCCGCGATCGCCGAGTCGGTGACCCCCCACTTCCGGAGGATCCGCTCGTACGTCCCGTCCTTGATCAGCTGGTTGACCGCCGCCTGGAAGGCCGGGGTGAGCTTCGAGCCCTTCTTGAACGCGAAGCCGACGTCCAGCCGGTGGAACTCGCCGAGGAAGCGCGTCCCCGAGGCCTCCTGCGCGGCCTGGTAGCGCAGGCCGTTGATGGTGGACATCAGGACGTCCACCCGGCCCTGCTGGAGGCCGGTGAGCACGGCGCCGCCGTCGCTGAACGCCTTGACCTCGTACGGCTTCTTCCCGGCGTCGGTGCAGACGTTCCTCCTCGCGTTCAGCGTGGTCTCGAAGGTGGTGCCGGCGCCGGTGCCGATGGTCAGCCCGCAGAGCTGGACCAGGTCGGTGACCGGCTGGACGTCCTTGTCGTCCTTCCTGACCGCGAAGCCCTGGCCGTCGTCGATGTAGGTGACGAAGTCGATGGTCTTCAGCCGGGCCGTGGTGACCCCGAAGTTGCCGGTGCCGACGTCGAACTTGCCGCTGTCCAGGGCGGGCAGGATGGTCTCGAAGGCGGCCTCCTCGCGCCGCACGGTCAGCCCGAGCAGCCTGGCCACCGCATCGGTGAAGTCCACGTCGATCCCGGCCGGCTTCTTCGTGGCCTGGTCGGCGTAGAAGGCGGTGGGCGGCGCGCCGAAGGACGCGCCGAACGTCAGCGTGCCGGCCTTGCGGACCTCCTCGGGCAGCAGCGCGGCGGCGGCGTCCGACTTCGCGAGGCCGGAGACGACGTCCTGGGAGGCGGCAGTGGCGGCGGGCCCGCTCGCCCCCGCCGCACCCGCGATCTTCGGGTCCGAGCCGCACGCGGCCAGCGCCAGCACCGGCAGCAGGGCGGTGGCCGCGAGCAGGCGGCGGACGGTGGTGGTTCTCACGAAGGGCCTTTCAGGGGGTCGGAGCCAGCACCGGCAGGTGCTTCTCGAAGGGGAGCGGGCCGATCGGAATGGGCCCCTCCTGCCCGTCGGCGGGCAAGGAGGGAGGATCGGCGGCGACGTCGAACAGCGGGGTGTAGCCGGCCGCCAGGTAGAGGCCCCTGGCCTCGGGTTGGCGCGGGCCGGTGGTGAGGTGGATCCGGGCGTAGCCGGCGGCCGCCGCCGTCCGCTCCAGCTCGGCCAGCACCCGGCGGGCCAGGCCGCGCCGGCGGTGCGCGGAGTGCGTCCACATCCGCTTCAGCTCGGCGGTGCGCTCGTCGTACCGCTTGTACGCGCCGCCGGCCACCGGCTCGCCGTCCTCCAGCAGGAGCAGCAGCACGCCGTGCGGCTCGGCGAAGGCGTCCCGGGGATAGCGGGTCATCTCCTGGCGCGCCTCGGGGCCGTAGCGGCTGACGTACTCGTGGGTGAGTTCGCGCAGCAGCGGCTCGACCAGCGGGTCGTCGATGGTGACCCGGCGGAACTCGGCCACCGGGCCCGCGCCACTCGTGCCGCTCCTGCTCGCACCGCCCGTGCGGGAACCGCTCACGCCTGCACCGCGATCAGCTGGTGCCGGTCGCGCTCGGCCCGCTCGGCCGCCGCCTCGGCGGCCTTGGCGGCGTCCCGCTTCGCGACCTCCTCGCGGACGATCGGGATGACGTGGCGGCCGAAGTCGATCGCGTCGTCGAGCAGGTGGTAGCCGCGGGCGGAGAGGATGTCCACGCCGAGGTCGTAGTAGTCGAGCAGCGCCTCGGCGACCGTCTCCGGGGTGCCGACCAGGGCGTTGGAGTTGCCGGCCCCGCCGGTGGCCGCGGCGGTCGGGGTCCACAGCGCGCGGTCGTAGCGCTCGCCGGCCTCGGCGATCTCGATCAGGCGCTGGGAGCCCGTGTTCTCCGGCGTCACGGCCGCGGCGCCGAGCGGGCGGCCCCGGCGGACCAGGTCCCCGGCGGCCCTGCGGGCCTTGATCGCCGCCACCGTCCGGTGCGCCTTCTCCCAGGCCAGCTCCTCGGTCGGCGCGATGATCGGCCGGAACGCCACCTGGATCCGCGGCACGTCGGTGCGCCCGGCGGCCCGGGCCGCCTCCTTCACCCGCTCGATCTGCTCGGCGGTGCGGGCCAGCGGCTCGCCCCACAGGCAGTAGATGTCCGCCTCGGCGCCGCCGGCCGCGTAGGCGGCGTCCGAGGAGCCGCCGAAGGAGACCGCCGGGCGCGGCTGCTGGACGGGGAAGACGTCGGAGACGAAGTCGTTGAAGCGGTAGTGGGCGCCCTCGTGGTCGAAGGGCTCCCGGCTGGTCCACGCCTTCTTGACGATGCCGATGTACTCGCGGGTGCGCTCGTAGCGCTGGTCCTTGGCGAGGAAGTCGCCCTCGCGCTGCTGCTCGTGGTCGCTGCCGCCGGTGATGAAGTGGACGGTCAGCCGCCCGTCGCTGATCTGGTCCAGGGTCGCGAAGGTCTTGGCGGCGAAGGTCGGGTAGGAGACGTTGGGCCGGTGCGCCAGCAGGATCTGCAGCCGGTCGAGGTGCGAGGCGAGGAAGGCCGCCGCGGCCGCCGGCTCCGGGGAGCCGGCGCCGTACGCGAAGAGCACCCGGTCCCAGCCGTGGTCCTCGTGGGCCCGGGCCAGCCGCAGGGTGTAGTCGCGGTCGAAGGCGGCGGTGGAGCGGGGGGTGGTCTCCGAGCCGTCGCCGGTGGCGGCGATACCGAGGAATTCGACGGGCATGGCGGAACCTTTCGGGTGAGCGGAGTCCGGCGGACTGCGGGTGGGCAGGCCGGAGTCGGCCGGGAGGGACGGCCGTCAGTTCCTGTCCGACCGAGTAGGGGTGCGCGGCGGGCGCGCCGACAACGGTGTCGGCGCCCGGGCTCGGCGGGAGGCAGGCGTGGACGAGGGAGTACTGCCGGAGTTCAGTGCGAGGTCGTCGGACGGCAGCGTGCGCCTGGGGCGCCGTCAGCTACGAACGGCGGATCCCGGCCCGCGACGGGGCGGACCGAGGGAGGACTCCCCGGGGGAGATCAGGGCCGGACGGGCGGCCCGCTACCGGGTCAGCCGCGACACGCCGCGGACCACACCCGACCGAAGTCGATGTGGTCGCGGGTGACCAGGGGCTGCTCGGCGTACATGGCCTCAAGTTGAGCAGCCGCCCGAGTGGTCCGTCAACCATCCATCATTGCCGCTCTGTTGCGATCTCCTGTCGTCCTGCAACCGGCCCCGGCCAGGGCTCGATCCGGATCCGGACCGCCCTTGACAGCCGTCGATCGCGCATGCGTACGATCACGGCGGAGTGCAGTGCACAGCGCCGGCCGTGTTGAGGGACGCGGGCCGGTGCGACGGCCGTACGTGACCACACCCGTACCTCCCGCCCGCCCGCACCTCCGCCAGGAGCCGCCGTCATGGCCACCCCGCAGGACGTCCTGCCCGCCCCGTCCGCCCTCGACCGCCCCGCCCCGCCGCCCGGCCCCGCCCCGGAAGCCCGGATCGTCGCCCGCCGCCGGCCCGGCCAGTGGGTCTTCGCCGGGATCGCACTGCTGCTGGCCGCGATGGCCGTCCACTCGATCGTCCGCAACAAGGCCTTCCAGTGGAGCGTGGTCGCCGACTGGTTCACCGCGCGATCGGTGCTCGACGGCCTCACCCTCACCCTCTGGCTCACCGCCGTCACCCTCGCCCTCGGCTTCGTCCTCGGCACTGGCCTCGCCAGCATGCGACTGTCCACCAACCCGGTGCTGCGCACCCTGAGTTGGGGCTACATCTGGGTCTTCCGCTCCACCCCGCCGCTGGTGCAGCTGCTGTTCTTCTTCAACATCGGCGCGCTCTACCCGACCCTCGGCCTCGGCATCCCGTTCGGCCCCGAGTTCGTCACCGTCAAGACCGTCAACCTGATCGGCCCCACCCTCACCGCCGTCATCGGCCTCACCCTGCTGGAGACCGCGTACGCCGCCGAGGTGATCCGCGGCGGCATCCTGTCCGTCGACCGCGGCCAGCTGGAGGCCGCCGCGGCGCTCGGCCTCGGCCGGTGGCGGGTGCTGCGCCGGATCGTCGCCCCGCAGGCGATGCGCTCGATCGTGCCGACCGCCGGGAACATGCTGATCAGCGCGCTCAAGGGCACCAGCATCGTCAGCGTGCTGGCCGTCTCCGACCTGCTCTACTCGGTCCAGCTGGTCTACCTGCAGTCGTACCAGGTCATCCCGATGCTGGTGGTCGCCACCATCTGGTACCTGGCGATCACCACCCTGCTGTCCATCGGCCAGTACTACGTCGAACGCCACTACGCCAAGGGCGCCACCCGGGACGGCCTGCCGCCCACCCCGCTCCAACGGGCCCGGGCCGGGCTGCGACGGCTGCGCGAGGTGGCGGCGTGAACCGGCTCGCGATCGTCGGCGCGGGCCCGCGCGGCACCGGCCTGCTGGAGCGGATCGCCGCCAACGCGACCGAACTCCTGCCCGCCGACCGGCCGTTGCACATCCACCTGATCGACCCGCACCCGCCCGGCGCGGGCCGGATCTGGCGCCACGACCAGTCCCCGCTGCTGCGGATGAACTCGATGGCCGAGGACGTCACCATGTTCACCGACGAGCGCTCGACCATCGACGGGCCGGTCCGGCCGGGCCCCTCGCTGGCCGAATGGGCGCCCCGGCAGCGGGAGTTCGCGCCCTACCGGGAGGTCGCCGACCCGGCCGTCCGGGCCGAACTGGACACCCTCGCCCCCACCGACTTCCCCACCCGCCGGGCCCAGAGCGCCTACCTGGACTGGGTGTTCCGCCGCGCGGTCGCCGACCTGCCGCCGCACGTCACGGTCACCGTGCACCGGGACACCGTCCAGCGGATCGACGGCCCGGCCGACGGCCCGCAGACCGTCCACCTCACCGACCGGACGCTCACCGCCGACCACGTCGTCCTCACCCTCGGGCACCTCGACTCCACCCCGCACCCCCGGTACGCCGCCGACGCCGACTTCGCCGCCCGGCACGGCCGCTTCCACCTCCCGCCCGCCTACTCCGCCGACGCCGACGCCGACCTGGACGGCATCGCCCCCGGCGAGCACGTCGTCCTGCGCGGCCTCGGCCTGGCCTCCGTCGACCTGATCGCCCTGCTCACCGAGGGGCGCGGCGGCCGCTTCGAACCCGCCTCCGCCGGGCTGCGCTACCGCCCGTCCGGCCGCGAGCCGGTGCTGCACCTCGGCTCCCGGCGCGGCGTCCCGTACCACTCCAAGACCGGCTACCGCCTCCAGGGGCCGCCCGCCCCGCTCCCCCGGTACTTCGACGCGGCCGCCGTGGACGCCGCCCTCGCCACCGAGGGGCCGCTCGAACTCCGGCGCGACTTCTGGCCGTTGATGGCCAAGGAGACCGCCTTCGGGCACTACCACGAGCTGTTCCACGCCCACCCCGAGCGCACCACGCTGCCCTGGCCGGAGTTCCTGGCCCGGTACGACCGGCACGACTGGTACTCCCCCCGGCTCGCCGCCCTGATCGCCGAGGCCGTGCCCGACCCGGCCGACCGGATCGACTTCGAACGGCTCGACCACCCGCTGGCCGGCCTCGAACTCGGCTCCGCCGACGAGCTCCAACAGCACCTGCGCGCCTACGTCACCGCCGACGCCGACCGCCGCGCCGACCCCGCGCACAGCGCCGACCTCGGCGCCTTCCTCGCCCTGCTCTCGCTGTTCGGCCAGCTCCCGCGCATCCTCGCGACCGGCCGGCTCACCGCCCGCTCGGTCGCCGAGGAGGTGGACGGGTGGTTCTTCGGCTACTTCAGCCACCTCGCCTCCGGCCCGCCCGGCTTCCGGCTGCGCCAGCTGCTCGCCCTCTCCGAGGCCGGGGTCGTCCGCTTCCTGGGCGCGGGCGTCCGGACCGAGCGGGACGAGGCCACCGGCACCTGGCGGGCCTGCGGCGACACCGTGCCGGGCCACACCGTCACCGTCACCGCGCTGGTCGAGGCGTACCTGCCCAAGCACCAGCTGGCCCGCACCCTCGACCCGGTGCTGCGCGCACTGCACCGTGCCGGGCGGATCGTGGAGGAGGTGGTCACCGACGAGGAGTACACCCACCGCTCCGGCCTGGTCACCATCGCCCCCGGCGACAGCCGGCTGCTCGACCCCGCCCTGGACGGTGCCCCGCACCCACGGCGCACCGCGCTCGGCCCGCACACCAGCCTGCGCGCCGCCGCCGCCTTCGCCCGCCCCCGCACCGACTCCCCGGGGTTCCGGCAGAACGACGCCGCCGCCCGCGCACTGCTGCGGGCACTGGCCGCGCTCCCGGCGGCCGCCCTGGCCGCGTAGCGTTCGCGCGCGTCGCCTCAGGGCCCGAAGATCTCCTCCACCAGGTCCTCGGCCGAGACGTGGTCCGGGGCGTTGAGCACCACCTCCGCGACGCCCTTCAGCCCGGTGCCGCGCTCCAGCGCGGTGATGCAGGCCCGCGCCTCCTGGTCGGTGGCGAAGTCCCAGGCCAGGAGGCGCCGGACCAGCACCACCGCCTCCATCGGGCTGATCCGCGGCCGCCGGGCGGCTCCGGACGGCGCCCGGCGGCCGGCCTCGACGAGCCGCTGCTGGTAGCCGGCCAGGTCGTGCCAGGCCTGGACGGTGCTCGGGTGGCCCTCCCCCAGCACCCGGGCGAGCTCCGGCAGCAGGGCGTGCAGCTGGCGCGCGGCGCCCTGGAGATCGCCCCGGTTGGCCTGGTGGACCGCGAGGTCGTGCCGGGCCTTCAGGACGCGGGTGTCGTGCGGGCCCCAGGTGGCGTGCAGGTCGGGCAGCAGCTCGGACATCAGCCGGACCGCGGTGACCGCCGCGCCGCTCTCGCCGATGCACCACACCAGGTGGTACCGGGCACCGAGGGTGTCCGGGTCGGTCGGGCCGAGCGCCGAGCGCATGTCCTCCACCACGGTCGACAGCAGCCGGATCGCGCCGTCCAGGTCGCCCGCCCGGCTGAGGTACCAGGTGAAGTCCCGCCAGGTGCACAGGGTGTCCCGGTCGGCGGCGCCGAGCGCGGTGACGCAGTCCTGGGCGACCGCCTGGAGCAGGATCACCGACTCGCCCGCGGTCGCCGCCCGGAAGGCGGCCGAACGCCGCTCGCGCAGCGCGGCCCGGACGCCGTCCGGCGGGGGCGCGGCGACCACCGGCGGCGTGGTGAGCGGCGACAGCACCGACGACGGCGCCGCCGGCGCCACCGCCGTCGGCGGGACGGCCGGAACAGGCGGCGGCCCCACCGGAACGGCCGGCGGTGCAGGCGGCAGGGTCGGCGGCGCCGGCGGAACCGGCGGCACGACAGCCGACGGCACCGGCGTCCCGCCCGTCCCACCGAGCCGTCGCTCGACCGTCCGGGCGTCGGCCGGCCGGTCCGCCGGGTCCTTGGCCAGCAGCTCGGCGACCAGCCCGGCCACCTCCGGCGGCAGCCCGAACCGCGCCGGATCCAACGCCGGGGGCGGCTCGTTGAGGTGCTGGTACATCAGCACCGGCGTCGAGTCCCCACCGAACGGCCTTGCCCCGGTGAAGAGTTCGACCAGCACGCAGCCGAGCGCGTACAGGTCCGTCCGGCCGTCCACCCGCCCGCCGGTCCAGCGCTCCGGCGCCATGTACGCGGGGCTGCCGACGATCGTCCCGGTGGTGGTCAGCCCGCCCGCGCCGATGTCCAGCTGGGCGATGCCGAAGTCGAGCACCTTCAGGCTCCCGGCCTCGGTGATCATGATGTTCTCCGGCTTGACGTCCCGGTGCACCATGCCCGCGTCGTGCGCCACCGCCAGCGCCTCGCAGAGCTGCCGCGCCCAGCGCAGGCTCTGCTCCGGAGCCGGCAGGCCGGCCCGCAGCACCTCGGTCAGGGTGCGGCCGGTGAGCAGTTCCATCACCAGGAAGGTCACCTGCCGGTCGCCGAGCACGCACGCGCCGAGGTCGTGCACGGTGACGATGTGAGGATGGGACAGGTTGCCGGCCGCACAGGCCTCCCGGACGAACCGCAGCGCCGCCTTCGCCTGGTCACCGCCGTGGTGCCCGATGACCTTGACCGCCACCGGCCGCCGCATCCGGGTGTCGAGCGCCCGCCACACCACCCCGAAACCGCCCTGGCCGAGCTTCTCCACCAGCTCGTACCGGCCGTCGAGGACATCACCGACGCGCATCCGCCCCTCCCCCACCCCTCCTGGACCCCCCGAGACTCTACCGACGCCCGTTCGGCCCCCCTCCCCCCGCCTTCACCCAGGTGGAAGGATGGGCCGGAGCCCCCGCGACGGCGCGGCGGCGCCGGTGGCGCGGCCGCCGGACGAGCAGAGCCGAGGAGAAGCGGTCATGGCCAAGCAGGCCCCGCAGAGCGACCCGGCGCAGGACGCCCCCGAGGTGTCCGCGCCCCAGCAAGCGGCCGCCGGGCTGCCGGCGGTCGGCCACAGCCTGCGGATGGCCGCCGAACAGATGGGCGCCCGCCGCACCCTGGCCACCCTGCTCAAGGTCAACCAGCCGGACGGCTTCGACTGCCCCGGCTGCGCCTGGCCGGAACCGGGCAAGACGCACACGGCCGAGTTCTGCGAGAACGGCGCCAAGGCCGTCGCCGAGGAGGCCACCGAGCGCCGGATCCGTGCCGAGTTCTTCGCCGCCCACCCGGTCGCCGAGCTGGCCGAGCGCTCCGGCTACTGGCTGGGCCAGCAGGGCCGCCTCACCCAGCCGATGCTGCTCGACGAGGGCGCCACCCACTACACGCCGGTCTCCTGGGACGACGCCTTCGCGCTGATCGCCGAGGAGCTGCACGCGCTGGACACCCCGGACGCCGCCGCCTTCTACACCTCGGGCCGGACCAGCAACGAGGCCGCCTTCGCGTACCAGCTGTTCGCCCGCCGGCTGGGCACCAACAACCTGCCGGACTGCTCCAACATGTGCCACGAGTCGTCCGGTTCGGCGCTCACCGAGACGCTCGGCGTCGGCAAGGGCAGCGTCAGCCTGAAGGACCTCTACCAGGCCGACCTGATCATCGTGGCCGGCCAGAACCCGGGCACCAACCACCCCCGGATGCTCTCCGCGCTGGAGCGCGCCAAGCGGGCCGGCGCCACCATCGTCAGCGTCAACCCGCTGCCCGAGGCGGGCCTGGAGCGCTTCAAGAACCCGCAGCAGGCCCGCGGCCTGGTCGGCCACGGCACCAAGCTGACCGACCTGTTCCTGCAGATCCGCCTCGGTGGGGACCTGGCGCTGTTCCGCGCGCTCAACCGGATCGTCCTGGAGCAGGACGGCGTCGACCGCGCGTTCGTCGACGAACACTGCCACGGCTTCGAGGAGTTCGACGAACAGGCCCGGACGACCGACCGCGCCGAGGTGCTCGCCGCGACCGGCCTGCCGTGGGAGCAGATCGAGGAGCTCGGCCGGCTGGTGCTGGCCTCCCGGAAGGTCATCGTCTGCTGGGCGATGGGCCTCACCCAGCACAAGCACGCCGTCCCCACCATCCGCGAGGTGGTCAACTTCCTGCTGCTGCGCGGCAACGTGGGCCGCCCCGGCGCCGGGGTCTGCCCGGTGCGCGGGCACAGCAACGTCCAGGGCGACCGGACGATGGGCATCTTCGAGCGGCCCGCCGCGGCCTTCCTGGACGCACTCGGCAAGGAGTTCGGCTTCGAGCCGCCGAGGGCGCACGGCCACGACGCGGTGGACACCATCCGGGCGATGCGCGACGGCCGGGTCCGGGTGTTCTTCGCGATGGGCGGCAACTTCGTCGCGGCCAGCCCGGACACCGACGTCACCGAGGCCGCGATGCGCCGCTGCCGGCTGACCGTGCACGTCTCCACCAAGCTCAACCGCTCGCACGTGGTCACCGGCGCCCGCGCGCTGATCCTGCCCACCCTGGGCCGTACCGACCGGGACGTCACCGGCACCGGCGCCCAGTTCGTCAGCGTCGAGGACTCGATGGGCCAGGTGCACTCCTCCCGCGGCGGCCTGCGCCCGCCCGCACCGGGCCTGCTCTCCGAGACCGCGATCGTCTGCCGGCTCGCCCGTACCGTCCTCGGCCCCGGGGACACCGTGCCGTGGGAGGACTTCGCCGCCGACTACGACACCCTGCGGGACCGGATCGCCCGGGTCGTCCCCGGCTTCGAGGACTACAACGAGAAGGTCCGCCGCCCCGGCGGCTTCACCCTGCCGCACGGCCCGCGCGACTCCAGGACCTTCCCGACCGCGACCGGGCGGGCCAACTTCACCGTCAACCCGCTCACCGCCCCCGAGGTCCCGCCGGGCCGCCTGCTGCTCCAGACGCTGCGCTCGCACGACCAGTACAACACCACCGTCTACGGCCTGGACGACCGCTACCGCGGGATCAAGGGCGGCCGCCGGGTGGTCCTGGTCAACCCGGCCGACGCCGCCGAACTGGGCCTGGCCGAGGGCGGGTTCGTCGACCTGGTGAGCGAGTGGCGGGACGGTGTCGAGCGCCGCGCCCCGCACTTCCGGGTGGTCCACTACCCGGTCGCCCGCGGCGGTGCGGCCGCCTACTACCCGGAGACCAACGTGCTCGTCCCGCTGGACTCCACCGCCGACATCAGCAACACGCCGACCTCCAAGGCCGTGGTCGTCCGCTTCGAACCGGACAGCGGCGCCCCGGCGTGACCGACGCGAAGGCCGCCCGGTGTCCCGAGGGACGCCGGGCGGCCTTGGGGCTGGTCTCAGTGGGTGCCCGCGGTGGCGCCGCCCGGGGCCGAGGCGCTCGCCGAGCCGGTGGTCCCCGTGGTGGCGGTGCCGGTGGAGCTCGGGGTGCCGGTGCCCGTCGGGGTGGGCGTCGCCGGGGTGCCGGTCGACGTCGGGGTCCCGGGGCCGGTCGGAGTGCCGGTCGGCGTCGGGGTGGGTGTCGGCGTCGGGGTGGGCGTCGACGTGCCCGTGCCGGTGGGCGTGCCGGGCGTGGTGGTCCCGGTGCCGGACGGCGTCCCCGGGTCGGCGGGCGTCCCGGTGCCGGACGGCGTGCCCGGGGTGGTGGACGGCGTGCCCGGAGTGGCCGGCGGGTTGGCGGGCGTGCCGGGGGCCGGGGTGGCCGGGACCTGGTTGGCCGGGCTGGGCGCGATCGGGGTGACGGTGTCCCAACCGGCGGGCAGGTCGGGCACCTTCCAGCTGCCGCCGGCCTCGTCCGCCGCGCCGGACGGGTCGGGCCGCACCGCCCCGAGGATCGGCATCGAGCCGATCGGCGACACCTTGATGACGGCGCCCGGCCGGGGCGCCTGGACGACCAGCCCGCCACCGATGTACATCGCGACGTGCGTGGCGCCCTCGAAGTAGATGACCAGGTCGCCGGGGCGGAGCTGGTTCAGCGGGATGTGCTGGAGCTGGGCCCACTGCTCCTGGCTGGTGCGCGGGATCGGCCGCCCGGCGTGCAGCCAGGCCTGCGAGGTGAGGCCCGAGCAGTCGTAGGAGTCCGGCCCCTCCCCGCCCCACAGGTACGGCTTGTTCAGCTGGGCGAGCGCGAAGGCGACGGCGGCGCGGCCGGCCAGCGACGGGGTGCGCTCGCCCTGGCCGAGGGCGCCGGAGGCGAGGAAGGCGAGCTGGGCCTCGTCGGCCTTGGCCTTCTCCAGCTTCTCCAGCTCGGTGCGCTGCGCGCCGGTGAGCGAGGCGACCAGCTGTTCGACGGACGCGAGGTCGGAGGCGACCTTGGCCTTGGCGGCGTCCTGCTGGGCGACCAGCGTCTGGGAGGTCTTGAGCGCGTCCTCGGTCTGCTTCGTCAGGCCCGCGAGGGCCTCGCGGTCGCTCTTCAGCCGGTCCAGGAACTCGGACTGCGAGCGGCTGGCGGCGGCGAGCAGCTCCGCGATGGTGACGGCCTCGTACGGGTCCTTGGAGAGCAGCAGCTCGGCGTAGGCGGAGGCGGCACCGTTGCGGTACTGGGCCGCGGCGAGCTGCGAGGCGATGTCGGTGCCGGCGTCGACCTGCTTCTGCTGGCGATCCAGCCGGCCCTGCAGGTCGGTGAGCGCGGCCTGCTGCTCGGTGACCTTGGCGACGGCGCCGTTGTACTGCTCGGTGGCGGTCTCGGCGCTCTGGTAGAGCGTGTGCAGCTGGTCGAGCAGCGGGCCGAGGGTGGCCTTGGCGGCGGCGAGCGGGTCGTCGCCCGGGCTGGCGGCGATCGGGGCGCCCGGATCGGGGGCCGCGTACGCGGCCTGGGTGGCGAGCGGGAGGGCGAGTGCGGCGGCCGCGAGGACGGCTCCGCACCGCAGCGCCGCCCGCAGCCAGGGCCGTACACCTGTCGCCTCCGTGCGCCGTGCAGCCCCGCCCATGGGTTGGTCCTCCCCGCCCCAGCCTTCTCCGGCCTCCCCGGAACCCGCCGATCCTCCCACGGGTTACTCGCCGGAAACAGAGCACATCCGGACCGGGAGGTTAATTCTCGATTGATCTGTGAGACAGCTCTCAGCAAACCGGATCGAACCGGGGCGAACTTCGCTAATGTCCAGCTCAGCGCGACCGAAGACACCCCTCCGAAAGCTGCTGGACACCACTGGGACACTATCGGAACCACGATTCCCGACCTAGTTCACCTTCCGTTTACCAAACAGACCTACGGTCGCGACGACACCAACGTCTCCGTGCGACAACTACGACGATTGTTTGGGTATGGAACACATCTCGTTCCTGGTGGCCGTTGTGATCATCACGGCGCTCGCCTTCGACTTCACCAACGGGTTCCACGACACCGCCAACGCGATGGCCACCTCCATCGCGACGGGAGCCCTCCGGCCGAAGGTCGCGGTCACCATCGCGGCCGTCCTCAACTTCGCGGGCGCGTTCCTGTCCGTGAAGGTCGCCACCACCATCTCCGGCGGCATCGTCAACGAGAAGACCGGCATCCACCCCGAGATCATCTTCGCCGCACTGGCGGGCGCGATCCTGTGGAACCTGCTGACCTGGCTGCGCGGCCTGCCGTCCAGTTCCTCGCACGCGCTGTACGGCGGCCTGATCGGCGCCACCGTGGTCGGCGTCGGCATGAACGGCGTCAACTTCGACACCGTCCTCTCCAAGATCCTGATCCCGGCGATCGCCTCCCCGCTGGTCGCCGGCCTGGCCTCCTGGGGCGCCACCAAGCTGGCCTACGCGATCACCCGCAAGGGCAACGCGGAGACCGCCACCAAGGGCTTCAAGACCGGCCAGATCTTCTCGTCCTCGCTGATCTCGCTCGCGCACGGCACCAACGACGCCCAGAAGACGATGGGCATCATCACCCTCACCCTGGTCTCGGTCGGCGCCCTGCCGCACGGCGCGCTGCCCCCCACCTGGGTGATCGTCTCGGCCGGCGGCGCGATCGCGCTCGGCACCTACATGGGCGGCTGGCGGATCATCCGCTCGATGGGCAAGGGCCTGGCGGACATCAAGGCGCCGCAGGGCTTCGCCTCCGAGTCGGCCGCCGCGACCGTCATCCTGACCTCGTCGCACATGGGCTTCGGCCTCTCCACCACCCAGGTCTGCTCCGGCGGCATCATGGGCGCCGGTCTCGGCGGCCCGAAGGCCGAGCTGCGCTGGAGCCTGGTCCGCCGCATGGTCTACACCTGGGCGCTGACCCTGCCGGCCGCCGCGCTGGTCTCGGGCGGCGCGGCGCTGCTGGTCCGCCAGGGCACCTGGGGCATCGTCCTGGTCGGCGCCGTGCTGGTGGCCGGCTCGGGCGCGATGTGGCTGATCTCCCGCCGCCAGCCGATCAGCGCGGACAACGTCAACGACGTCACCCCGGTGGAGGTCCCCGCGACCGCCCCCGCGAACGCCCCCACCCCCGCCTCGACCACGGTCGCGGCCTGAGCGCCGCAGGCTGAGGAGCACCCGCCATGCACATCAAGTGGAACGCCCTGGCCCAGACCGCCGGTGCCAGCTTCGGCATCACCGTCGCCGTGGTCGCCGTCTTCGCGCTCGGCATCCTGGCCCTGTCCCGCCGCGAGGCCGCGCTGAGCGCCCGCGAGGGCGAGGCCGCCCCGGCGGCGGGCGGCGGCCGACTGGCCCTGGCCGGCGCCTACGTCTGCTTCGGCCTCTGCGCCGCGGCCGTCGTCTACGGGCTGGTGCTGATCGCCGCGCCGTAGCGTCCGACGGTTCCCGCCCGGGACGCCGAAGGGGCCGGGGAGTGTGGTCCACACTCCCCGGCCCCTTCGCGCATCCCCGCCGGCGGTCAGCCCTGCTGGCTGGTCTTCAGCGCGGTCTCCCGGATGAACAGCACCGTGATGAAGGCCAGCAGCGCGAACGGCGCCGCGAAGAGGAACACCATGCCGACGCCGTGCCCGAACGCGTCCGTCACCAGCGGGACGATCGGGGCCGGCAGCTTGTGCAGGTCCGGGATGCCCCCGCCGCCGACCGCGCCGCCGGCCGGGATGTGCGCGGCGGCGAGGTTCTCCGTCAGGTAGTGGGTCACCTTGTTGTTCATCAGCGCGCCGAGCGCGGAGACGCCCATCGCGCCGCCCATGGTGCGGAAGAAAGTGACCACCGAGCTGGCCGCGCCGAGTTCGTGCCGCGGCACGGTGTTCTGCACCGCCAGGACGAGGTTCTGCATGGTCAGGCCGAGGCCGATGCCGGTGATCGCCATGTAGACGGACAGCAGCGTGTAGTCGGTGTCGGCGCGCACGGTGCCGAGCAGGCCGAAACCGATGGCGAGCAGCGCCGTGCCGGAGACCAGGTAGGCCTTCCACTTGCCGTACTTGGTGATCAGTCGGCCGGCCACGGTGGAGGAGAGCGCCAGGCCGAGGATCATCGGCAGGGTCATCAGGCCGGCCATGGTCGGGGACTTGTCGCGGGCCAGCTGGAAGTACTGGCTGAGGAAGGTGGTCGCGCCGTACATCCCGACGCCGACCAGCACGCTGGCGAGCGCGGCCAGGCTGACGGTGCGGTACTTGAAGAGGTCCGGCGGGATGATCGGCTCGGCGGCGCGACGCTCGATCACCACGGCGAGCGCGCCCAGCAGCAGGCCGCCGCCGACCATCGCGGCGGTCTGCCAGGACAGCCAGTCGTAGTTCTTGCCGGCCAGCGTGATCCAGATCATCAGCAGGCTGACGGCACCGGTGATGACCAGCGCGCCCAGGTAGTCGATCTTCGCCTTGCGCTTGACCACCGGCAGCTTGAGGGTGCGCTGGATCACCAGGATCGCGGCGATCGCGAACGGGATGCCGACGTAGAAGCACCAGCGCCAGCCCAGCCAGGAGGTGTCCACGATGACGCCGCCGATCAGCGGGCCGCCGATGGTGGCCAGCGCGAAGACCGCGCCGAAGTAGCCGCTGTACCGGCCGCGCTCGCGCGGCGAGACCATCGCGGCCAGGCAGATCTGGCCCAGCGCGACGACGCCGCCGGCACCGATGCCCTGGAGGGCCCGGCAGGCGATCAGCTGACCGGTGTTCTGGGAGAGGCCGGCCAGCGCCGAGGTGGCGATGTAGATCACCAGGGCTATCTGCAGCAGCAGCTTCTTGCTGGCGAGGTCGGAGAGCTTGCCCCAGATCGGGGTGGAGGCGGTCAGGGTGAGCAGGGCCGCGGTGATCACCCAGGTGTAGGCGGACTGGCCGCCGTGCAGGTCGGTGAGGATGTGCGGCAGGGCGTTGGAGACGACGGTCGACGAGAGCACGGCCACGAAGAGGCCGAGCAGCAGGCCGGACAGCGCCTCCATCACCTGCCGGTGGGTCATCGGTCGGTCGTCGACGGCGGCGGCTGTGCCGGTCGCGGCCTCGGTGGTCACGGTCATCTGGGTCCTTCGGCGAGGCGTGCGGGGATACGCGGGCGGGGTACGCGGGCGGCGGCGCGGACGCTGTCCGCGCGCGGCGAAAATTCGTTGCCTTAGGCAACCATAAGACCAATGGTTGACTTAGGCAACTTTCTTCAAGGCCACGTAAAGCCCGGCCGGATCCCGCACCGCACGGGCCCGCCGGGCTCACCCCGTCGCCGCCGGTCACTCCACCGGAGGCTCCCCGATCACGTCGTTGAAGCGGTGCAGCAGCTCCGCGAAGCGGTCGACGTCCCCCCGGGACCAGTTGCCCAGCAGCTCGCGCACCCGCCGCATCCGGACGTCCCGGGCCGCCAGGTAGCGCCGTCGCCCGTCCTCGGTCAGCGAGACCAGCGCGGCCCGGCCGTCCTGCGGGTCCGCCTCCCTGGCCACCAGACCCAGCTCCTCCAGCGCCCGGATCTGCCGGCTCACCGTCGCCTTGCCGACCGCGAAGTGCACGCCGACGTCCGTCACCCGCACCGGCCCGGCCTGCTCGACGTAGCCGAGCAGGCTGTACGCCATCCCCTCCAGCTCGGGGTGCACCCGGCGTGAGAGCTCCGCCACTCGGGCCCGGCCCCGCCGGAACATCAGCGCGACCTCGTGCTCCACCGCCAGCAGGGCTTTCTCGTCACTCACCGCGCCAGTATCCCGCAGCCGCACGGGCCCGGACCCGGCGCGCGAGGTGAGACAAGACAACTAGTTCATGGTATGAAGTATCCGCTTTCCCCCTATACACAAGGAGATGTGGATGGCCGCCCCGGGGCAGGGTTTCATCGCCGAACTCAAGGGAGCGGTCACGCCGCGCGCGGCGCTGCTGGTGGTCGCCGTACTGCTGCTCCAACTCGGCTTCATCACCTCGTACGTCGGGGCGCTGCACCACCCGACCCCGCACAACCTGTCGATCGCGGTGGTCGCCCCGCCGCAGGTCGCCCCCAAGCTGGTCCAGGCGCTGGACTCGGCGCCGAACGACGCCGTCAAGGCCGTCACCGCGCCGGACGCCGAGACCGCCACCCAGCAGATCAAGGACCAGAAGATCTACGCCGCGCTGGTCGTGAACCCGGCCGGCAACCAGGACACCCTGCTGGTCGGCGGCGCCCGCGGCCCGTCCGCCGCCAAGGCCGCCGAGACCATCACCACCGCGGTGGAGCAGACCCAGGGCCGCACGGTCAAGGTCGAGGACGTCGTGCCGCTCGCCAAGGGCGACACCAACGGCCTCTCCGCCTTCTACCTGGTGATCGGCTGGTGCGTCGGCGGCTACCTGGTCGCATCGATCCTCGGCATCAGCGCCGGCTCCAAGCCCGCCAACGCCCACCGCGCGGTGATCCGGCTCGGCGTGCTGGCCCTGTACTCGATCGCGGCCGGCATCGGCGGCACGGTGATCGCCGGGCCGGTCCTGGACGCGCTGCCCGGCTCGATCCCGGGCCTGTCCGCGGTCGGCGCCCTGGTGGTGTTCACGGTCGGCGCGTTCACCATGGCCCTGCAGTGCCTGTTCGACATCGTCGGCATCGGCATCGCGGTGCTGATCTTCGTGGTGCTGGGCAACCCGAGCGCGGGCGGGGTCTACCCGCCGCCGATGATGCCGGCCTTCTGGCGGGCGATCGGCTCCGTGATCCCGAACGGCGCCGGCACCAGCGCCGCCCGGTCGATCGCCTACTTCGGCTCCACCAACCTGGCGATGCCGATCGTGGTACTGGTGGTCTGGGCGGTGGCCGGCGTCGCCGTCACCTTCCTGGCCGTCCTGCGCGGACCCCGCTCCGGCGGCCGCGAGCTGGTCAAGGAGGCCTGAGCCTCCCGGTCCGGACGACCGCGCCCCGGCCCTCGGCCGGGGCGCGGTCGCGTTCCGGCGGCTCCGGCCGCTCCGGCCGCTCCGGCCGGAGGACGTCCGCCGTCGGTGCTCAGCCGCCGGCCAGCCGGCCCGGGTCGGCGACGACGGCGCGCACCACGCCCACCGCGGCACCCAGCAGCGGTCCGCGCCGGCCGAGCCGGGACACCGTCAGCCGCTCGTCCGACCAGGGCCGTACCGTCACCCGGGCGGCCAGCTCGGCCCGCATCGCCGGCAGCAGCCAGGGCGCCAGCCGCGCGTAGCCGCCGCCCAGCACCACCTCGGCCGGGTCCAGCAGGTTGACCGCCCCGGCGGCCGCGGTGCCCAGCGCCGATCCGGCCCCGGCCAAGGCCGCCCGCGCCGGTTCGTCCCCGGCCTCGGCGCGCTCGGCGAGCAGCGTCACCCAGTCGCCCCGCACGTTCGCCGACCCGGCCGCCCGCAGCACCGCCTCCCCCGCGTACTGCTCCAGGCAGCCGTGCGCGCCGCAGGCGCAGCGGGGCCCGTCCGGGTGAACCGGCACATGGCCGAACTCCCCCGCGTAGCCGCGCGCCCCGCGCAACAGCCGCCCGCCGACGACGATCGCCGCGCCGACACCGGCCTCCGCCGAGACGTACAGGAAGTCCTCCGGCCCGTCGTCCAGCCACCGCTCGGCCAGGCCACCCAGGTTGGCCTCGTTGTCCGCCTCCACCGGCAGCTCGGCCAGGTCGGCCGCACCGGCCGCGCGCAGGGCCGGGCGCAGTTCGGCCGCCAGCGGGACGTCCTGCCAGCCCAGGTTGGCCGCCCGCTGGAGCACTCCGCCGGAGGTGCCGACCAGTCCGGGGACGGCCAGGGTCAGCCCGGCCGGGCGCAGACCCGACTCGGCGACGGCCGAGCGCAGCAGTTCGGCGAGGTCGGCCATGACGGCGGCGGGCTGCCGGCCCCGGTTGCTGACCTCCCGGCGGAGCCAGGCCCGGACCTCACCGCGCAGGTCGACCACGCAGGCGCCGAGGTGCTCCACGCCGATCTCGGCGCCGAGGCCGCCGGGCCCGAGCGGGTTGAGCCCGAGCGCGGTGCCGGGGCGGCCGACCTTGCCGCTGGGCGCGGCCGGGCCCTCCTCGACGACCAGGGCGTCGGCGATCAGCTGCTCGGCGAGCGAGGAGACGGCGGCCCTGGTCAGCCCG
This sequence comes from Kitasatospora sp. NPDC087861, assembly GCF_044742585.1. NCBI lineage: Bacteria > Bacillati > Actinomycetota > Actinomycetes > Kitasatosporales > Streptomycetaceae > Kitasatospora > Kitasatospora sp. NPDC087861. The sequence continues at coordinate 194,361 of NZ_JBIUUS010000003.1, forward strand.
GTCTCGGCGGCCACCTCGGCCCGCGAGCGCGGGGCCCGCGCGATCACCCCGAGCACCAGGGCCAGGTTGGCCCGGCGCATCCCCTGCTGGCTGGCGGGCCCGCGCCGGAGGCCGTCCGGCTCACGCATCACGTTCATGCGCCCACCTCGCTTCGCTCGCGCCGCTCTCTCACGCCGCTGGTACTAAGGCATGTCCGGTGGCATCTCGGGTGCAGCGTAACCGGGTTCCGGGGACGGCGTCCTCACCAGGGCGGGCCCGGCGGGCGGTACGGTGCGGGGGCGCTCGGCGGGGCAGGTGAAGACCCAGCGCTGCATCGCCCAGAAGCGGAACAGCATGGCGACGAAGGTGCCGACGACCATCCCGCTGAGGAAGTCCGCGGCCTCCTGGGCGAACGGGCCGACGTACGGCTCGCGCAGGTCCAGGACGTAGCGGGAGACCACCAGCGGCAGGTCGTTCACCGCGATCGCCACCACGCTGACCAGGGAGAACAGCAGCGCCTCCCGGTGGCGGCCGGCGGCCCGGAAGGACCACCGCCGGTTCAGCACGTAGGAGACCCCCGTCCCGATCACGGTGGCGACGGTCAGCGCGGCCACCGGCTTGTGCGCCAGCACGGTGAACTTCAGCTCGAAGTCGATCACCAGGGTGAGGGTGAAGCAGAGCGCGCCGACCAGCAGGAACTTCACCAGTCTGCGGTGCCGGAGCAGGAACGGGCACAGCCGGGCCGGCACCCGGGCCAGGGCACGCTGCGTGGGGGACGGCATCTTCGCAGTCTCGCACGCGTGCCGCCGTCCCTCCCGTCACCGTCGCTGCGCGGGTGAACCCGCCCGCTCGTTCGAGGGGGGCCGTGGAGCGCACGGGCAGGGGCCCGCCCGGCGGTCGATCCGCCAGGAGGGCCCCTTGCGCGCCCGTCAGGCCGCCGCGACCAGGACCTCAGCCGGCTCCAGGGCCAGCGTCAGCACCTCGCGCACGTCCGCCACCGGGTGGACGGTGAGCCGCTCCAGCACCTCGGCCGGGACGTCGTCCAGGTCGGCCTCGTTGCGCTTGGGGATGATCACCGTGGTGACACCGGCCCGGTCGGCGGCGAGCAGCTTCTGCTTCACCCCGCCGATCGGCAGTACCCGCCCGGTCAGCGACACCTCGCCCGTCATCGCCACGTCGGTGCGCACCCGGCGGCCGGACAGCAGCGAGGCCAGCGCCGTGGTCATGGTGATGCCGGCGCTCGGCCCGTCCTTGGGGACGGCCCCGGCCGGGACGTGCAGGTGCACGCCGCGGTCGCGCAGCGAGGTGACCGGCAGCTCCAGTTCGGCGCCGCGCGAACGCAGGTAGGAGAGCGCGATGTGCGCGGACTCCTTCATCACGTCGCCCAACTGCCCGGTGAGGGTGAGTCCGGTGCCGCCGGTCTCGGCGTCGGCGAGCGAGGCCTCGATGTAGAGGACGTCGCCGCCGGCGCCGGTGACCGCGAGGCCGGTGGCCACGCCGGGGACGGCGGTGCGCCGCTCGGCCGGCTCCTGGGCGGCCTCCGGCACGTGGTGGGGCCGCCCGATCAGGGCACGCAGGTCGTCCGGGCCGATCGCGACGGGCAGTTCGCGCTCGCCGAGCTCGGCCTGGGCGGCGATCCTGCGCAGCACCCGGGCGATCGAGCGCTCCAGGTTCCGCACTCCGGCCTCCCGGGTGTACTCCCCGGCCAGCCGGCGCAGCGCCGCCTCGTCGACGCTGACCTGCTCGCCGCCCAGCCCGGCCTTCTCCCGCTGGCGCGGGAGGAGGTGGTCGCGGGCGATGACGACCTTCTCGTCCTCGGTGTAGCCGTCGAGGCGGACCAGCTCCATCCGGTCGAGCAGCGGCTCGGGGATGGCCTCCAGCACGTTGGCGGTGGCGAGGAAGACGACGTCGGAGAGGTCGAGCTCGACCTCCAGGTAGTGGTCCCGGAAGGTGTGGTTCTGCGCCGGATCCAGCACCTCCAGCAGTGCGGCGGCCGGGTCTCCCCGGTAGTCCGAGCCGACCTTGTCGATCTCGTCGAGCAGGACGACCGGGTTCATCGAGCCGGCCTCCTTGATCGCCCGCACCAGCCGGCCGGGCTGCGCGCCGACGTAGGTGCGCCGGTGGCCGCGGATCTCGGCCTCGTCCCGCACGCCGCCGAGCGCGACCCGGACGAAGCCGCGGCCCATGGCGCGGGCCACCGACTCGCCGAGCGAGGTCTTGCCGACGCCGGGCGGGCCGACCAGCGCCAGCACCGCTCCCCCGCGGCGGCCGCCGACCAGCCCGAGCCCCTGGTCGGCCCGGCGCTTGCGCACCGCGAGGTACTCGACGATGCGGTCCTTCACGTCCGCCAGGCCCGCGTGGTCGGCGTCCAGCACCGCGCGGGCGCCGGCGATGTCGTACGCGTCCTCGGTGCGCTCGTTCCAGGGCAGCTCCAGGACGGTGTCCAGCCAGGTGCGGATCCAGGAGCCCTCGGGCGACTGGTCGGAGGACCGCTCCAGCTTGTCGACCTCCTTGAGCGCCGCCTCCCGGACCTTCTCGGGCAGCTCCGCGGCCTCGACCCGGGCGCGGTAGTCGCCCTCCTCGTCGGCCGGGTCGCCGTTCAGCTCGGCCAGCTCCTTGCGGACGGCCTCCAGCTGGCGGCGGAGCAGGAACTCCTTCTGCTGCTTGGCCACACCCTCCTCGACGTCCTTGCGGATGGTGTCGTTGACCTCCTCCTCGGCGAGGTGGTCGCGCAGCAGGGTCAGCGCGTACTCCAGGCGGGCGACCTGGTCGGCCTCCAGCAGCACCTTGAGCTTCTGCTCGGCGGTGACGAAGGCCGCGTAGCCGATGTTGTCGGCGAGCTCACCGACGCCCTCGATCTGGGCCACCCGGTCGACGATCTGCCAGGCGCCGCGCCGGCGCAGCCACTGGGTGGACAGCGCCTTGTACTCCTTGACCAGCTCGGCGGCCCGGCCGGCCACCGGGGTGTCCACCGAGGACTCCCGGAACGGCGTGGTCTCCACCCACAGGGCGGCGCCGGGGCCGGTGGTGCCGACCCCGATCCGGACCCGGCGCACGGCGCGCACCAGCGCCGCCGGCTCCCCATCGGCCAGTCGGCCGACCTGCTCGACGGTGGCCAGGGTGCCGACCGCCGCGTACGAGCCGTCCACCCGCGGGACCAGCAGGACCTGCGGCTTGCCGGCGCCGGTGGCCGCCGCGCGGGCGGCCTCGACCGCGGCCCGCACCTCGGTGTCCTTCAGGTCCAGCGGAACGACCATGCCCGGCAGGACGACCTCGTCGTCGAGCGGCAGCACGGGCAGGGTGAGCGGTGTGGACGTCGATGCCATGATCTCTCCCCAGTCAGTGAAGTTGAGTCGACCTGACTAAGGCCTGGCGCCCGCCGGATGTTCCCGCGGGCTTGTTCGCCGTGAGCGAACGGGAGGGAGCGGCAGGCGGCGCCGTCAAAAGCGTCCGGGGAAAGCACCCGAAGGGGTCAGCGCGCGTCCAGGACCGGGGCGCCACCCGGTGCGGGCGCGGAGCCCGCGGCCTCCACCCCGGTACGACGCGGCCGCGGCCGACGCGCCTGGGTCCGGCGCAGCCAGCGCCACAGCGCCACCCCGGTGAGCACCGCGGCCGGGTGCCCGACGGCGGTGACCACGTCCCGATCGGTGAGGATCTGCTCGGCGATCAGCAGCCCGGCGCCGCCGAGCGCCACCAGCCGGCCGCGCCGGGGGAGCAGTCCGGCCACCGCGCCCAGGCAGGCGAGCACGCCGTAGCTGACGCCGATGTCCAGGTAGTCCAGCGCCCGGGTCTCCAGCCGTCCGGTCTCCACCGCGACGATCACCACGCCCTGGGACAGCAGGGTGGCCGTGACGTGTCCGATCGCGAAGACCGCCGCCGCCCGGGCCGAGCCGATCCGGCGCTCCAGCGGCGCGAGGGTGACGGCGAATCCCCACAGGTACGGCATCCACACCTCGCCGGCCACCCAGAAACCGCTGAGCAGCAGCGCGCGCAGCGGATGCTGCAGGAGGTTGTGACCGTCGGAACTGGAGGCCTCCTGCAGCCGCTGCACGAGTTCCGGATCGGCGAGTTTGGCAAAAGTCGTGGTGGCACCCACCACCGCGAGATAGCCGAGGGTGAAGGGGTTGCGCCGGGGGGTCGGCACCCGCGCCAGCAGCCATTCGACGACGCCGGTGCGCAGGCCGTGGCGCAGCATCCCGTACGGCGGGCCCGCCGACGGCGCCCCGACGTGTCCGGCGCCTCGCCGCACCCCAGCCATGCCGCCTCCGCTCCACGCCCGCAGCCACCGGCCCCTCACCCAGGTGCCCAACGTACCGGCGCGCGCCGCGGATCCCACCCGGCGGGGCGTTGTCGTGACCACGTTACGTCGAGGTTCTGAGAGGCACCTGAGAAAAGCCGGTGAAGACCATCGGGAAACCGGTCGGCCGGATTCCCGCTATTGGTCCAGACCTTCTTCCGATCAACCCGCCGACAGGGGCTCTGACCGGCAACTTGGCGTCAACTCGACTGCATACGTACCGTTACGCAGGGAAAAATCGCCGGGTAAGGTATCGGCCCGTGCCCACTCGTGCAGTGGGTCCGCGGGCGGCCCGACGGCCGGTCCACGGGCCGGAAATGTCCGGTCCACCTGCCGGGAAGCATCCACTGTCCGTACGCTGCGAAGTGCGCGGGAGAAGTGGGCGGCCGACAATCCGCCCACCGACCCGGGCGCGCGACGGGACGGCGGACCCGGCACAGTCCACGACGGAACAAGACTACGAGCGGAGCCCCGCCATCCCCACAGGTGGCCGGCCCGCAGCCCTGGGGGCGGTGGCGTGACCGTGACAGAACTTCAGCAGGACAACAACAACAGCGGCGGCACGGTGAGCAGCCAACGCAGAGTGCTGGTGGTGGAGGACGAGCCGACGATCGCGGAGTCGATCGCGGCCCGGTTGGGCGCGGAGGGCTTCAAGGTCGCCGTGGCCCACGACGGGCCGGGCGCGGTCGACGGCTTCCACACCTGGCAGCCGGACCTGGTGGTCCTCGACATCATGCTGCCCGGCTTCGACGGCCTTGAGGTGTGCCGCCGGATCCAGGCCCAGCGCCCGGTGCCGGTGCTGATGCTGACCGCGCGCGACGACGAGACGGACCTGTTGGTCGGCCTCGGCGTGGGCGCGGACGACTACATGACCAAACCGTTCTCGATGCGCGAACTGGCCGCCCGGGTCAACGTGCTGCTGCGCCGCGTCGAGCGCGCCCAGCAGGCGGCCCGTACGCCCGCGCTCGGCTCGCTGCGCTTCGGCGAGCTGGAGATCGACCACGTGCAGCGCCGGGTCCGGCTCGCCTCGGGCGACGTCCACCTGACGCCCACCGAGTTCGACCTGCTCGCCTGCCTGGCCGCCCAACCGCGCGCCGTGCTAACCCGCGAGCAGCTGCTGGCCGAGGTCTGGGACTGGACGGACGCGTCCGGCACCCGCACCGTGGACAGCCACGTCAAGGCGCTGCGCCGCAAGATCGGGGCGAGCTGGATCCGTACCGTCCACGGTGTCGGGTACGCGCTGGAGGCTCCGCTCTCGTAGCGCGCGCCTCGGGCGACGGGCCTCCGGGGGGCCCGTGTCCCGAACCGCCGCGCACACCACGCGAGGGACGTACGCGGGGATCACAGGGGACCGATGACCTTTCCACAGCAACGCAACGGGGACACCGGCGGCACGCGGTCGCAGACGCTGGCCGCCCGCGCCGCCCGCCGGGTCTGGGCCGACATCCGGCCGCTCGACCCGGTCCGCTCGATTAAGGGCAAACTCGCCCTGCTGGTGATCGTCTCCGTCTTCCTGGCCACCGGCATGGTGGTCGTGGCGATCCGGTCCGAGACCCAGATCCGGATCATCATGGTCTTCTCCATGATCGCCTCGCTGCTCTTCATGCAGTTCCTCGCACACGGGCTGACCGCCCCGCTGCGCGAGATGACGGCCGCCGCCCGCGCGATGGCCTCCGGCGACTACAGCCGCCGGGTCGAGGTGAACTCGCGCGACGAGATCGGCGAGCTGGCGGCCGCCTTCAACCAGATGGCCGCCGACCTGGGGGCCGCCGACCGGCACCGCCGCGAGCTGGTCGCCAACGTCTCGCACGAGCTGCGCACACCCATCGCCGCACTGCGCGCCGTCCTGGAGAACGTGGTGGACGGCGTCGTCCAGCCCAACCCGGCGACCCTGGGGGCCGCGCTGGAGCAGACCGAGCGGCTCGGCCGCCTGGTCACCCACCTGTTGGACCTCTCCAAGATCGACGACGGCGTGGTCGACCTGGACGCCCGCCCCTTCGAGGTGCGCGAGTTCCTGGACGGCGTGCTGCGCGGGGTCACCGTGGACGGCGCGACGGCCGGCGGGGCGTTCTCCCGGCGCGGCGACGTCCGGCTGGCCCTGGAGGTCAGCCCGACCGGCCTGACCGGGGTGGCGGACCCGGAACGGCTCCACCAGGTGGTCGCCAACCTGGTCGACAACGCCTGCAAGCACTCCCCTCCCGACGGCACCGTGACGGTCCGCGCGCGGCCCGACGGCGGGCCCGGCGGCCTGCTGCTGGAGGTCGAGGACGAGGGCCCGGGCATCCCGCCGGCGGACCGCGGCCGGGTGTTCGAGCGGTTCAGCCGCAGCGGCACCGCGACCGCCCAGGGGCCCGGCTCGGACGGCGGCACCGGCCTCGGCCTGGCCATCGCCCGCTGGGCGGTGGACCTGCACGGCGGCCGGATCGCGGTCGCCGAGTCGCCCCGCGGCTGCCGGATCGAGGTCCGGCTGCCGGGGCAGCGCTGAGCCGTGGACGGCCGGGCCGGACCCTCCCCCCGGTCGGATCGTCCAACCGCATGCGGGGAGGGCTGTGTCACAGAACCGACACAGACGTATACGAAGATCATTCGACGATCCGGCCGGGTCTTTGTCCGTTTTCATCCCGGTTTGTCACGCGATCGGGCGCGATCAGTTCCCCTCAGATACGGCTTTCTAACGTACGTTTCCAGCCAATCTGCAGGTCAGGACTGTGATCTGGGCGACGCCGGACCCCCGGGGACTGCGCGATCACTGGTCAGGGGCGTAGCCTTAATCCCCGCTGTCCAAACATCCCAAAAGGAAGCGGAAGAGGGCGGTTGCCGCCGTGTCGCCACAGTCCCCTGAAACCCCCAATAGCTCGGCAAGCTCCACTGGCTTCGGCCCCAATGAGTGGCTCGTCGATGAGATCTACCAGCAGTACCTCCAGGACCCGAACTCGGTCGACCGAGCCTGGTGGGACTTTTTCGCCGACTACAAGCCCGGTACCGAGGTGACTCCAGTGACCCAGGCCGCGACCCAGGCCGGCCCCACGCCGACCCCTGCCGCTGCCCCCGCGCCCGCCGCTGCTGCTCCGGCCGCGCCCGCGCCCGCCGCTGCTGCTCCGGCCGCGCCCGCGCCCGCCGCACCGGCCGCTCCGGCGCCGGCCCCCGCGCCGCTCGCCGCAGCTCCCGCCGCGCCCCCGGCCCCCAAGGCCGCCGCCCCGGCCGCCGCTGCCGCTCCGGCCGCGACCGCCGGCCCCGAGCTGGTCCAGCTGCGCGGCCCGGCGAAGGCCGTCGCCACGAACATGGACGCCTCGCTGGAGGTACCGACCGCGACCTCGGTCCGCGCGGTGCCCGCGAAGCTGTTGATCGACAACCGCATCGTCATCAACAACCACCTGCAGCGCGCCCGCGGCGGCAAGGTCTCCTTCACCCACCTGATCGGCTACGCCCTGGTCCAGGCCATCAAGGCCTCCCCGGGGATGAACTACAGCTACAAGGTGGAGGACGGCAAGGCCTTCCTGGTCAAGCCCGAGCACGTCAACCTCGGCCTGGCCATCGACCTGGTCAAGCCGAACGGCGACCGCCAGCTCGTCGTCGCGGCCATCAAGAAGGCCGAGACGCTCGACTTCTTCGGCTTCTGGCAGGCCTACGAGGACATCGTCCGCCGGGCCCGCGCCAACAAGCTGACCATGGACGACTTCACCGGCGTCACGGTCTCGCTGACCAACCCCGGCGGCATCGGCACCGTGCACTCCGTGCCGCGCCTGATGCAGAACCAGGGCACCATCGTCGGCGTCGGCGCCATGGAGTACCCGGCCGAGTTCCAGGGCTCCGCCCCGGAGACCCTGTCCCGCCTGGGCGTCTCCAAGATCATGACGCTGACCTCGACCTACGACCACCGCGTCATCCAGGGCGCGGCGTCCGGCGAGTTCCTGCGCGAGATCCACCGCCTGCTGCTCGGCGAGAGCGGTTTCTACGACGAGATCTTCGAGTCGCTGCGGATCCCGTACGAGCCGGTCCGCTGGGCCACCGACGTCGCCACCACCCACGACGACGAGGTCAACAAGACCGCCCGCGTCATGGAGCTCATCCACGCGTACCGCGTGCGCGGCCACCTGATGGCCGACACCGACCCGCTGGAGTACAAGCAGCGCAAGCACCCCGACCTGGACGTCACCACCCACGGCCTCACCCTGTGGGACCTGGAGCGCGAGTTCGCGGTCGGCGGCTTCGGCGGCCAGAAGATGATGAAGCTCCGCGACATCCTCGGCCTGCTGCGCAACACCTACTGCCGCACCGTCGGCGTCGAGTACATGCACATCCAGGACCCGAAGCAGCGCAGGTGGCTGCAGGAGCGCCTGGAGAAGCCGTACTCCAAGCCGGAGCGCGAGGAGCAGCTGCGCATCCTGCGCCGGCTGAACTCGGCCGAGGCCTTCGAGACCTTCCTGCAGACCAAGTACGTCGGGCAGAAGCGCTTCTCGCTGGAGGGCGGCGAGTCGCTCATCCCGCTGCTGGACGCCACCATCGACGCCGCCGCCGAGCACCGCCTCGACGAGGCCGTGATCGGCATGGCCCACCGCGGCCGCCTCAACGTGCTGGCCAACATCGTCGGCAAGCCGTACGGCAAGATCTTCGGCGAGTTCGAGGGCAACCTCGACCCGAAGTCGATGCACGGCTCCGGCGACGTGAAGTACCACCTCGGCTCCGAGGGCACCTTCACCGGCCTGGACGGCGAGACCATCAAGGTCTCGCTCGCCGCGAACCCCTCCCACCTGGAGACGGTCGACCCGGTCGTCGAGGGCATCGCCCGCGCCAAGCAGGACATCCTGGACCAGGGCGGCACCACCTTCCCGGTGCTGCCGATCCAGATCCACGGCGACGCGGCCTTCGCCGGCCAGGGCGTCGTCGCGGAGACCCTGAACATGTCGCAGCTGCGCGGCTACCGCACCGGCGGCACGATCCACCTGGTGGTCAACAACCAGGTCGGCTTCACCGCGGCCCCGGCGTCCTCGCGCTCCTCGATGTACTGCACCGACGTGGCCCGCATGATCGAGGCCCCGATCTTCCACGTGAACGGCGACGACCCGGAGGCCGTGGTCCGCGTCGCGCGGCTCGCCTTCGAGTTCCGTCAGGCGTTCCACAAGGACGTCGTGATCGACCTCATCTGCTACCGCCGCCGCGGTCACAACGAGGCCGACAACCCGTCGTTCACCCAGCCGCTGATGTACGACCTGATCGACAAGAAGCGCTCGGTGCGCAAGCTGTACACCGAGGGCCTGATCGGTCGCGGCGACATCACCATGGAAGAGGCGGAGCAGGCGCTCCAGGACTTCCAGGGCCAGCTGGAGAAGGTCTTCGCCGAGGTCCGCGACGCCGCCCAGACCCCGGCCGTGGCCCCCGCCGGCAAGCCGGTCGCCGACTTCCCGGTCAACATCCAGACCGGCATCTCCCAGGAGATGGTCAAGCGGATCGCCGCCTCCCAGGTCAACCTGCCGGACTGGCTCACCGTCCACCCGCGCCTGCTGCCGCAGCTGCAGCGCCGCGCCGCCTCGGTCGAGGACAACACCATCGACTGGGCGACGGGCGAGACCCTCGCCATCGGCTCGCTGCTCATGGAGGGCCACCCGGTCCGCCTGGCCGGCCAGGACAGCCGCCGCGGCACCTTCGGCCAGCGGCACGCCGTCCTGATCGACCGCAACACCGGCGAGGACTACACCCCGCTGCAGTACCTCACCGAGGACCAGGCCCGCTACACCGTCTACGACAGCCTGCTGTCGGAGTACGCGGCGATGGGCTTCGAGTACGGCTACTCGCTGACCCGCCCGAACTCGCTGGTCATGTGGGAGGCGCAGTTCGGCGACTTCGTCAACGGCGCGCAGACCGTGGTGGACGAGTACATCGCCTCCGCCGAGCAGAAGTGGGGCCAGCACTCGGGCGTCACCCTGCTGCTGCCGCACGGCTACGAGGGCCAGGGCCCGGACCACTCGTCCGCCCGCCCGGAGCGCTTCCTGCAGCTGTGCGCGCAGAACAACATGACGGTCGCCATGCCGACCCTGCCGTCGAACTACTTCCACCTGCTGCGCTGGCAGGCGCACAGCCCGCACCACAAGCCGCTGGTCGTCTTCACCCCGAAGTCGATGCTGCGTCTCAAGGCCGCGGCGAGTGCGACCGAGGAGTTCCTGTCCGGCTCGTTCCGCCCGGTCATCGGCGACAACACCGTCGACCCGGCGCAGGTGCGCAAGGTCGTCATCACCGCCGGCAAGTTCTACTACGACCTGGCGGCGGCCCGCACCGAGCGCGGCGTCACCGACACCGCGATCGTCCGGGTCGAGCGGCTCTACCCGCTGCCGGTGGCCGAGCTCCAGGAGGAGCTGGCCCGCTACGGCGAGAACGTCCAGTTCGTCTGGGCGCAGGAGGAGCCGGCCAACCAGGGCGCCTGGCCGTTCATCGCGATGAACCTGGTCGACCACCTGCAGGTCGTCATCGGCCGCAGCGCCAACGGCTCGCGGCTGCGCCGCGTCGCCCGCGGGGCGGCCTCGTCCCCGGCGGTCGGCTCGGCCAAGCGGCACGCCGCCGAGCAGCAGGCGCTGATCGAAGAGGTCTACTCGCTCTGAGGCCGTACGCCCCGAGGCGCTGAAGCACCGACGCCCGCGGCCCCCGCCCCTCCCACCCGGGAGGACGGGGGCCGCGGGCGTTCGCGCTTCGCACTGCCGCCGTGCCGAGGTCGCGGCTCTGCAACCAATCCGACACCGCCCTGCACGGTCACCTGGCGGATCGATAGGTTATGCCTCGCCAGATCGCCGCCCGGCGCCCGTCATCGCGCCCCGGCCCTGGTCGGACGACCGCACCGCTCTCCCAGGGGGAACACCGCATGACCGCCGACACGCCACGGGACGCCAGCCAGCTCCCACCGGTCTTCCAGCCGCTGCACCCGGACGACCCCCGGGAGGTCGGCGGCTACCGGCTGTTCGCCCGGCTCGGCGCCGGCGGCATGGGCCGGGTCTACCTGTCGTACACGCCGGGCGGGCGCCCGGTCGCCCTCAAGGTGGTCCGCCCGGAGTTCGCCGAGGACGGCGAGTTCCGCCGCCGCTTCGCCCAGGAGGTCAGCAACGCCCAGCGGATCCACGGCCTCTACACCGCGCAGGTGATCGACTCCGGTGGTCTGGACTCGGACGCCCCCTGGCTGGTCACCGCGTACGTCCCGGGCCCGTCCCTGCAGCAGGTGGTGCGCGAGCACGGCGCGCTGCCGGTGCGCACCGTGCTGCTGCTGATCGGCGGCATCGCCGAGGCGCTGCAGGCGATCCACAGCGTCGAGGTGGTGCACCGCGACCTCAAGCCCGCCAACGTGCTGGTCGCCGGGGACGGCCCGCGGGTGATCGACTTCGGCATCGCCCGGGCCGCCGACGCCACCGCGCTGACCGGCACCGGCTACCGGATCGGCTCCCCCGCCTTCATGTCCCCCGAGCAGGCCCAGGGCCGCCCGGTCACCCCGGCCACCGACGTCTTCGCGCTCGGCGCGCTGGCCGCGTACGTGGCCGGCGGCACCGCGCCGTTCGGCGACGGGCCGGACACCGCGGTGCTCTACCGGGTGGTGCACGAGGAGCCCGACCTGACGGCCGTCCCGGCGGACCTGCGCGAACTGGTCGAGCGCTGCCTGGCGAAGTCCCCGGAGGACCGGCCCCTGCCCGCCGAGATCATCCGGATCGCCCGCAACCACCCGGAGGTCGGCGGCCAGCTGCGGTTCGGCGACGACTGGCTGCCGCGGCAGGTCAACACCGAGATCACCCGCCGCTCGAACCTCCCGCAGACTCCGCCCACCCCGCTGCCGGCCGCCCCCGCCACTCCCCCGCCGCCGGCCGCCGCGCCGACCCACCCGGCCACCGCGCCCGTCCGGCCGCCGCAGCCGCCCGCCGGGCCGCCGCCGGGCTTCGTACCGCCGCCGCTCGGCGCGTACGGCGCCCCGCAGCCGCCCACCGAGACGCCGACCGCGCCGGTGCTGTCCGCCCCGCCGACCGCGCGGCTCCACCCGGAGCCGCCGTCCTACGACACCCCGCCGCCCGGCCCGGTGGTCACCGGCACCCCGGAGCCCGAGCCGGAGCCCAAGCGCAAGGGCGGGGTCTCCTGGAAGGTGCTGCTCACCGTCGCCCTGGTGATGGCGATCGGCGGCACGGCGGGCGGCGTGGTGCTGATGAAGAAGCTGGGCGACGGCAGGAAGAGCGACGCCGCCGCGACGACCTCGCAGCAGCCCACCGGGCAGCCCAAGCCGCCCGCGCCCGCCCAGACCATCCCCAGCCCGAGCGCCACCGCCTCCGACACCCCGGTGACGGCCGCGCCCTCGAAGTCCGCCCAGAGCTCCGTCTCGGCCCCCGCCCGGCCGACCGGCTACACCCCGATGCTGGACAAGAAGTCGCTGGCCATCCCCGGCGCCGACTACTCCTCCGACGCCTACCGGATCGACCTGGACGCAGGCACCGTGGTGCCGCACTCCAACGACCTGAAGTGGGGCCTGGGGGTGACCAACAACGCCAGCGGCAGCAAGGCCAACTCCTTCGCCAGCACCGGGGACGACCGGTCGGACTTCGCGGTGATCACCGAGGCGTCCGTCACCGCCGAGCAGTGCGCCGCCGCGATCGACTCCCGACCGGACACCGACCTCTCGTACAACCGGGTCGCGCCCGGCCGCCTGCTGTGCGTCCGCGACCGGGTCACCCACAACGTCGCCGTCGCGGCGATCGAGGCGGCGGATCCGACCACCGGCGCCGCCAAGGTCACCGTCAGCACCTGGCGGGCCAGCTGACCGCCCCGACTATCCTGACCAGGTCAATCCCCACCGGACCGGAGTGAACCGTGTACTTCACCGACCGCGGCATCGAGGAGCTGGAGAACCGGCGCGGCGACGAGGAGGTCACCTTCGAGTGGCTGGCCGAGCGACTGCGCGAGTTCGTCGACCTCAACCCGGACTTCGAGATCCCGGTCGAGCGGCTGGCCACCTGGCTGGCGCGGCTCGACGACGAGGACGACGAGTGACCTGGTGAACCGCTGGTGAGGGGCCCGGGAGGCGATTGCCTCCCGGGCCCCTCGCATGCCCCGGCCTCCCCGTAGGGGGCGCCTCGGGGACGGTTCAGGGACGACTCGGGGCCGCGATCGGGGCGGGCACGCTTGACTTGCGCGGCACGCGATATATCGTCTTTACCAGAGAACGCGATACATCGCGATCGGCAACGGGAGGCGGCAGAGATGAGCCAGTGGACGGTCGAAGGACCCGACAGGATCACCATCGACGAGGCGGTCCGGGCGCTGCACGTGCGGATCATCGACGGCACGGTGAACGTGGTGGCGGCCGAGGGCCCGGCCCGCCTGGAGGTCACCGAGCTCCAGGGCGAGCCGCTGCACGTGACCCTGGTGGACGGCGTCCTGACGATCACCTACAAGGACATCAACAGCTGGGGCGAGTTCGGCGACCGGCTCAAGTCGGTCGACGCCGTCAAGGGCTTCTTCGGTTCCTTCAAGCGCAAGCGGGTCGCCGGCATCACCCTGACCGTCCCGGCCGACGCCGAGGTCAAGGTCGGCACCGTCTCGGCCGACGCCACCGTCTCCGGCATCACCGGGCACGTCTCGGTGCAGAGCGCCAGCGGTGACGCCACCCTGGTCGGGCTCACCGGCCGCACCGACGCCAACACCGTCACCGGCGACGTGGACGCCCAGTCGGTGGCCGGCCAGCTCAAGGTGAACACCGTCTCCGGGCAGCTCACCGTGGTCGCCGGCACCGCCGACCGGGTCCAGGCCAACGCCGTCACCGGCGCGGTCACCCTGGACCTCGACGTCTCCAGCCCGGCCGACGTCAAGGTCGCCACCGTCAGCGGCCCGGTCGTGATCCGGATCCCCTCGGTCACCGACGCCAAGGTCGAGGCCGGCTCCACCAGCGGCGACATCTCCAGCACCTTCGAGGGGCTCAAGCTGAGCGGCAGCTGGGGCGCCAAGCGCCTGTCCGGCCAGCTCGGCGACGGCCGGGGCAGCCTCTCCGTGACCACCGTCTCCGGCGGCATCACCGTGCTGCGCCGCCCCGACCCCGAGGACGACGCGCCGGTGGTCGTCAAGGAGCTCCCGGCCGGCCTCGGCAAGCCCGACCTCACCAAGGAGGCCTGAGATGACGCCCGTGTTCGGCCACGGCCGGCTCCGGCTCTACCTGCTGAAGCTGCTCGACGAGGCCCCGCGGCACGGCTACGAGGTGATCCGCCTGCTGGAGGAGCGCTTCCAGGGCCTGTACGCGCCCTCCGCCGGGACGGTCTACCCCCGGCTCGCGAAGCTGGAGCAGGAGGGCCTGGTCACCCACAGCACCGAGGGCGGCCGCAAGGTCTACCGGCTGACCGACGCCGGGCGCGCCGAACTGGAAGCCCGCCGGGGCGAGTTGGACGACCTGGAGCTGGAGATCCACGACTCCGTGGCGCAGTTGGCCGGGGCGATCCGCGAGGACGTCCGGGACAGCGCCAAGGACCTGCGCGAGGAGCTGTGGCAGGCCGCCAAGCAGGCCCCCCGGCCCGACCGCGCCGAGGGCGGGGACCCGTGGTCCGGCCCGTGGGGTGACAACGAGTCCTGGCAGCGCGCCAAGGAGGAGTTCGCCCAGTTCAAGCGGCAGGCCAAGGACCAGGCCAAGCGCGCCCGGGAGCAGGAGAAGGCGGCCAAGGCCAAGGCGAAGGCCGCCGAGGAGGAGGCCCGCCGGCTGCGCGAGCAGGCCAAGGCCTCACGGACGGCCGCGCAGCAGGAGGCGCTGCGGATCAAGCGCCGGGTCGAGCAGCAGGTGCGCGAGCACGCCGCGAAGGGCGACTGGCCGACCGGCCTGGCCGAGGGACTGTCGGAGCTGACCAAGGGCCTGTCGGGGCTGGCCGACGCGGCCCGTTGGGGCCAGCCGTCCGACGAGCCGGCCGAGCAGGTCACCGTCACCCGGATCGACCTGGACAAGGACGGGCCGACCACCCCGACCGCCCCGGCCGACCTGCCGCCGTGGGCGCGGACCGACCCGGCCGGCGACCCGGCCCGCGAGCTGGAGCGGCTGCTCGACCGCTTCCGCGACCAGGTCCGCGACGCGGCCCGGGACGGCGTCGTGAGCGCCGACGGGCTGGCCGAGGCCCGCTCGGTGCTGGGCGCGGCCGGCGAGCGGCTGAAGCGCCTGCTCGGCTGAACACCGGACCGCATCACCGGCCCGGCACGCTCCGCGGAGCGTGCCGGGCCGGTCCGCGTCAGGACCGCACGAGGTCAGGACCGTCCGACGCCAGGACCGCACGACGTCAGCGCCTCACGGAGTCAGCACGATCTTGCCGAAGACGTCGCCCTTGGCGAGCCGCGCGAAGCCGTCCCGGGCCTCGGCCAGCGGCAGCACCGAGTCGATCACCGGCCGGACGCCGGTGGTCGCGCAGAGCGAGAGCAGCCCGGCCAGCTCCTCCTTGGTGCCCATGGTCGAGCCGACCACCTTGAGCTCCAGGAAGAAGATCCGGTTCAGCTCGGTGGCACTCGGGTTGGAGCCGGAGGTGGCACCGGAGATGACGATGGTGCCGCCCGGGCGCAGCGCCTTCACCGAGTGCGACCAGGTGGCGGCGCCGACCGTCTCCATCACCGCGTCCACCCGGGCGGGCAGCCGGGCACCGCTCTCGAAGGCGGCGTCGGCGCCGAGTTCGACCGCCCGGTGGCGCTTGGCCTCGTCCCGGCCGGTGACCCAGACCCGCAGCCCGGCGGCCTTGCCGAGGACGATCAGCGCGGTCGCCACGCCGCCTCCCGCGCCCTGCACCAGGACGGTGTCACCGGGCCTGACCCCGGCGTTGGTGAACAGCATCCGGTAGGCCGTCAGCCAGGCCGTGGGCAGGCAGGCGGCCTGTTCGAAGCTCAGCTCGGCGGGCTTGGGCAGCAGGTTCCAGGTGGGCACGGCCACCTGCTGGGCGAAGGTGCCCTGGTAGCGCTCGGTCAGGATGGAGCGGGGCTCGTCCGGGCCCACCCCGTGGCCGGTCTGGCCGATCACCGAGTGGACGACCACCTCGTTGCCGTGCTCGTCGACGCCCGCGGCGTCGCAGCCGAGGATCATCGGCAGCTTCCCGGCGGGCAGGCCGACCCCGCGCAGCGACCACAGGTCGTGGTGGTTGAGGCTGGCGGCCCTGACCGTGACCAGGCTCCACCCGGGACGGGCCTGCGGCTCGGGGAGTTCGCCCAACTCCAGCCCGCTGAGCGGGTCGTCGGCGTCGATACGTGCGGCGTAGGCAGCAAACATGCTGCGGACGATAGCCGCGACGGCCGGGGCCGGGAACCATGCGTGGGTGTGACGCGTGTCCCGGCCCCGGCCGTCGGCGGGGTTCGGACCGTCAGATCCGGGCCACGCCCTCGGCCCGGGCCGCCTCGGCGACGGCCTTGGTGACCGCCGGGGCGACCCGCTCGTCGAACGGCGACGGGATCACCTTCTGCGGCGTCAGCTCGTCGGCGACGACGCCGGCCAGCGCCTTGGCGGCGGCCAGCTTCATGCCCTCGGTGATCCGGCTGGCCCGCACCTGCAGGGCGCCGGCGAAGATGCCGGGGAAGGCCAGCACGTTGTTGATCTGGTTCGGGAAGTCGCTGCGCCCGGTGGCGACGACCGCCGCGTACTTGTGCGCGACCTCGGGGTGGATCTCCGGGGTGGGGTTGGCCATCGCGAAGATGAACGCGCCCTCGGCCATGGTCGCGACGACCTCCTCCGGCACGGTGCCGCCGGAGACGCCGATGAACACGTCGGCGCCGGCCAGCGCCTCGGCCAGCGAGCCCTTGAGGCCGGTGCGGTTGGTCAGCTCGGCGATCTCGGCCTTGACGTCGGTGAGGTCGCCGCGGCCGTCGTACACCACGCCCTTGCGGTCGCAGACCGCGACGTCGCCGATGCCCGCCGCCACCAGCATCTTGGCGATGGCGATGCCGGCCGCGCCGGCGCCGGAGATGACGGCCCGCAGCGAGCCGATCTCGCGGCCGGTCACCGCGGCCGCGTTCCACAGGGCGGCGGTGGTGACGATCGCGGTGCCGTGCTGGTCGTCGTGGAAGACCGGGATGTCCACGGCCTCCTGGAGCCGGCGCTCGATCTCGAAGCAGCGGGGGGCGGAGATGTCCTCCAGGTTGACGCCGCCGAAGGAGGGGGCCAGCCGGACCACGGTCTCGACGATCTCGTCGACCTCGGTGCAGGCCAGCGCGATCGGCACCGCGTCCACGCCGCCGAACTGCTTGAACAGGATGGCCTTGCCCTCCATCACGGGCAGGGAGGCCTCCGGGCCGATGTCGCCGAGGCCCAGCACGGCGGTGCCGTCGGTGACCACGGCGACGGTGTTGGACTTCCAGGTGTAGTCGTTGACCAGCTCCGGCTGCTCGGCGATGGCCGTGCAGACGCGGGCGACACCCGGGGTGTAGGCGAGGGACAGGTCGTCCGCGTCGCGCACCGGGACGGTCGCCCGGATCTCCATCTTGCCGCCGCGGTGGAGCGCGAAGACGGCGTCGATCGGATCGTCGGTGTCCTGGGTGCTGCTGTGCATGATCTCCGCTGCCACGATGACCTCTTCGTCATTGATCTGGCGAGGGTGCACGACCGACGGGCAGGACGACCCGTCCGGAAACCGGAAACCGGGTACGCCGAAGCGGACCCGGGGGCTGGGTCGGGGCGCTGCCGTCGGGCGGCGCCCTCGGATGAGGGTTTATGGGTCTTGTTTGTCCGCGTTGTGCTTCCGGGCCGAGCGTAGGACGGACAAAGGCATCGCACCTATGCCTTTTCGTCCTCGTCACGTGCAGTTCATCGCCGAGCTGTCGCGTCACTGGGGCCCGGCGTCGGAAGCGCCGGGCTCCGGCGGCGGCGACGGCGATGGCGCACGCGCACCCGCAGGAGTGAACGCAGACGCGAAGGGGAGTCGGCGCCCCGGATACGGAGCCACGTGATGACTTCCGTTCCCGGACACCCCGAGCCTGTCGGGACTCGTCGGTCTGGTTCGAGCGTTCGGGGGTCACCCGGTACCGAATTCTGACACACCCGCCGCCGGGCCCGGCAGGGCGGGATGGCGGGATCGCCCGTCCGCCATGTCGCGTCCACCCGCGCTCCACTGTCGCGCCGGGCGGCGGGCCTCCGGCCACCTGACAGCGGGATCTGCATACTTATGCACGGAGTGACAGGGACGCTGAATAAGTCCGAATAGCGGACAACCAGAACCCTCGTTATCCGATTTTGACCTGGATGAGGGCCATCTGACCGTCCTCAGATGGCAGGATTCCCCCCATCTCGGATCGAGCCGGCCCCTGGTCGAGGCGGTTCGCTCGACGTCCACCTCGGCGGAGGGTGGCGCACGCAGTACCCCGCACCACCCTGCGCGGTTCGCCCGCACAGGCACCGCACCACCCGGCCCTGCATGTACGACGACGTACAGCGAAATACACCCGTACAGCGCCGTACCCCGGTGTGCCGCCCCCCGCGGCGCGCTCCGCCCGACCTCTCCCTCAGGAGGAGATCCCCCTCATGACCGCCCGTACCCAGCGCACCCGGCTCCTCGCAGCCGGCGCGGTTGCCGCCTCCGTGACCCTTGTCCTGACCGGCTGCAGCAGCAGCAAGAGCGACAACGGCGGCGGCGCGCCCAACGCCTCCGCGACCGTCAACGAGGTGAAGGCCGACGACAAGCTGGCCGCCCTCGTCCCCGCCGACGTCAAGTCCTCCGGCAAGCTCGTGGTCGGCTCGGACGCCTCGTACGCGCCGGACGAGTTCAAGGACGACAGCGGCAAGGTCATCGGCATGGACGTGGACCTGGCCAACGCCATCGCGGCCAAGCTCGGCCTGAAGGCCGACGTCCAGGACTCCGGCTTCACCGCGATCATCCCGGGCATCCAGTCGAACAAGTTCCAGCTCGGCATGTCGTCCTTCACGGACAACAAGGAGCGCGAGCAGATCGTCGACATGGTGACCTACTTCAACTCCGGCAGCGCCGTCGCGGTCAAGAAGGGCAACCCCGACAAGGTCGACCCCAACGACCTCTGCGGCAAGAAGGTCGCCGTCCAGACCGGCACCACCCAGGCCGACGAGATCAAGGACACCCGCAACCCGGACTGTGCCAAGGCCGGGAAGCCGGGCATCCCGAACGACGGCGACAAGTTCGACCTCCAGACGGACGTCACCAACGCCGTCGTCTCCGGCCGCGACCAGGCCTTGATGGCCGACTCCCAGGTCGTCGACTACGCGATCAAGCAGTCCGGCGGCCAGCTGGAGAAGCTCGGCTCCACCTACGGCGTGGCCCCCTACGGCGTCGCCGTCGCCAAGGGCTCCAAGCTCACCCCCGCGATCCAGGGCGCCGTCCAGTCGCTGATCGACGACGGCACCTACAAGCAGATCCTCACCAAGTGGGGTGTCGACGCCGGCGCCCTCGACAAGTCGGTCATCAACGGCGCCGCGAGCTGACCGTCCCCCTGCTCCATCTCTCACCCGAGGCCACACCGTGAACTCTCTGGACAAGGGGCGGGCGGAGGAGGGACGGCCTGAGACCATCAAGGCCATCCCGGTCCGCCACCCCGGACGTTGGGCGGGCGCCGTCGTCATCGCCCTGCTCGCGGCGATGCTGCTGAGCGCCCTCTTCACCAATCCCGCCTTCAAGTGGGACATCGTCGGGCAGTACCTGTTCCACGACAGCATCGTGCACGGCATGGTCGTCACCCTGGAACTGACCGTCCTCGCCATGCTGATGGGCGTGGTCGGCGGCATCGCCCTCGCCGTCATGCGCCTGTCCCCGAACCCGCTGCTCTCCGGCACCGCCTGGCTCTACATCTGGATCTTCCGCGGGACCCCGGTGCTGGTGCAGCTGGTGTTCTGGAACTTCCTCGGCCTGATCTGGGCCAAGCTGTCGATCGGCGTCCCGTGGGGACCGGAGTTCTGGTCCGAGTCCACCAACGTCCTGATCCCGACCTTCGTCGCCGCCCTGCTGGGCCTCGGCCTCAACGAGGCCGCCTACATGGCGGAGATCGTCCGCGGCGGCATCCAGTCGGTGGACGAGGGGCAGACCGAGGCCGCCCACGCGCTGGGCATGAGCCGGTTCCAGACCATGCGGCGGATCGTCCTGCCGCAGGCCATGCGGGTGATCATCCCGCCGACCGGCAACGAGACCATCTCGATGCTCAAGACCACCTCGCTGGTCAGCGTGATCTCCCTGGAGGAGATCTTCCGGGCCGGCCAGGTCATCTACTCTCGGAACTACCAGAACATCCCGCTGCTGATCGTGGTCAGCCTCTGGTACCTGTTCTTCACCTCGGTGCTGACCATCGGCCAGTACTACATCGAGCGCTACTACGCCCGCGGCTCCAACCGGACCCTCCCGCCCACCCCGCTGCAGCGGCTGCGGGGCCTGTTCGCCGGAAGGCCCACCCCGAAGACCGGCGCCGACGTCGTCCCGGGGCTTGAGGGAGGTGGTCACGTATGACCGATCTGAGCAAGACCCCGGCCGACGCCACCGCCACCGGCCACCCGATGGTCCGTGCCGAGAACGTCCACAAGTCCTACGGCGCCGTCCACGTGCTGAAGGGCATCGACCTGGAGGTCCGACAGGGCGAGGTGTTCTGCCTGATCGGCCCGTCCGGCTCCGGCAAGTCGACCTTCCTGCGGTGCATCAACCACCTGGAGAAGGTCAACGCCGGCCGCCTCTGGGTGGACGGCGAACTGGTCGGATACCAGCAGAAGGGCGACAAGCTCCACGAGCTCAAGGACCGCGAGGTCGCCGTCAAGCGGCGCGACATCGGCATGGTCTTCCAGCGCTTCAACCTGTTTCCGCACATGACGGCCGTCGAGAACGTCATGGAGGCCCCGGTCCAGGTCAAGGGCGAGAGCAAGGCCGTCGCCCGGGAGCGGGCGATGAGCCTGCTGGAGCGGGTCGGCCTCGCCGACAAGGCGAGGAACTACCCCTCCCAGCTCTCCGGCGGCCAGCAGCAGCGCGTCGCGATCGCCCGCGCGCTGGCCATGAAGCCCAAGCTGATGCTCTTCGACGAGCCCACCTCGGCGCTCGACCCCGAGCTGGTCGGCGACGTCCTGGACGTCATGCGCGGCCTCGCCGAGGAGGGCATGACCATGGTGGTCGTCACCCACGAGATGGGCTTCGCCCGCGAGGTCGGCGACGCGCTGGTGTTCATGGACGGTGGCGTGGTGGTCGAGTCCGGCAACCCCCGCGAGGTGCTCACCGACCCCCAGCACGAGCGCACCCGGGCGTTCCTCTCCAAGGTGCTGTAGAGCCCGTACCGTCGGCGCCCGGCAGGCTGCTCCTGCCGGGCGCCGACGTTTTCCCCACCCAGGTAATAGGCTGGACGCAGTCAGCCCGTTACCGACCCTTCTGGAAGGACCTCCGTGGAGCTCGCCTCGTACGCCGATCTCGCCGTTCGGCTGGTGAACACCGAGGAGCCCGAGCGCGGCACCGACGCGCTGACGTCCGTGGACGCGGTGCGCGCCCTGTTCTCCGACTCCTCACGGGCCGCCGCACAGGCCGACGAATCCGACCTGCCCCGGCTGCGGGCGGTGCGCACCAGGCTGCGCGGGGTCTTCGAGGCCGCCGCCGAGGGCGACGAGATCCGGGGCGTCGACCTGCTGAACAGCCTGCTGATGGAGTACCCGGTCAGCCCGCTGGTCTCCGGGCACGACTTCCTGGACGACGCCGGCCGGCCGCGCTGGCACCTGCACCTGGCCGACAACTCCCCGACCGCCACCGCGCACTTCAGCGCGGTCGCCTGCATGGGCCTGGCCGTCCACCTGACCGAGCTGGGCGCCGACCGGCTCGGCATCTGCCAGGCCGCGCCCTGCCGCAACGCCTACCTGGACACCTCGACCAACCGCTCCCGCCGGTACTGCTCGGACCGCTGCGCGACCCGCGCCAACGTCGCCGCGTACCGGGCCCGCAAGCGCCAGGAGGCGGAGGCCGCGGCCCTCGGCGCCGCAGGGTAAGCGGCGCCTTTAGAGCTCCTCCGCCCAGACGCCCAGGCGGCGGGCCAGGCCCGGCACCCGGGCCAGCCGGGTGGTCAGCAGCAGCCGCTCCAGCCGGCGTCCCGGCGCCAGCCAGGCCGGGCGCGGGCGCAGCCGCAGCAGCACCCGGCCGAGCACCAGTTCGTCCGGCACCGGGCCGTAGCTGCGGCTGTCGCTGTCCACCGGCCGGTTGTCGGACAGCAGCCACCAGCCCCGGGGGCGCCGTTCGGCGGCCCGCTTCACCACCAGCAGGTCCTGCTGGAAGGGGTGCCGGAAGAGCACCACCGCGCCGGGCCGGATCGGCGCGCCGTAGCGCACCAGCAGCTGGTCGCCCTCGCGCAGGGTCGGGACCATCGACGGGCCCGCCACGTCGACCAGCCCGAACGGCACCGCGCCGCCGCCCCGGCCCCGCCCCTGGGGTTCCGTGCCCTCCGGTTCCGTGCTCCGCGCCACGACTCCTCCTCCCGGACCACCCGGTCCCAGTCTGCCGTACGGACCGTCACCCTGTTCGATGTCCGGAATACCCCGGTTGCGGGTCCGCCTTTTGCCCTAGGCCCACCGCCCGATCGCGAAACGGCGGGGGCGGAAGGGTAATCTCGGGCGCGGGAAGACGATCTAAGGAAGGACTCCCATGTTCTCTCGTCTGTTTGCACCGCGCGCCACCGCCCACGCCCACTGCGACCTGCCCTGCGGCGTGTACGACCCGGCGCAGGCGCGGCTCGAGGCCGAGTCGGTCAAGGCCACCCAGGAGAAGTACCAGGCCAACGAGGACCCGCACTTCCGCGCCCGCGCCATCATCATCAAGGAGCAGCGCGCCGAGGCCGTCAAGCACCACATCTCGGTGCTGTGGAGCGACTACTTCAAGGCCCCGCACTTCGAGAAGTACCCGCAGCTGCACCAGCTGGTCAACGACACCCTGAAGGCCGCCTCGGCCGCCAAGGCGTCCACCGACCCGGCCACCGGCCAGGCCCTGCTGGACCTGATCGCCGAGGTCGACAAGATCTTCTGGGAGACCAAGCAGGCCTGAGCCTGACGCGTCGCCACCCGACCGCCCCCGTCCGCAGCGCCGGACGGGGGCGGTCGTGCGTCCACGCCCGATCCCGGCCCCGGTAAGGGTTGCCTGGCCTGAGTGGCTGTTATGCTGCCAGGGCGTCCGAGGGGGAAGTCCGGTGTGAATCCGGCGCTGACCCGCAACGGTGAGCGCGGCCCGTCGGCCGTGCCAGCCCGATCGCCCTCGGCCGCCGACCTCCCGACAACTCGCCGTGGACTGCGAGGGGATGGCGCCCGGGCCCGCGCCCGTCCGGCGCCCGCCCCCGCACACCCGCGGCCCGAGGCAAGGCGCACCCGTGGACGAGCGGAGCGAGAGAACCACCCGGAGGTGCGCGTGAGCACCGCACCCGTGGGCGGCGGCGCGGTGAGCCCACCCGCCCGTCGCATACCCGCCGCACCCCTCGCCGTCGGCCTGGCCGCCGCCCTGCTGCTCTCACTGGTCTGCGGGGTCGCCCTGGGCGCCGCCGGGATCGGCCTGCCCCGCGCCCTGCGGCTGCTGGCCGCCGGACTGACGGGCGGACGGCTGGAGGCGGGCGAGGCCGCCGCCTACGCGATCGTCTGGGAGATCCGGCTGCCGCGCACCGTGCTGGCCGCCGTGGTCGGCGCCGGGCTGGCCGCCACCGGGGTCGCCGTACAGGCCCTGGTGCGCAACGCGCTGGCCGACCCCTTCGTGCTCGGCGTCTCCTCCGGCGCGGCCGTCGGCGCCAACGCCGTCCTGCTGCTCGGCGCCTTCGCCTCGCTCGGGGTGTGGGCCATCTCGGTCTCCGCGTTCGGCTCCGCGCTGCTCGCCATGGTGCTGGTCTACCTCGCGGCGCGGACCGCCTACGGGCTCACCCCGCTGCGGCTGGTGCTCACCGGCACCGCGCTCTCCTACGGCTTCTCCGCGCTCACCGCGCTGATGGTCTTCGCGGCCGCCCGCGGCGAGGCCGCCCGGGACGCCATGATGTGGCTGCTCGGCAGCCTCGGCGGCGCCACCTGGGGCTCGGTGCCGATCGCCGCCGCCACCGTGCTGGCCGGCCTGGCGTACCTGGCCTGCGCGGCCGGCCGGCTGGACGCGCTCGCCATGGGGGACGAGACGGCCGCCTCGCTCGGCGTGGACCCGGACCGGCTGCGCCGCGAGCTGTTCGTGGTGACCGCCGCCGTCACCGGCACGGTGGTCGCCGTCAGCGGGGCGATCGGCTTCGTCGGGCTGATGGTGCCGCACCTGGCCCGGATGCTGGTCGGCGCCGGACACCGCCGGGTGCTGCTGGTCGCGCCGCTCGCCGGGGCGCTGCTGCTGGTCTGGGTGGACATCGTCTCGCGCACCCTGCTGGCGCCCGCCGAACTGCCGGTCGGGGTGGTCACCGCGGTCCTCGGGGTGCCCTGCTTCCTGCTGCTGATGCGCCGGCGCGGCTACTCCTTCGGAGGCCGCTGATGGACCTCGCCCTGGACTCCGTCTCGGTCGAACTGGCCGGCGCCCGGCTGGTCCACGACGTCGCCCTGGACGCCGCCGCCGGGCAGGTGGTCGGGCTGGTCGGGCCGAACGGCAGCGGCAAATCGACCCTGCTGCGCTGCGTCTACCGGGCACTGCGGCCCGCCGCCGGGGCCGTCCGGCTGGACGGCGACGACCTGCACGCGCTCACCGCGCGCGAGGCCGCCCGACGGGTGGCCGCGCTGCCCCAGGAACACTCCGCCGAGTTCGACTTCACGGTCGCCGAGGTGGTCGCCATGGGCCGGCTGCCGCACCGGCGCGGGCTGGGCGGCCCGGGCGCGGGCGACCACGCGCGCTGCACGGGGGCGCTGCGCAGGGTCGGCGCCGAACACCTGGCCGGGCGGGGCTTCCTGAGCCTGTCCGGCGGCGAGAAGCAGCGGGTGCTGATCGCCCGCGCACTGGTCCAGGAACCCCGGCTGCTGGTGCTGGACGAGCCCACCAACCACCTGGACATCGCCCACCAGTTGGACGTCCTGGCGCTGGTCCGGCAGGCCGGTCCGACGGTGCTCACCGCGCTGCACGACCTCAACCTGGCGGCCGGCCACTGCGACCTGCTGTACGTGCTGCGGGCCGGCCGGATCGTCGCCTCGGGGCCGCCCGCCGAGGTGCTCCGCACCGACCTGCTGGCCGAGGTGTTCGGCGTCCGGGCCACCCCCGTGCGGCACCCGGTGACCGGCGCCGTCCAACTCCTCTTCGACCGGATCCGGCCCACCCCCGAAGACTGATCGACCCCGCAGACCGATCGACCCCGAAAGCTGTTCGACCTCGAAAGAAGGCCCGTGCGCACCAAGGCCGTTGCCGCCACCGCCCTGCTCGCCCTCGGACTCACCGCCTGCGGCGCCGAGATCGCCCCGAGCGCCGACTCCACCGCCGCCTCCGCCCACTACCCGGTGACCGTGGAGAACTGCGGCACCAAGCTCACCTTCCCGCAGAAGCCCGCCCGGACGGTGACCAACGACGTCGGCATCACCGAGCTGATGCTCGCCCTCGGCCTCGCCGACCGGATGGCCGGCTACGTGATGCCCGACGACAAGGGCAAGGTCGACCAGGTCGCCTGGAAGGACGGCTACCGGCAGACCGGTTGGCTCTCCAGGAAGCAGATCACCAAGGAGATCGTGCTGGGCGCCAAGGCCGACCTGGTCTTCGCCGGCTGGCACTACGGCTTCGACGAGGGCAGCGGCTTCACCCCGCAGGCGCTCAAGGACCTCGGCATCGCCTCGTACGTGCTCAGCGAGTCCTGCCGCAGCGGCAAGGGCACCGAGCGCGGCGTGATGTCCCCGCTGGACGCGCTCTACACCGACCTGGCCAACCTCGGCGAGGTCTTCGACGTCCGGGACCGGGCCGACAAGCTGATCGCCGACTTCAAGGCGCAGGTCGCCGCCGTCCCGCAGCCCGGGCGCCGGCCCTCCGTGTTCCTGTACGACAGCGGGCAGGACAAGCCGTACACCGCGGGCAGGTTCGCCGCGGCCGACGAGATCATCACCAAGGCCGGCGGCACCAACGTCATGGGCGATCTGGCGGACTCCTGGGTCACCACCGGCTGGGAGAGCGTCGTCCAGCGCGACCCCGAGGTGATCGTGATCAACGACTACGGCGAGACCGGCGCCGAGGCCAAGCGGAACTTCCTCACGTCCTTCCCGCCGCTGGCCGGCGTCTCCGCGATCAGGAACGACCGGATCTTCGTGCTGGACTACGTCGACCTGGTGGAGAGCCCGCGCAACCCGGCCGCGATCTCCGCGCTGGCCGCCTACCTGGGCACCGTCCCCGCCCGCTGACCGGTCCGCCGCCCGGGCAGGCGGATCGCCGAACGGACCCCGTCCGGTCCTGGGCCGGGACGGGGCCCGCGCAGTAGGCTCGCAGCATGATCCGCACCGCCGTCGTGACCGACGTTCCCGTCATCCACGCCCTGATCCGCGAGCTCGCGGACTACGAGAAGGCCCCGCACGAGGCCGTGGCCACCGAGGAACAGTTGCGCGACGCCCTGTTCGGCGCCGCCCCGGCGGTGTTCGGCCTGATCGCCGAGGACGACACCACGGGCGAACCGGTCGGTTTCGCGATCTGGTTCCTCAACTTCTCGACCTGGCGCGGCACCCACGGGATCTACCTGGAGGACCTGTACGTCCGCCCGCAGGCCCGCGGCGGCGGCCACGGCAAGGCGCTGCTGCTGGAACTGGCGCGGATCGCCGTCGAACGCGGCTACTCCCGGATGGAGTGGTCGGTGCTTGACTGGAACGTGCCCTCGATCAACTTCTACAAGTCCCTCGGCGCGGTGCCGATGGACGGTTGGAGCGTCTACCGGCTCACCGGCGAGGCCCTCGCCGCCGCCGGCGGCCGCTGAACGGACCGCCTTGAACCCCTGCCACCCTGCGTCGCGATGGCTTACCATGAGTGACTCCCGAGCCCTGGCCGGCGTGCGGAAAGCGGTAAGGTCTCAGGCGGATACGCGGCGTCCGGTCGCCCTGCGAAGGGTATGACCGGTACGTACCGCACCACCCCTCTGGACAGTTGGGGCGAAGCAGTTGAGCCAAGCAACAGACAGTGCCGCGGCCACCGGCCCGGAAGCACAGCGCGTCACCCAGGAGGTGAGGGTGTCCCAGATCAACGGCGAGCCCGGAGTGCAGGACTTCGTGGAGGTCCGGCTGCCCGCGGCAGGGGCCTACCTCTCGGTCCTGCGAACAGCGACAGCCGGCCTGGCGGCGCGGCTCGACTTCACCCTCGACGAGATCGAGGACCTGCGGATCGCGGTGGACGAAGCCTGCGCCATCCTGCTCCAGCAGGCGGTGCCCGGCTCCGTCCTGTCCTGCGAGTTCCGGCTGGTCGGCGACTCGCTGAAGGTGACCGTCGCCGCCCCGACCACCGACGGCAAGGCGCCCGAACGGGACACCTTCGCCTGGACGGTGCTCTCCGCACTGGCCGGCGAGGTCGACTCCTCGGTCGCCGAGGACAAGACCGTGTCGATCAGCCTGCACAAGAAGCGCGGCGGCCCCTCCGCCCACTAGGCGGGACGTCGAACAGCAGCACCGCACAAGGGCCGTCCGCCCGGCACCCGATCCGGGGCCGGGCGGACGGCGCCCGGTACCGCCCCCACGCGGTACGACCAACGAGACGATGCCGGGGCCCCGAGGCCCCGGTGCTCCCGGAACGGAACGGGGGAATGGCCGTGAGTGATCTGGACCGTACCGGCCTCGCGACGGCGGGACCTGCCGTACCGACCCAGGCGAGCGTCCCTGGCCTCGCCGCCAACGACGAAGCGCACCCGAAGGACGCCCACCGGATGAGCCACCCGACCGAGCCGACGTCTGATCCGTCGCCCGCCTCCCCGCCCCCGCCCGATCCGGCGGACGGGACCGGGGACCTGCGCGGCGCGGTGCCCACCCAGGCCCCGCACCGCTCGGGCGCCCCGGACCGGGAGGCGGCCCGCGCACTGTTCGTCCGGCTGTCCGTGCTGCCCGAGGGCTCCCCGGAGCGCGTCGAGCTGCGCAACCAGCTGGTGCGGATGCACATCCCGCTGGTCGAGCACCTGGCCCGGCGGTTCCGCAACCGGGGCGAGCCGCTGGACGACCTGACCCAGGTCGCCACCATCGGCCTGATCAAGTCGGTGGACCGCTTCGACCACGAGCGCGGGGTCGAGTTCTCCACCTACGCCACGCCGACCATCGTCGGCGAGATCAAACGGCACTTCCGCGACAAGGGCTGGGCGGTCCGGGTGCCGCGCCGGCTCCAGGAGCTGCGGCTGTCGCTCACCACGGCGACCAGCGAGCTCTCCCAGCGGCACGGGCGCTCCCCCACGGTGCACGAGCTCGCCGAGCACCTGGGCATCTCCGAGGAGGACGTCCTGGAGGGCCTGGAGTCCGCCAACGCGTACTCCACGCTGTCCCTGGACGTGCCGGACAGCGACGACGAGTCGCCGGCCGTGGCGGACACCCTGGGCGCCACCGACGAGGCGCTGGAGGGCGTCGAGTACCGCGAGTCGCTCAAGCCGCTGCTGGCCCAACTGCCGCCCCGGGAGCAGAAGATCCTGGTGCTGCGGTTCTTCCGGAACATGACCCAGTCGCAGATCGCCGCCGAGGTGGGGATCTCCCAGATGCACGTGTCCCGCCTGCTGGCCAGGACCCTGGCCCAGCTGCGGGAGAAGCTCCTCGTGGAGGAGTAGGACCGACGGCCGCCGAACCGGCGGCCGGTCCCGGCGGCCCTGTGTGCTCAGCCCTCGCGCGGAGCGTACAGGGCCGCCGTCGACTTCGGGCTCAGCAGCGAGCCGATGCCCACCAGCCCGAGCAGGCCGACCAGCACGCCGACGCCGACCATCGCACCGCCGCTCTCCAGCATGTAGTACCCGATCGGCAGGCAGATCGAGTTGGTGAGCACGGCCGGGCTGCGGCCCCAACGGCGCTCCTTGAGCAGCGCGCGGGCGGCCAGCACCGGCAGTACGCCGAGCAGCACGATGACCACGCCACCGAACTCGTTCAGGGCGAGTTGCTTGGACTGGCCGGACAGCGCGGACACCATGTCCCAGACGCCGACGACGGCCAGCGCGGCGCCCTCCAGGGCGGTGATGGCGGCGCCCACGGTCAGCGGCAGGGGGCGGGCCGGGGCCGCCGTGGGTACGGGTGCGGAGGATTCTGCGGTCACTCCAGCAGGGTAGCCGCCGGTTGGTCCGTACCGACCCGTAGGCTTTCCCCATGCGCGCTCTCCTGGTCGTGAACCACAACGCCACCACCACCAGTGGCCGCACCAGGGACGTGCTGATCCACGCGCTGCGCAGCGACCTCAAGTTGGACGTGGCCGAGACGCAGTACCGGGGCCACGCGCGTGACCTGGCCCGCGCGGCCTCCGAGGACGGCACGGTC
Organism: Kitasatospora sp. NPDC087861; assembly: GCF_044742585.1. NCBI lineage: Bacteria > Bacillati > Actinomycetota > Actinomycetes > Kitasatosporales > Streptomycetaceae > Kitasatospora > Kitasatospora sp. NPDC087861. Next base: position 223,946 of record NZ_JBIUUS010000003.1, read on the forward strand.
GACCTGGTGGTCGCGCTCGGCGGTGACGGCACCGTCAACGAGGTGGTGAACGGGCTGCTGGCGCACGGCCCGGGCGAGAAGGTCCCGCGACTGGCCGTGGTGCCGGGCGGTTCGACCAATGTGTTCGCCCGCGCGCTCGGCCTGCCCAACGACCCGGTGGAGGCCACCGGCGCCCTGCTGGACGCGCTGGAGCACGGGCGCGAGCGGCCGGTCGGCCTGGGCAAGGCGATGACCGAGGGGCTGCCGGACCGCTGGTTCACCTTCACCGCCGGCCTCGGCTTCGACGCCGGGGTGGTCGGCCGGGTCGAGGAGCAGCGCCGGGCGGGGCGCAAGTCCACCCACGCCCTCTACGTGGGGCAGGCGCTGCGGCACTACGTCACCCAGCGTGAGCAACGCCGTTCCGGCCCGGTGACCCTGGAACTACCGGGCCACCAGGACCTGCCGGGCCTGGCGCTGACCATAGTCAGCAACACCTCGCCGTGGACGTTCCTCGGCAACCGTCCGGTGTACCCCTCGCCGCTCGCCTCCTTCGACACCGATCTCGACGTCTTCGGCATCACTCGGATGACGGCGTTCGGCACGGCTCGAACGATCCGTCAGATCCTGCGGTCGTACACGTCTTCGAGCGACGGCGCCCCGCCGGCCGGCCCGTCCGGCAAGCACGTCGTCACCTATCACGACGTCAGACACTTCACCTTGGTTTCAGAGGAACCCGCCCCGTTCCAGGTTGACGGGGATCACCTTGGAGACAGGAGTCGCGTCAGTTTCACAGGCGTACGGCGGGCACTGCGTGTGATTGTGTGACCGGAAGGGGGTTTCACCCTTCTTCTCGAACGCACAAGCCCCCTTCACTCCATAGAAGTACTGGCTGTGAGCTAGGCGACACCGAAGAATCAAAAATTCCTCCCTGAAGGGGGTTGTATCCGGGCCCGAGGTTTGCGAACCTCTACATGGCGATCGGGACGCATCGCAGCGACGGCAACCTCAGATCCTGACGGGTGCCGACCGCGGAGCGTCCCTCGAATTGCCGAATCCCTCCCCAGCACAGACCACCCGGGCCCGGTGGGCCTTTGGTCTCTTTTGCTGTTGCGGGATTCGTGAAAGCGTTCACATTCACAAGCCATCGATTATGCCGATCGGGTGACCCCCGCCGGCAGGAGGAGTTGGACGACCATGGACTGGCGCCACCGCGCTGTCTGCCGCGAAGAGGACCCGGAGCTGTTCTTCCCGATCGGGAACACCGGTCCTGCTCTGCTGCAGATCGAGGAAGCCAAGGCCGTGTGCCGCCGCTGTCCGGTCATGGAGCAGTGCCTGCAGTGGGCTCTCGAGACCGGCCAGGACGCCGGCGTCTGGGGCGGCATGAGCGAGGACGAGCGTCGCGCGATGAAGCGCCGTGCCGCCCGCAACCGCGCCCGCACCGCCTGATCACACGCCGTAGTACCAGCAGTAACCGCAGCACCGATCAACACATGATCAAAGGCTTCCCTGCACTTCCTGGTGAAGCCTTCCGCACAAAGGGCCTTGCCTGGCGAGGTCCCGCGACACCGGACCGTCCAGCCACTTGATACTGTTCACTTAGAGCAATATTGTGGAGCTGTGGCGCTCACCGTGTGCAACGCACCGGCGAGGTGTCGCACCACCTAGAGCCCCCGTTCCGGCCGACTCCCCCCGACGGCCGGAACGGGTTGAGAGGCCCTGTCGACCCACCCCCCCCCCGGTCGACAGGGCCTCGTTTTTGTGTCCGCGCCCCAGCGGACCGGCCGTGCGCGGGGCTCGCACGGCGGGCGCCCGGCGCCTTCGCCGCGCGCACGCCCCCACCGCGCTCCTCGATGCACCGATCCGCACCGGTGCACCGGTCCGCAGAGCCGTCGGCGTCAGCGGACCGGGATCTCCAGGATCACCTTGGTGCCGCCGTCCGGGCCGGCCACCATGTCGAAGGTGCCGCCCAACTCCCCGGTGGCCAGCGTGCGGACGATCTGCAGGCCGAGGTTGCCCGCCGTCTGCGGGTCGAACCCCTCGGGCATGCCGCGGCCGTCGTCCTGCACCGTGATCAGCAGGTACTCCTCCGGGCGGGCGCCGCCGTTCCAGCTGTCCGACCAGCCCATCCCGGTCGCCGGCGCCCGCCCGCGCAGCGCGCTGACCTCCAGGTTCCCGGAGGCGGTCGGGCCGAAGGCGTGCTCCAGCGCGTTCTGCAGCAGCTCGGTCAGCACCATCGACAGCGGGGTGGCGACCTCGGCGGACAGGATGCCGAAGCTGCCGCTGCGGCGGGTCGCCACCCGACCGTCCTGGGACAGCTCCATCACCATCGCCAGCACCCGGTCGGCGATCTCGTCGAAGGCCACCTGCTCGTCCAGCGCCTGGGAGAGCGTCTCGTGCACGATCGCGATCGAGCCGACCCGGCGCACCGCCTCGTCCAGCGCGGCCCGGCCGGCCTCCGACTCCATCCGGCGGGACTGCAGCCGCAGCAGCGCCGCGACGGTCTGCAGGTTGTTCTTCACCCGGTGGTGGATCTCCCGGATGGTGGCGTCCTTGGTCATCAGCTCGCGGTCGCGGCGGCGCAGCTCGGTGACGTCCCGGCAGAGCACCAGCGAACCGGTCAGCGTGCCCTTGGGCTTGAGCGGGATCGCCCGCAGGGTCACCACTCCCCCCTGGACCTCGACCTCGGTCTGCCGCGGCGCCCAGCCGCTCGCCAGCTTCACCAGCGCCTCGTGCACGGCCGCCCGGGAGGGCGGGACGAGGTCGGCGGTGGCGCGGCCGAGGTGGCTGCCGACCAGGTCGGTGGTGAGGCCGAGGCGGTGGTAGGCGGAGAGCGCGTTGGGGCTGGCGTAGGTGACGATGCCGTCCGCGTCGAGCCGGATCAGGCCGTCGCCGACCCGGGGGGCGGCGTCCATGTCGATCTGCTCGACGCCGGGGAACGGGAAGCTGCCGGCGGCGATCATCTGGGCCAGGTCGGAGGCGCTCTGCAGGTAGGTGAGCTCCAGCCGGCTGGGGGTGCGGACGGTCAGCAGGTTGGTGTTGCGGGCGATCACCCCGAGCACCTTGCCCTCGCGCCGGACCGGGATGGACTCGACCCGGACGGGCACCTCCTCACGCCACTCCGGGTCGCCCTCGCGCACGATCCGCCCCTCGTCGAAGGCGGCGTCCAGCAGCGGGCGGCGCCCGCGCGGGACGAGGTGGCCGACCATGTCGTCCTGGTAGGAGGTGGGGCCGGTGTTGGGCCGCATCTGCGCCACCGAGACGTAGCGGATGCCGTCCCAGGTGGGGATCCACAGGACGAGGTCGGCGAAGGAGAGGTCGGAGAGGAGCTGCCACTCCGAGACCAGCATGTGGAGCCATTCCACGTCGGCCCCGGTGAGGGTGGTGTGGCGGCGGACGAGTTCGTTCAGCGAGGGCACATGGCGAGGGTAGCGCCGCCGGTCCGCGCGGGGCGCGGCGGACCGGCGGGCGGATCATGCTCCGGGCCTGCGACGGGACCGTGCGGGCGAAGTTGTCCAGACCAATTTTTGGAGCGGCCTGGACAACCCAGATTGGTCTAGTCCACAATGAAAGGGCACCAAGGAGAGGCCCACCGCGCAACTGCCCTGACCGCGCGAGGCCTTTCCTCGGTCGGACGCCGCCGAACGAGGACCCCGCACAGTTCTCGCTCGACTCCGGTGCCCGACGACAGCTCCGGGCTACGGTGCCGCATGGGTTGAGGGTCCCGTGTCGGCGCCGTGGCCCGTAGTGCTTTCCGGGGCCGGTTCCGTTCGCGGCCGGGAAGCACGACGAAGCACCACGGGGCACCACGAAGCACCACGGGGCGCCCCCACCGAAGCCATGTTCCGCCGCTCAACGAGTCGGGCCCCCGTCCACAGGCTGTGGACGGGGGCCCGGCTCGTGGCGCCGTACGTCAGTGCGTCTCGGTGACCTTGGCCAGGGCGCGCGGGGCGTCCGGGTCCTGACCGCGGGCGATGGTGACCTCGTAGGCCAGCAGCTGCAGCGGCAGGATCTCCAGGATCGGCTGGACCTCCTCGGGCACGCCGGCCGGCAGCGCGAAGCCGGCCGAGGCGGCGTCCACCTGCGGCTGCTGGCCGACCACGACCAGGTCCGCGCCGCGGCCGCGCAGGCGGTCCAGCACCGGCTGCAGGGCCTCGCCGCCCTTGCCGTCCGGGACGATCGCGATGACCGGCGAGACGTTGTCCACCATGGCCAGCGGGCCGTGCAGCAGGTCGGCGCCGGAGAACGGGGAGGCCGGGATGTAGGTGGTCTCCATGAGCTTCAGCGCCGCCTCGCGGGCGGTCGGGTAGCCGTAGCCGCGCGAGGTGATGACCAGGCGCTGGGCGAAGCGGTAGCGCTCGGCCAGCGCCCTCACCTCGGCATGGCGGGACAGGACGCCGGCGGCCAGGCCCGGCAGCTCCTTGGCCGCCGACCCGTCGCCGCCCCGCAGGCCCTCGACCAGCAGGTAGAGCGCCAGCAGCTCGGCGGTGTAGGTCTTGGTGGCGGGCAGCGCCTTCTCCGGGCCGGCCAGCACGTCGATGTGGTACTCGGAGACCTCGGCCAGCGGCGAGGCCGCGTTGTTGGTGACGGCGAGGGTGATGGCACCGGCCTCGCGGGCGGCCTTGGTGGAGGCCACCAGGTCCGGCGAGCCGCCGGACTGGCTGACGGTGATCACCAGCACGTCGGTGAGGTCCGGCTTGGCGCCGTAGGCGGTGGTGGTGGACATCGAGGTCAGGCCGGCGGGCTTGCCGAGCAGGATCTCGATCAGGTACTTGGCGTACAGCGCCGCGTTGTCGGACGTGCCGCGCGCGGTCAGCAGGACGAAGCGAGGGTTGCGGGCGGCGATCTCGGCTGCGATCTCGCGGATCTTCGGAGCGCCCTCGTCGAGGATGCGCTGGAGGACGGCCGGCTGCTCGGCCATCTCCGCCGCCATGATCCGGCCGGGGACGGAAACAGTCTGCGGGTCGGACATCAGGATGTGCCTCCGATGAGATGGTTCGACCCCGACCGGGCAGTTGCCCGGCGGGGACCTCTACGGCGGCGAGTCCGCACACTCGCTGCGGTGGTTTCCTGCCGCAATCCTACGGTGGACGCCCCGGGCGGGCACACCCGAACCGCCCCGGCCCGGGCGCTCGGCGGCGGCGCCCGGGGACGGGACGGACGGTCAGGACGGGGTGTTGATCAGCTGGTCGATCGCGGCGTCGGCCTCCTTGGTGGCCTGGTCCACCGACTTGCCCTTGAGGATGGCGCTCAGCATGTCGGGCAGGATCTTCTGCTTCTCGATCGCGCCCCAGCCGGGCGCCAGCGGGGTGAACCAGGCGTCCGGCACCGCGTTGGCCGCGGCGGAGGTGCTCGGCTTGCTCTTCAGCGGGTTCAGCTGGGTGAGGTTGTTCGGCAGGATGTCCTTGTCGGCCAGCGCCTGCTGGGACTTGGTGCCGGTGAACATCCGCACCCAGTCGGTGGCCAGCGCGACCTGCGCGGACTTGGCGGTGACGGCGAGGTCGGAGCCGCCGATGAAGGTGGGCAGCGGCTTGCCGTCCGGGCCGGGCATGGTGGCCACCTTGACGGCGTCCTTGAGTCCCGGGTCGCCGGTGACCGGCGCGGTCACGCTGGCCGCCTCGTAGCCGTTGCCGTAGAAGGACGCGGCGTGCCCCCGGGCCATCGACTCGAACTGGTTCTGCTCGTTCACCGCCAGGTCGCCCTTGTTGTACTTGCGGACCAGGTCGATGAAGTGGCTGACGCCCTGCTGGGACTTGGCGTCGTGCAGGGTTCCGTGCCAGTTGCCGGAGCTGTCGAACTTGGCGATGCTGCCGCCGTACGCGGCCACGTAGCTCATCGCGGCGTACCAGTACGGGCCGGGCAGGTAGAGCGGGGAGAAGCTCTTGTCGGCCTTGTTCTTGTCGGCGACCTTGTCCAGGGCCGTCAGCAGGTCGGCTTCGGTCTTGGGGAACTCCGCGCTGCCGGTGGCCTGTTGGAAGCCGGCGGAGTTGTAGATGGCGACCCGGGCGCCGGCGTAGTAGGGCACGCACCAGAGCTTGTCCTGGTACGTACAGGTGTTGGCGAGCGCCTTGATCCAGCTGTCGGAGTTGTCGAAGCTGGTCCGGTCGACCGGAGCCAGCGCGCCGGAGAGCACGTACTTCATGGTCTCGGTGTTGCCCAGCTCGACCACGTCGGGGGCGCCGCCCTCGGCGATGGCCTTGTCGAGCTTGGTCACCTTGTCGGCCCAGCCCTGGTACGAGAGCCTGAGGGTGACGTTCGGGTACTTCGCGGCGAACTGGTCGTTGACCTGCTGCACCAGGTCGGGCCAGTTCTTCTGGGCGTCGTCCATCAGCCAGACGGTGACGGTGCCGGTCGCGGCCTTCGGATCGGCGGCGGGGCTCCTGCCGTCCGTCGACGATGTGCCGGCCGAGGAACAGGCCGTCAGTCCGACCGCCAGGGCTGTGATTCCGAACGTCGACATGAGCTGACGCTTCTTCACGCCATCCTCCGAGGGTGCTAGAGCCGTGTTGCCCGCCGGCAGCGTGATGGCGCCCGCAGCGGAGAGTCCGGGCAGGGGCGAAGAGCTTCGGGGAGGGCCGATACCACATCCGGTGAGGTTGAAGTTCGAACCGGATGACTGGACTCTGGCCTAGACCAATGGTGGTGTCAACGGCCAAAAGCCCTCGTCACCAAGGCCGTTGCAGAGCCGTTGTACCCCGTGGCCAACCGTTGCCGTTCCATCACCCTCAGTGGAACTTAAGGTGGATTTAAGGCTCACTTGAGGGAGCACGGTCACATGGTGAACTCGCAGGTCAACGCGGGGAAAACGGGACGGGCCCGCCATGCGGCATGCGCATGACGGGCCCATCGGCCAACGCCCTCCGGACACCGCCGGTGACGTTCCCCCCTCGACTCAGCCGATCGCTCCCGGCTGCCCGGTGAGCACCTCCACGGCCGCCAGCCCGCAGACCCGGGCGGCGCCGTGGGTGGCGATGTAGAGCGCGCCGACCGGCTCGGACTGCGGCAGCCCCATCTCGACCACCGCGGCGTCCGGGCGGGCCGCCACCAGGCGGCCCAGCGCGGCGGACATCCAGGCGTGCCGGTGCGCGTCGCGGACCACCAGCACCAGGCGACGTCCCTCGGCGGCGGCCACCAGCCCGGCGACCAGCGCGTCCAGCAGCTCGGGGGTGGCCTCGGCCGCCGAGACCGCGCGGGTGCGGGTGCCGGGGAAGCGGTCGGCCAGCATGCCGGCCACGCCCCACGGGGTGACGTCGCCGACGGCGATGTTCGGCTCGTCCGAGAACGAGGCCACGAACGGGCGCTCGGACACCGGCAACGGCTCGTGGCCCGGCGCCCGGACCACCTTCAGCGCCCGGCGGGCGGCCCGCAGGCCGACCGCGAGGTCCGGCTCCGGCCGCTCGCCCTGGGCCGAGATCCGGCCCCAGCTGCCGAGCGCGCGGACCCGGTCGGCGGCGTCCGCCAGCCGCTCCTCGGAGAGCCGGCCGGCCCGCACGCCCGCCACGATGGCGTCGCGCAGCATCAGCACGGTCTCCTCGTCGGCCAGCCCGCCGCCGACGCAGATCGCGTCCGCGCCGGCCGCCAGGGCCAGTACGGTGCCCTCGCCCATCCCGAAGGTGTCGGCGATGGCGCCCATCTCGATCGCGTCGCTGACGATCAGGCCCTGGTAGCCGAGGCCGCCGTCGGCCGGGGCGGCGCGCAGCAGGTCGCGCAGCACGGTGGGGCTGAGGGTGGCCGGCAGCTTCGGGTCGAGCGCCGGGATCATGATGTGGGCGGTCATCACGGCCTTGGTGCCGGCCGCGATCGCCGCCTGGAACGGGATCAGGTCGCGGGCCCGCAGCACGTCCAGGTCCACGTCGATGACCGGCAGGCCGTGGTGCGAGTCGACCGCGGTGTCGCCGTGGCCGGGGAAGTGCTTGGAGCAGGCGGCCACGCCGGCCGACTGCAGACCCTCCACCCAGGCGGCGGTGTGCCGGGCGCACAGCTCCGGGTCGGCGCCGAAGGAGCGGACGCCGATCACCGGGTTGCGCGGGTTGGAGTTGACGTCCGCGGTGGGCGCCCAGTTGTAGTTGACGCCGGCCGCGGCCAGCGCCCGGCCCAGCTCGCGGGCGACGTCCCGGGTCAGCGCCGGGTCGTCGATCGCGCCGAGCGCGAGGTTGCCGGGCCAGGACGAGCCGGAGCCCGCCTCCAGCCGGGTGACGTCCCCGCTCTCCTCGTCGATCGCGATCAGGAGGTCGGGGTTCTCCTCGCGCAGCGCCCTGGTGAGCGTGGCGAGTTGGTCGAGGTCGACCACGTTGCGGTCGAACAGCGCGACCGAGCCGAGCCCGGCGGCGAGGTGGCGGCGCAGCCACTGCGGCACCTTGGTGCCGACGAAGCCGGGCTGCAGAACGGTCAGGGCGTCGCGGTGCAGCTGGTCGCTGTCCGGCACGGTGGGAACGAGGATGCTCACGATGACTCAGCCCTTCACGGCGCCGTCGGTCAGTCCACCGACCGCCTTGCGCTGCAGGAAGACGAACAGGATCAGCACGGGGATGGCGAACATCGTGGACGCCGCCATGGTGGCGCCCCAGTCGTTGCCGAAGGCGGTCTTGAAGGAGGACAGCCAGAGCGGGAGGGTCTTGCCCTCCTCCTTGTTGAGGATCAGGACGAGCGGGAACTCGTTCCACGCGGTGATGAAGCCGAACAGCGAGGTCGACATCAGACCGGGGGCCAGCAGCGGGAAGATCACCTTCACGAAGGCCTGGGTGCGGGTGCAGCCGTCCACCATGGCCGACTCCTCCAGCTCCTTCGGCACGGCGGCGATGAAGCTGCGCAGCGTCCAGATGGTGAAGGGCAGGACCATCATCATGTAGAAGAAGGTCAGCGGCACCAGGCTGTTCAGCATGCCGTTGTCGCGGGAGATGATGTAGACCGCGATGGTCATGACCTCCCACGGCGCCATCTGCGCGATCATGACGACCAGCACGAAGGACTTGCGGCCGCGGAACTTCATCCGGGCGATGGCGAAGGCCGCCAGGGTCGCGATCACCAGCGAGGCCAGCACCGCACCGACGGTGGCGATGAGGCTGTTGGTGACGTACGTCCAGAAGTTCGGCGCGTTCACCGCGGTGGTGAAGTGCTCGAAGGTGCCGTTGAACGGGATGAAGACCGGCGTCTTGCTGATGATGTCGTTGTTCTGCTTGAAGGCAGTCGCGACCATCCAGTAGACGGGGAAGATGAAGAAGACGAAGAGGACGACCGCGATCACGTTCGGCCAGGTACGTCCGAAGAGAGAGCGCCTCACAGCTCGTCCTCCTGCTTGATCATGATGCGGAAGTAGTACGCCATCAGCGCGCCCAGCATCAGGATGGTGAGCACCGCGATCGCGGAGCCGACGCCGTAGTGCTGGCCGGACGAGCCTTCGAGGAAGGCGTGCACGGGCAGGGTGCGGGTCAGCTTCTCGGGACCGCCGGCGTTGATCGCGTACACCTGGGTGAAGGCCTTGAAGACCCAGATGATCTCCAGGAAGGTCGTGGCCAGGAAGAACGGCTTCAGGCTGGGGAAGATCACCGAGCCGAAGATCTTGAAGGAGCCGGCGCCGTCCATCCGGGCGGCCTCGTAGAGCTCCCTGGGGATGGTGGTCAGGCCGGCGTACATGTTGAACGCCACGAACGGCACCGACTGCCAGACGATCAGCAGGATGACGACGAAGAAGGTCGAGTACTGGTCGCTCATCCAGTTGTAGTCGGCCATCGAGTGCCAACCCAGCTGGTCCAGGACCCAGTTGACGACACCCCACTGCTGGTCGAACAGCCAGCTGTAGACGGTGGTCGCGGCGACCACCGGCATGGCCCAGGCCATCAGCAGCCCGATCGACAGCACCAGGCGCATCTTCTTGCCGAGGTGGTTGAGCAGCAGGCCGATCAGGGTGCCGCCGACCATGATCAGCACCACGTTGACCAGGGTGAAGACGACGGTGCGCCCGGTGACCGACCAGAACTCCGGGTCGGTCAGCTGCTCCTTGTAGTTGTCGAAGCCGTTCCACTCGGTCAGGTGCAGGACCAGCTGGCGCTTGTTGAGGTTCTGGAACGACAGCAGGACGGTCTTCACCAGCGGCCAGCCCAGCAGGGCGATGGTCGCCACGGTGGCCGGCAGCAGCAGCAGGTACGGGGCGAGACGGGAGCCCAGGCCGGGGCCGTCCGCGGATCTGGTGCCCTTCGGGGCGGAGCCCTTGGCACCGCCGCCCGCGGCACGCGTCTCAATGCTGGCCACAACAGCCTTCCCTGACTCCGGGGACTGTGTCTGCACCCGCTCTGAATGCACAGCCATCGTTCTCACTTCCTCACAACCCGACCACGACGGACAGGCGTGGCGCCCCCCCCCCCCCCCCGGGGGGGGGGGGGGGCGCCCCGCGGGGGGGGGGGCGCCCCCCCCCCCCGCCGCTCGGTGCCTACTGCTTCTGGTTGAGCCGCTTCGCGATCTCGTCGTCGTACTTCTTGGCCGTGGCCGCGTAGTCGCCACCCTGCAGGACCGCGGTCAGGAAGTCCTTGACCGGGTTCGGGTTGTCCTCGACGCTGGCCCAGTTCGGGGTGTTCGGGGTGATCCCGCCGACCGCGGCGGCCGACTGGGCGGCCTTCGCGAAGTCACCGGTGAGCTGGCTGTTCAGCGCGGCCTTGTTCGGGATGTTGCCCGCGGCGGCGACCAGACCCTCGTTCTTGTCGTTGAGGGCGACCTTCAGGAAGTCCTTCGCCATGTCGGTGTTCTTGCCCTGCGAGGCGATCGCCAGGTTCGAGCCGCCGAGGAAGACGCCGGAGGGCTTGTCGGCGGTCTTGCCCGGGAGCGGGAAGAAGCCGATCTTGTCCTTGGGCATGGTCTTCTCGTCGGGCAGCTCCCAGCCGAGGCCGATCATGGCGCCGACGTTGCCCTTGCCGAAGACGTCCTTCTGCTGCGGGGTGGCCTCGTCCTTGTCCTTCGGGCCGGTGACCGAGTAGCCCTGCAGCTTCTTGTAGGTCTCGAAGGCCTTCTGCGCCTCGGGCGAGGACAGGCCGCCGACCCACTTGTCGCCGTCCTTCTTGGCGATCTTGCCGCCCTCGCCGGTGAGCAGGCCGAAGTAGGTGTACCACTCCTGACCCGGCAGGTAGATCGGGTCGGCGACGCCGTCGGTGGTCTTCAGCTTCTCCAGGTCGGCGTAGAACTCGTCCAGGGTCTTCGGCGCGTCGGTCAGGCCGGCCTTGGTCCACAGGTCCTTGTTGTAGGCGACGACGCGGTTGGAGACCCACCACGGGGCGGCGTACTGCTTGCCGTCCAGGATCGCGGACTCGTTCTGGTTGGCGGCCCAGTCGGCCCCGCCCAGGTTGGCCTTGTCCTTGGTGATGTCGAGCAGGCCGCCCGAGGCCGCGTAGCCGGCGGTCTGGGTGTTGCCGACCTCCACGACGTCGACCGAGCCCTCGGACAGCGCGGCGGTGACCTTCGCGCCGATGCCGCCCCACTCCTGGATCTGGAAGTCGACCTTCGAACCCGGGTAGGTGGTCTCGAACTCGGTCTTGACCGCGTCGGTCCAGCCCTTCGGGGCGGAGCCGCTCATCAGCCACACCTTCAGCGTCTTGCCGCTGTAGTTCTTGGCGCCCGCCGCGGACGACGAGCCCGAACCGGCGTTGTCGTCCTTCTTGCCGTCGGAGCCACAAGCCGCCAGGCCGACGACCATTGCTGCGACGCCGACCGCCGCGATGAGCTGACGCTTCACGCCATCCTCCTGAGGGATGCCTGGGTTACCCCCGTCGGGCGGCAGCGGCAGACCCACGTAGAGCGGGGGGAAAGGTGCCGCGGACCCCTTCGAGCGGGTGGGGGGATTCGTAGTGACCGGCCTAGTGGTGTAGACCAGATGCCTGGAGCTTGGCCTAGACCAATGGGCCTGTCAACGGGAGTTCGACCGATCCGGACCACCCGTTATCAAGCCGACACCGCACATCGTTCATCGCGTGATGAGGTATTCGTTCCGTAGCCATACATGCAACGATGTCACCCGTTAACGATGTGGCGGGGTCCGTAAAGACCCTGTGAGAAGCGGGAGAACAGGTCCGATGAGCAGCGACGGGGGATCCACCGCCCAGGTCAACGACCCCGAGGTGAAAAACCTCCCGGCGCAGGCCGGCACCGACCCGACCGCGCGCGTCCCCAAGTACTACGGTCTCAAGCGCCACCTGCTCCAACTGACCGAGACCCAGCCCGCCGGCACCCCGGTCCCGCCGGAGCGCGCGCTGGCCGCCCAGTTCGACACCTCGCGCACCACCGTCCGCCAGGCACTGCAGGAACTGGTCGTCGAGGGCCGGCTGGAGCGCATCCAGGGCAAGGGCACCTTCGTCGCCAAGCCCAAGGTCGCCCAGGCCCTCCAGCTCACCTCCTACACCGAGGACATGCGGGCCCAGGGCCTGGAGCCCGCCTCGCGGCTGATCGAGATCGGCTACATCACCGCCGACGACCGGCTCGCCCCGCTGCTCGACATCAAGCCCGGCGGCCGGGTGCTGCGGATCGAGCGCCTGCGGCTGGCCAACGGCGACCCGATGGCCATCGAGGTCGCGCACCTGTCCGCCAAGCGCTTCCCCGCGCTGCGCCGCAACCTCGCCAAGCACAACTCGCTCTACGCGGCGCTGCGCGAGGTGTACGGGGTCACCGTGGCCGAGGCCGAGGAGACCATCGAGACCACCCTCGCCAACCCGCGCGAGGCCGGGCTGCTCGGCTCGGACCTCGGGCTGCCGATGCTCCAGCTCTCCCGGCACTCCTTCGACGCCGAGGGCGACCCGGTGGAGTGGGTCCGCTCGATCTACCGCGGCGACCGCTACAAGTTCATCACCCGGCTCAAGCGGCCGGAGTAGTCGACGGCGGCTCACGCCCCCTTCGCACCACGGGCACCGGCGCGCGCGACCCGCGCGCCGGTGCCCGTTCGCGTCACCCGGACGACCCGTACCGGTCGAATACACCCGGACGGCGTCCGAATGGCGGGAAGTCGCCCCGATCCCGGTGACATGGATCACCCCATGCCCTAGATTGCGCAGCCGTACTGACTGCCGATCACCGATGGTGCTGCTCGGCGGGCTCGCGGGGGCGTGCGGTGCTCCCGGGGCTGCGGCGCCGACGGGGAACCCTCCGGAGCGGAGCCGAAGATGCCGTCTGATCCCGATGCCACCGAACCTGTCATGCCCGAGCCACCCGGGGACCGGGTGCCGGCGGTGACCCCCGAGCGGGTGCTGGCCGGGCTCGCCCTGCTGGTGCCGATCGTCGCGTTGCTCTGGGTGTCCTCGTACGACAAGACCGACCCGCCCGCGGGCGGGGTGCCGTTCTTCTACTGGTACCAGCTGCTCTGGGTGCCGGTGTCGGCGGTGTTCACCGTCGCCGCGTACCTGCTGATCAACCGGGACGAGAAGGCCCGCACGGCGGCCCGGAAGGCGGGTGGCGCGCGATGAAGGACGTCAACGTGCCGGCCCTCGTGGTCTTCGTGCTGTTCTTCGCCCTGGTCACCGTGATGGGCTTCCTCGCCTCGCGCTGGCGCCGGGCCGACGACGCGGCGCACCTGGACGAGTGGGGCCTGGGCGGCCGCAGCTTCGGGACCTGGGTCACCTGGTTCCTGCTCGGCGGCGACCTCTACACCGCGTACACCTTCGTCGCCGTCCCGGCGGCGGTCTACGCGACCGGCGCGGCGGGCTTCTTCGCGGTGCCGTACACGATCGTCGCCTACCCGCTGGTCTTCCTCTTCCTGCCCCGGCTCTGGTCGGTCTCCCGGGTGCACGGGTACGTCACCCCGGCCGACTTCGTCCGCGGCCGGTACGGCTCGCGGCCGCTCTCCCTGGTCGTCGCGCTGACCGGGATCCTGGCCACCATGCCGTACATCGCGCTCCAGCTCGTCGGCATCCAGGCGGTGCTGGACGTGCTCGGCGTCGGCGGCGGCGAGCACGCCAACTGGTTCGTCAAGGACCTGCCGCTGTTCATCGCCTTCGGCGTGCTGGCCGCCTACACCTACTCCTCCGGGCTGCGCGCCCCGGCGCTGATCGCCTTCGTCAAGGACGCGCTGATCTACATCGTGATCATCGTCGCGGTGATCTACATCCCGATCCGGCTCGGCGGCTACGGGCACATCTTCGACGCGGCGGCGCACAAGTTCAGCGCCCCCAAGTCCGGCGGCTCGATGACCCTCCCGGACAACAAGCAGTGGACGTACGCGACGCTGGCGCTGGGCTCGGCGATGGCGCTGTTCATGTACCCGCACTCGGTGACCGGCGTGCTGGCCTCCAAGTCCCGCAACACCGTGCGCCGCAACATGGCCATCATGCCCGCGTACTCGCTGATGCTGGGCCTGCTGGCGCTGCTCGGCTTCATGGCGATCGCCGCGGGCGTCGGCCAGGGCGACAAGAAGTTCAACGCCCAGCTGTCGGTGCCGCAGCTGTTCGCCGACATGTTCCCGGACTGGTTCACCGGCGTGGCCTTCGCCGCGATCGGGATCGGCGCGCTGGTGCCGGCCGCCATCATGTCGATCGCGGCGGCCAACCTGTTCACCCGCAACGTCTACAAGGAGTGGCTGAAGCCCACCGCCAGCCCCGCGGACGAGACCCGGATCGCCAAGCTGGTCTCGCTGCTGGTCAAGGTCGGCGCGCTGGTCTTCGTGCTCGGCATGGACAAGCAGGCCGCGATCAACCTCCAGCTGCTCGGCGGCCTCTGGATCCTGCAGACCTTCGTGGCGATCGTCGGCGGCCTGTTCACCCGCTGGTTCCACCACTGGGCGCTGTTCGCCGGCTGGGCGGCCGGCATGGCGTACGGCACCTGGACGGCGTACGGCATCGCCAGCCCGGCCACCAAGCACTTCGGCGGCAACGCGGCCGCGATCCCCGGCATCGGCGAGATCGGCTACATCGGCCTGACCGCCTTCGCGCTCAACCTGCTCGTCGCGGTGGCGCTCACCCTGGTGCTGCGCGCGGTCAAGGCGCCCGAGGGCCCGGACGAGACCCGGCCCGCCGACTACAGCGCCGAAGCCGGCGACGAGGAGCCGGAGAACGCGCCGGAGCCCGTAGCAGCGCACTGATTCGCGCTGCACGCGCCCTGTGATCGCGCCGCCCTCTCCGTGAACACTGGAGAAGGCGGCGCGATCATATGTATGAACAGCCGCCTTCGCAGGGCACCACCAGACCGGACCGGCGACCGGCCGGAAACTGATCGACCCACGGGGAGCACGCGGCCATGGCAGAACTCGGCACCACCCTCAACGGCCAGCACCAGTCCACCCAGAGCCCGCACCACCTCACCACCCACCGCCCGGCGACGGCCACCCGGCTGCCGTCCGTCCTGATCGCCACCCGGCACGGCGAGTCCACCGCCAACGTCGAGTTCCAGCTGGCCGAGGCCGCCGGCGCGCTCAGCGTCCCGATCAGCTGCCGGGACGCCGACATCCCGCTGTCGCTGCACGGCCAGCAGCAGGCCCAGGCGCTCGGCCGCTGGTGGGCCGGCCTGCCCAGCGCCGACCGCCCGCGCAGCGTCTGGTGTTCGCCGTACGTGCGCACCACCGAGACCGCCCGGATCGCGCTCGCCCAGGCCGCCGGGCTCGGCGCCGTCCCGGTCACGCTCGCGGTGCGCTACGACGAGCGGCTGCGCGACCGCGAGCTGGGCGTCCTGGAGATGCTGCCGCGGGCCGCGATCGAGGCCAAGCACCCGGAGGAGGCCGCCCGGCGGCGCAAGATGGGCGAGCTGTACTACCGCCCGCCCGGCGGCGAGTCCTGGGCCGACGTCGCGCTGCGGGTGCGCAGCCTGCTGCGGGACCTCTGCGAGGAGGAGGCCGGACGGCCCGTCCTGCTGGTCGCGCACGACTGCACGGTGCTGATGCTGCGCTACGTGCTGGACCGGCTCACCGAGGAGCGGCTCACCGCGCTCGGGCCGGTGCACAACTGCTCCACCAGCCTCTGGCGCGCCCAGGACGGGCGGCTGCACCCGGACCGCTGGAACACCGTCGACCACCTGGCCCCGGAGAACTGACGATCCGTCACCCGCGCTCCCGCGGGTCGGCGAAGCAGCGCCGGTAGGCCAGCGGCGTGGTCCCCAGCCGGCGCCCGAAGTGATGCCGCAGCGCCGCCGCGTTGCCGAAGCCGCAGCGGGCGGCGATCGCGTCCACCGGCTCGGTGGTGGACTCCAGCAGCCGCTGGGCGAGCAGCACCCGCTGCCCGGTCAGCCAGCGGTGCGGGGTGGTGCCGGTCTCCTGCTGGAAGCGGCGGGCGAAGGTGCGCGGGGACATGTGCACCCGGGCGGCCAGCTGCTCGACGGTCGCGTCGCGGTCCAGGTGGTGGCGCATCCAGTCGAGCAGCGGGGCCAGCGAGTCGCCGTCGCCCCCGGGCAGCGGGCGGTTCACGAACTGGGCCTGCCCGCCCTCCCGGTGCGGCGCCACCACCATCCGGCGGGCGATCCCCCGGGCCACCTCGGCGCCCTGCACCTTGCGCACCAGGTGCAGGCAGGCGTCGATGCCGGCGGCCGTCCCGGCGGAGGTGATCACCGGGTCGTCGTCCACGTACAGCACGTCCGGCTCGACCGTGGTCAGCGGGAAGCGCCGGGCCAGCTCCTCGCTGTGCCGCCAGTGGGTGCTGGAGCGGCGGCCGTCCAGTAGTCCGGCGGCGCCGAGCACGAAGGCGCCGCTGCAGATGGAGAGCACCCGGCCGCCGTCCGCCACCACCGAGCGCAGCGCCGCCAGCAGCGGCTCCGGGTAGTCCGGGCGGATCGCCGTCGCGGTGACCACCGCCAGGTCGGCCCCGGCCAGCCGCTCGGGGCCGTGCGGGACGTCCACCGCGAACCCGGAGTGGGTCGCGTGCGGCCCGGGACGGGCCCCGGCGATCGCGAAGTCGTACCCGGGCAGGCCCTCGTCGGTGCGGTCCAGGCCGAAGACCTCGCAGGCGACGCCGAGCTCGAAGGGGTGGACCTCCTCCAGCACCACGGCGACCACGTTCTTCAGCATGCCGCCCAGGATGCCCGGCGGGCGTCGCGGGCGGAAGGGCCCGGGTGGCAGGATTTCGAGGCAATCGGTCGTTCCTGCCACTCGTGGCCGCCGCGCGGCCCGGCCAGAGTGGAGCCATGGACACCGACACTCTCGCAAGCGCACTCGCCCTGGCCGGGACCGTCGGCGGTTTCGGCCTGCTCGGCACCCTGATCGGCCGGGAGGTCGCCCGCGGCGCCGCCGCCGGCCGCGACAACTGGCACCGCCCGGGCGGCTACCCGGCCGGCCCGGAGCGCCTGGACCGGCTGTACGGCAGCCTGCCGGCCGCCTCGCTGCGCCCCTCCGCCGACCCGGCCACCCTCCCGGTCCGGTCCACCCCGGAGATCACCACACCGCACGGCTCCGGCACACTGGCGGGATGGACATCCTCATCCGTCAGGCCCGTTCGGAGGACCTCGACGACGCCGGCCGCATCACCGTCGAGGCCTTCGTCGGCGACGGCCACACCTCGCCCACGAGCGGCTACGTCGAGCTCCTGCGCGACGCCGCCCGCCGGGCCCGGGAGGCCGAGCTCCTCGTCGCGGTCGACGCGGCCGAAGGACGGGTCCTCGGCTGTGTGACCTTCGCCGTCGGCGGCACCGAGTGGGCCGACATCGCCGCCCCGAGCGAGGGCGAGATACGGATGCTGGCCACCGCCGCGGCCGCCCGCGGCCGGGGCGTCGGCGAGGCCCTGGTCCGCGCCACCGTCGCCCGCAGCCGCGAACTCGGCCTGGCCGGCATGGCCTTCTCCACCCGCCCCGAGATGACCGCCGCCCACCGCATCTACGAGCGGACCGGCTTCCTGCGCACTCCGGAGCGCGACTGGGCGCCGTACCCGGGGATGGACCTGATGGTCTACACGATGGCTTTCTGAGGCCGCGTCGGCCGCTGCGCACGGGCCGGTGACGTGAAATGACCATCTGATCGGGGCACTGCTAGGATCCGCCGCATGACGACGGGGAGTACGCCAAGCGGCTGGTACGACGACCCTTCCGGGCAGCCCAACACGCTGCGCTGGTGGGACGGTTCCGCCTGGACCGACAGGATTCAGGCCAAGCCCGGAGGCGCCGCCGCGCCCGCGAGCGCCTTCCCGGGCCACACCGCCCAGAACGCCGCCGCGTCGACCGTCGTCTCCCCCACGGTGCCTGGTCCGCAGCCCGGGCCCGTCGCGCCGGCCCCCAAGCCGATCCCGACCTCGGTGGTCTTCGAGACGGTCGAGCCGAACCGCGCCAAGCGCAGGGTGCTCCTGGCCGTCGGCGCCGTCGTGCTGTCGGTCGTGATGGCCGGCGCCGGGTACGTCGTCGGCGACAAGACCGGCAACTCCGGCTCGGCGAAGGCCGACCCGACCGCCGCCCCGACGGCCACCGGCGACCCGAAGAGCCCGAACGGCTTCATGGGCACCGCCCTGACCGGCGGCCAGCCACTCGCCGGCGGGCGGCAGATCACCGGCCAGGACTCGAAGATGAACTTCATGCTGCCGCCGGACTGGCAGGTCCAGGTCGACGCCAAGAACCCGACCGACGTCCGCTACGCGGTCGGCCCGTACGCCTGCGTGGGCCACGGCAGCGGGGCCTGCACCCGCGGCCTGGTCATCCAGAACCTCCGAGTGTTCAACGGCGGCTGGTCCGACCCGAAGTCCCTGGTGCTCGGCATGGGCCAGCTGCTCTACAACGCCCGTTACGGCTCCGACGCGCCGACCCCGCCGGAGCCGGTGAAGCAGTCGGCCGTCAAGATCCAGGGCCTGGACGGCTACCTCGCGCTGTGGCACGTCCCGATGTCCAGCGGCTCCTCCACGCCGGACGGCTACTGCGGCGTCCTCCAGGTCACCCCGGCGGCCGGGGCCACCACCGTGCCGGTGCTCCAGATCTGCCTCGACCAGGCGCCGGAGGCCCCCTCGCTGGCGCTGATGGACCAGATCGCGAACTCCGTCAAGATCACCCCCTGAAGCCCTCCCGACCCACGGGCCACCCCGCAGGCCCCACCGTCCCGGTGGGGCCTGCGGCGTCCCGGCGCCCCTGGACCCGAACCCCGACTGTGACCGTCCGGCAGCGGCCCGTATGCTGGCCGTTTGAACGACTATCAGCCAAGCCAGCGAGGGTGTCGGCCCACCCGCGGACCCGTCCCACCGACGGCCGGGTGACCAGCGCCGACGAGCGGTGACAGAGCAGGGAACCAACGGCTTCGGCCCAACGGAGCGGTTGCATGGGGGCATACCGGTGGACTCCACCAACGAACACGCGGCGACCAGGGGCAACCGGGGACGGGGACGCCACGGACGCGTCCTCCCCCGGGCCCGGCACGAACGGCGGATCGTCCGCAGGGACGTGCGCAACACCGCGGCCCAACGCGCCTACGTCGCCTGCGCCGAGACCGCCGGCCCGCTGACCCCCGGCGAGGACGGCGCCGCCGTCCGCTACCGCTCGGTCTCCTCCCGCGGCACCACGTTCGTGATGACCGTCCTGGTGACGGCCAACGCACTGGCCGGCCTCGCCTTCGTCGGCTGGCTGCTGCTGCCCGAACACATCCCCGGTTCCGGTGTCGGCTGGTCCCCGGACTGGCGGATCAACCTGGCCCGCATCTGCTTCTGTGCCGTCATCACGGTGGAACTGGTCCGGCTGGTCCAGAACCTCGCCGTCTGGGTGTTCGCCTTCCGCGCCAAGGACCCGGTGCCGGTCACCCCGCCGCCCGGGCTGCGGGTCGCCGTGCTGACCACGATCGTGCCCTCCAAGGAGCCGATCGAGATCGTCGAACGCACCCTCGCGGCGATGCTGCGGATCGAGTACGACGGCCGGGTCGACGTCTGGATCCTCGACGAGGGCGACGACGACCGGGTCAAGAAGATGGCCGCCCGGCTCGGCGTCCACCACTTCAGCCGCAAGGGACGCCCCGAGTACAACCGGTCCGAGGGCGAGTTCCGGGCCAAGACCAAGTCCGGCAACCACAACTCCTGGCGCGCCGAGCACGAGCACGGGTACGACGTGGTCGCCCAGATGGACCCGGACCACGTCCCGCTGCCCTGCTTCCTGCAGCGCACCCTCGGCTACTTCCGCGACCCCGACGTCGCCTTCGTGGTGGCCCCCCAGGTGTACGGCAACATGTACGACAACTGGGTCGCCCACGGCGCCTCCGTGCAGCAGTACCTGTTCTCCGGCCTGGTCGAGCGCGGCGGCAACGGCATGGACGCGCCGCTGCTGATCGGCACCAACCACCTGTACCGGCCCACCGCCTGGCAGCAGATCGGCGGCTACCAGGACTCGATCATCGAGGACCACCTCACCAGCATGCGGGTCCAGGCCTCCGTGAACCCGGAGACCGGCCACCACTGGAAGGGCGTCTACACCCCGGACGTCCTCGCCGTCGGCGAGGGCCCGACCTCCTGGACCGACTACTTCAACCAGCAGAAGCGCTGGGCGTACGGCATCTGGGAGATCCTGCTCAAGAACCGGCTGCGCTCGGGCATCAAGCTGCGGCTGCGCCAGCGGGTGCTCTACGGCCTGGTCCAGTTCTACTACCCGAGCGTGGCGCTCACCACCGTCCTCGGCAGCCTCGCCACCTCCGTGTACCTGGCCCTCGGCGTCACCTCCATCCACCTCAACAGCGCCCACTGGG
Organism: Kitasatospora sp. NPDC087861; assembly: GCF_044742585.1. Taxonomy (NCBI): domain Bacteria; kingdom Bacillati; phylum Actinomycetota; class Actinomycetes; order Kitasatosporales; family Streptomycetaceae; genus Kitasatospora; species Kitasatospora sp. NPDC087861. The sequence goes on from NZ_JBIUUS010000003.1 coordinate 244,506, forward strand.
TGGCCCTGTGGGGCGCCAGCATGGGTAGCTGGTTCGTGCTGTGGCTCTGGCTGCGCCGGTTCAACCTGGCCGCGCACGAGCGACGCGAGATCGGCATGGCGGGCATGGGACTGGCCCTGTTCGCCGGCCCGGTCTACGTCGCCGCCGCCGTCGCCGCGCTGCTGCGCCGTCCGCTCGCGTACGCCGTCACCGCCAAGGGCGACCTGCGCAGCGCCGAGTCGCTGTCGACGTTCCGGCTGCACCTGGTGTGGGCGGCCGTCGCGGGCGGACTGCTCGGCGCGAGCTTCACGCTCCACCACGACCTCTGGATCCTGCGGTTCTGGGCCGGAGTCAGCCTGTTCACCGGCGTCGCGCCGCCGGTGATCTCCTTCGTCAGCGGACGCCGCGAGGCCCGCGCCCGGCGCGCCGCGGCGACGTCGGCGCCCGTCGGGGCCGCCCACGCCCCCGCGGCCGGACACCTGCCGGCCCAGCGGAGCGAACCGCCGCACGACGGGACGACCGTCCGCAGCGACGAACCCACCGCCGCGGACGAGTTCGAGGAACTGCTGGAGCCCGCCCGGGCCGGCGGCCGGTCGAAGCAGGGAGGCCGCTGATGCTGCGGATCACCGTGCCCCGGATCGCCGCCCTGGTCGCCCTGGCCCTGATGGTCGGGTACACCTTCGTCCTGGCGCCCCGGCTCTCCCACGCCGACCGGGAGCCGTACGCCTTCGCCGGCGCCGCCCCGACCGCGCTGCCGAGCTGGCTGGCCAGCGCCCTGGCCGCGCCGCCGAGCGCCGACCCCACCACCCCCGGCACACCGGCGGCCCCCGCACCGACGACCGCCGCACCGACGACCGCCGCGCCGCCCCCGCCGCCGCCGTTCCCGCCGGCCGGCGGCGCGTTCACCGGCATCATGACCAAGACCGGCCCGTACGACCTCGGCCCGCTCGACGAGTTCACCGCCGCCGTCAAACACCAGCCGAACGTGCTGGAGTTCTCGGTGGGCTGGTGGGACCGGAAGTTCGACCGCCGGGTCTTCGACACCGTCGCCGAACGCGGCATCATGCCGATGGTCGCCTGGGAACCCTGGGACTACCACAAGGAATCGAAGGACGACAAGCTCCGCGGCGACCAGCCCGAGTACGCCCTGTCCAACATCATCGACGGCAAGTTCGACGACTACATCAGGACCTGGGCGGAGGGCATCAAAGGCCTCGGCTACCCCGTCGCCCTGCGCTTCGCCCACGAGATGAACGGCTACTGGTACCCCTGGGCCGAGCAGGCGAACGGCAACAGGAAGGGCCAGTACGTCCAGGCCTGGCGGCACGTCCACGACATCTTCAAGCAGGCGGGCGCCACCCGGGTCACCTGGGTGTGGAGTCCCAACGTCGACTACGAGAACGCCACCAGCCTGAACTCGCTCTACCCCGGCGACGACTACGCCGACTGGATCGGGCTGTCCGGCTACTACGGCACCACCGGCGTCGAGAAGTACAAGTCGTTCGACCAGATCTTCCAGCCGACCATCAAGCAGGTCCGGGAGTTCACCCAGAAGCCCGTGGTGATCACCGAGACCGGGGCCACCGACACCTCGGGGCTCAAGGCCCAGTGGATCACCGAGATGTTCTCCCAGCTCCCGCAGCACCCCGACATCATCGGCGTGATCTGGTACGAGGCGCGGAAGGAGGTGGACTGGCGGGTGGCCGCGTCCGGTGCGGCCGCCGAGGCGTACGCCGCCGGGGTCGCCGCGCCCCGCTACAGCACGCCGTGGACCGTCCGCTCCGAGCCGGCCCTGACCGTCCCCCCGCCGGTCCCCGACCCGCCGGCCTCCCCCACCCCCTCGACGTCCCCGTCGGCCACCACCACGAAGCCCCCCGCCAAGAAGCCGACCTCCGGTGCCACCCGGCCCCGGTCGGGTTCCACGCCCGCAGGGTGAACGCGCCACCGACCCGGCCCCAGCACCGGCCGGCCACACCGCCGCAGGGAGGCGAGGACCCCATGGCCCACCCCGTCGTGCCCGGAACCGGGCGCCCCCGTCTGCGACCGTGGTGGTGGCTCGCGCCGTCCATCGCGATCGTGCTGGCCCTGTGCGCGGTGCTGCTCCCGCAGGACCGCCAGGAGCCCACCAGGGCCGCCCCCGCGGTCACCCCGCTGCCGGCCGCCACCGCCGGCGAGATCTGCTCCACGGGGGACAACCGCTACCCGTCCCAGGCCGTCGACTCCGGCCGCTACCTGATCAACCCGAACGAGTGGAACGCCACCGGCGGCCTCTGCATCAGCAGCACCGACGGCGGACCCGGCTTCCGGGTGACCCGCAGCGGGATCAGCCCCACCAGCCTGACCGACCCGGACCGGGGCCCCGGCGCCTACCCGCACATCAGCACCCAGCTCCAGCCCGGCACCGGCCCGCTGCCCATCGCCGTCAACAACCTGCGGTACGCGACCAGCAGCTGGCGCACCACCCAGGTCGACGACGGCGTCTACAACGCGTCGTACGACGTCTGGTACAGCACCAGCCGGACCAGCTGCTCCTTCACCGAGAGCGCCGAGCTGATGATCTGGCTGCGCGGGAACGGCAAGACGCCGTTCGGGCAGCAGGCCGGCGAGCTGCGGGCCGGCGGCGCCTCCTACCGCGTCTACCAGGCGCCGAAGAAGAGCAGCCACACCCTGATCACCTACGAGATGGCCACCAGCGCCACCTCCGTCACCGACCTGGACCTGCGGGCCTTCACCCGCGACGCCGTCCAGCGCGGCTACGTCCCGGCCGGCTCGTACCTGTGCGCCGTCCAGGCCGGGTTCGAGATCTGGGACGGCGGCGCCGGGCTCAGCAGCGACTCCTTCTCGTTCCAGGCCGCCGCCGGACAGCCCAGCGGGGCGATCACCTCGGCCGTGCCCGGCCGCTGCCTGGACAGCCGGATGACGGACGATCCCGCCCTGCTGGGCGCCGGCACCTGCGACGGCTCGCCCGCGCAGACCTGGACGATGGGGGACGACGGCTCGATCGGCCAGTCCGGGCGCTGCGTCGAGGACCCGGACATCGGCTTCCCCGTCCTCACCGGCTGCACCTCGCGCCCCGACCAGCGCTGGCGGGTCACCCCCGCCGGGCAGCTCGCGAACCAGGACACGGGGCGCTGCATCGAGAATCCGGGCGCCTCCACGGGCGGCGCGACGCAGGTGCGGATGCGCCCGTGCGACGGCCGTACGGCCCAGGAGTGGCACCCTCCGGCCTGAGCAGATTACCGCACACAGACTCGATAGACCCTGCCGCGCGACACTACATGTGGGGCTGCATCGGACTCACGCCACTAGATGTATGCTCGTCCCTGCTGTCGACGCAGGGGAACCCGGTGCGAATCCGGGACTGCCCCGCAGCGGTGTGCGGGCGGCTCCAGCAGCCGCCCCGCGAGTCCGAATACCTGCCGATGGTGTGCGCACCGGCCCTCCCGCAGAGGCCGCACCAGCACGAGAAGTACCTTCCGGGCCTCGCGGGCGGGCCGGGGACGCCACTGTCGCGCGACGCATCCTGCGTACGTGCCGTGCTCCCCTGCCCCGAACGGTCCGGTGCCCCGATCACCGCCGCACGATCGCCGCCAGGAGAGAGCGCCTTGACCATCGCTGCCTCAGCCACCCTGCCCGCCCAGGGAACCGGCTCCGCCTTCACCGACCCGACGGTCTCCGACCCCGGGGGCGCGCTGCTGCGGCTGCTCACCGACCGCAGCGTCGACCTCCCCCAGGCCGACCCCGGCCACGTCGCCGCCGCCGCGCTGCGCGGCCGCCACGCCGGTTCGGACTTCGCCGAGCTGCGCGGGCTGGCCGTGGACGCCGCCGCGTCGATGATCGCCGAGGACCCCCAGTACTCGAAGCTGGCCGCCCGGCTGCTCGCCCTGGAGATCGTCGACGAGGCGAACAGCCAGGGCTCGGTCTCCTTCGCCGCCTCGATCGCCGTCGGCCACGCCGAGGGCCTGATCGGCGACACCACCGCCGCCTTCGTCGCCAAGCACGCCGCCGCCCTGGACGCGCTGATCGACCCGCGCGGCGACGACCGCTTCGAGTACTTCGGCCTGCGCACCGTGCAGTCCCGCTACCTGCTGCGCCACCCGATCACCCGCAAGGTCATCGAGACCCCGCAGCACTTCCTGCTCCGCGTCGCCTGCGGCCTGGCGGTCGGCGACAGCGAGCAGTCGGTGCGCGAGGTCGCCGAGCTGTACGGCCTGATGAGCCGGCTGGAGTACCTGACCTCCTCGCCGACCCTGTTCAACTCCGGCACCCGGCACCCGCAGATGTCGAGCTGCTACCTGCTCGACTCGCCGCTGGACAACCTGGACTCGATCTACAGCCGCTACGCGCAGATCGCCCGGCTGTCCAAGCACGCCGGCGGCATCGGCCTGTCCTACTCGCGCATCCGCTCCCGCGGCAGCCTGATCCGCGGCACCAACGGCCAGTCCAACGGCATCGTCCCGTTCCTGCGCACCCTCGACTCCTCGGTCGCCGCGGTCAACCAGGGCGGCCGCCGCAAGGGCGCGGCCTGCGTCTACCTGGAGACCTGGCACGCCGACATCGAGGAGTTCCTGGAGCTCCGCGACAACACCGGCGAGGAGGCGCGGCGCACCCACAACCTCAACCTGGCGCACTGGATCCCGGACGAGTTCATGCGCCGGGTCAACGCCAACGCGGACTGGTCGCTGTTCTCCCCCGCCGACGTGCCCGAGCTGGTCGACCTGTGGGGCTCCGACTTCGACGAGGCCTACCGCAAGGCCGAGCTGGCCGGCAAGGCCGTGCGCACCATCCCCGCGCAGACCCTGTACGCCCGGATGATGCGCACCCTGGCGCAGACCGGCAACGGCTGGATGACCTTCAAGGACGCCTCCAACCGCGCCGCCAACCAGACCGCGCTGCCCGGCCGCACGGTGCACTCCTCCAACCTGTGCACCGAGATCCTGGAGGTCACGGACGACTCCGAGACCGCCGTCTGCAACCTCGGCTCGGTCAACCTCGGCGCCCACGTGGCCGAGGGGGCCTCGGCTGAGGACCTGCTCGGCGCCATGGACTGGGAGCGGCTGGACGCCACCGTGCGCACCGCCGTCACCTTCCTCGACCGCGTGGTGGACATCAACTTCTACCCGACCACCGAGGCCGGCACCTCCAACTCCCGCTGGCGCCCGGTGGGCCTCGGCGTGATGGGCCTGCAGGACGTCTTCTTCAAGCTGCGGATCGACTTCGACTCGGCGGAGGCCGCGCGGCTGTCCACCCTGATCGCCGAGCGCATCATGCTCACCGCCTACGAGCGCTCCGCCGACCTGGCCGAGCAGCTGGGCCGCCACGAGGCGTACGGCGAGACCCGCGCCGCGCGCGGCGAGCTGCACATCGACCACTTCCCGACGGCCGCCCCGCAGTGGGCCGACCGCTGGAGCGCGCTGCGCGCCCGGATCGCCGAGACCGGCCTGCGCAACTCGCTGCTGCTGGCCATCGCGCCGACCGCGACCATCGCCTCGATCGCCGGCGTGTACGAGTGCATCGAGCCGCAGGTCTCCAACCTGTTCAAGCGCGAGACGCTGAGCGGCGAGTTCCTCCAGGTCAACCCGTACCTGGTGCGCGAGCTCAAGGAGCTCGGTGTCTGGGACCAGCAGACCCGGGACGCCCTGCGCGAGGCCAACGGCTCGGTGCAGGAGCTGGGTTGGCTGCCCGCCGAGGTGCGGTCGCTGTACCGGACGGCCTGGGAGCTGCCGCAGCGTGCGCTGATCGACCTGGCCGCGGCCCGGATGCCGTACCTGGACCAGAGCCAGTCGCTGAACCTGTTCATGGCGGCGCCGACCATCGGCAAGCTCAGCTCGATGTACGCGTACGCGTGGAAGGTCGGTCTGAAGACCACCTACTACCTGCGCTCGCGCCCGGCCACCCGGATCGCCCAGGCCGCCTCCGGTGCCGCCCGGGCCGCCGCGCCCGCGCCCGCGCCCGTGCCGGTGAACACCCCCGCTCTCACCCCGGAGCAGGAGGCCGCGCTGGCCTGCTCCCTGGAGAACCCCGAGTCCTGCGAGGCCTGCCAGTAATGACCGCCGACGACCGCAAGATGCTGCTCGACCCCGGCTTCGAGCTGACCCTGCGCCCGATGCGCTACCCGTCGTTCTACGACCGGTACCGCGACGCGATCAAGAACACCTGGACCGTCGAGGAGGTGGACCTGCACTCCGACGTCGCCGACCTGGCCAAGCTGAGCGAGGGCGAGCGCCACCTGATCGGCCGCCTGGTCGCCTTCTTCGCCACCGGTGACTCGATCGTCTCCAACAACGTGGTGCTGAGCCTCTACAAGCACATCAACTCCCCGGAGGCGCGGCTGTACCTGAGCCGTCAGCTGTTCGAGGAGGCCGTGCACGTCCAGTTCTACCTGACGCTGCTCGACACCTACCTGCCCGACCCGGAGGACCGCGCGGCGGCCTTCGACGCGGTGGAGAACATCCCCTCCATCCGCCAGAAGGCGCAGTTCTGCTTCAAGTACATGAACGCGGTCGACCACATCGACTCGCTGCAGACGAAGGAGGATCGGCGGGCGTTCCTGCTCAACCTGATCTGCTTCGCGGCGTGTGTGGAGGGTCTGTTCTTCTACGGCGCGTTCGCGTACGTGTACTGGTTCCGGTCGCGCGGCCTGCTGCACGGCCTGGCGACGGGCACCAACTGGGTGTTCCGCGACGAGTCCATGCACATGGACTTCGCGATGTCGGTCGTGGACACGGTTCGCGAGGAGGAGCCCGACCTCTTCGACGACGAGATGGCCAAGCAGGTCACGGAGATGCTGGAGGAGGCCGTCGAGGCCGAGCTCCAGTTCGCCCAGGACCTGTGCGGCGATGGTCTCGCCGGCATGAACACCGAGTCGATGCGCCAGTACCTGGAGGCCGTGGCCGACCAGCGCCTGGCCCGCCTCGGCCTGCCGATCCGGTACGGGTCGACCAACCCGTTCGGCTTCATGGAGCTGCAGAACGTCCAGGAGCTGACCAACTTCTTCGAGCGCCGGGTGTCCGCGTACCAGGTCGCCGTCGAGGGCTCGGTCGCCTTCGACGACGACTTCTAAAACACCCCACAACGACGCTGCCCCGCACGGCCACAAGCCGTGCGGGGCAGCGTCGTTGGATCAGGCGCCAGGAAACTCCCCGCCCTTGACCCCGGCCACGAAGGCCGACCACGCCTCAGCCGCGAACACCAGCGCAGGCCCGGCAGGATTCTTCGAGTCACGCACGGGGACCGCGCCAGGCATGCCAACGGCCACCTCGACGCACTCGCTCTGCGCGCCCGAGAACGAAGACTTGCGCCACTCAAGCGAGAACTCGTTCACAGTCTCTAGACCTTCTCACTCGCGATGCGCTCGATGAGCGCGATCGACTCGTTGCGGGGAAGCGACTCCGCCAGAGCACGGCGGAACAGATTCGCGTACTTGAAGACTTCGTCCGGCTCCTCAAGGTACAGAGTGCTGAGGAGGCTGTCGACGTACACCACGTCCGTCTCGGCTGTCTCCGGGAAGCTGAGGATGGTGACCGGTCCAAAGAGCGCCGCGTGAACCTCCGACGCCTCAGGCAGAACCTGGACGTTGATGTTGGGACGCTCAGCGGAAACCGCCAGGGATAGAAGCTGCTCACGCATGACTGACGAACCACCGACCTGATGCCTGAGCGCAGACTCCGAAATCACAGCCCATACCCTCAAGGGCGCATCCCTCACCAGGACTGATCGACGTTCCTGACGAACCTTCGTCAGTGTCTCGATCTGGTCGGACGTCGCATCCTCTATCTGCGCCCTCACAACCGCCGTGGTGTACTCCTCGGTCTGCAAAATCCCAGGCACCAGAAGAGTTTGGATGCTGTACATGTCCGACGCATCGGATTCCAGTGCGATGTAGTCGGCATAGTGCGGCGACAGGGTGTCCGAGTAGCGATCCCACCACCCACGAAGACGACCCTCACGCGACAGGACCTCCAACCGGCCCCGGGTCTCCAGGTCCGTCACCCCGTACAGGTCAAGTAGCAACCGGAGGTCCACCAGCCGGATGCCCGACTGCGCGGCCTCGATACGGCTGATCTTGCTCTCGGCGCATGCGAGGTGACGAGCAGCCTGAGCCATCGTCATGTCCACCTCGGTCCGCAGCTCCTTGAGCGTTCGAGCCAACCGCCGCTGCCGAACTGTCGGGTTTCTGTTCAAAGGCACTGCCATGACCTCCCCTCATCTGTGATCCGCAAGTCTGCCCCGCCCCTGCCGCCGGCAACAATCCTTACCCGGCTTTCAAAGTGGAGACTTGCAACATGGAAGCTTCCAGGAGCATGCTACTCAACGTAGTCCGCTAATCGACACATCGTGATCATGGCGGTCTACCCCCGGGCATCCCCATGCCTTCTTCAGCCGTCTTCACCCCGCACACTCCGGAGGTGGCCCCGCCATGCCTGAAACCGTCTCCCCCATCCCCACCGAGCAGACCTGCTGGCTCCCCCGACAAAGCAAGTCCCCCCGGGCCGCCCGCCAGGAGCTCCGAGACTTCCTCCTCCCCCTCCCCTCCGGCGAAGTCCTCCTCCCCATCGGCGAGTTGCTGGTCAGCGAGCTCGTCACCAACGCCATCCAGCACGCCCGCGCCCCGCGCGATCGGCTGATCTTCGTCCGTTACCACCTCGCCCCGGATGACACCCTCCGCATCGAGGTGCACGACGCCAACAGCAAGGAGCCGACGCTCCACCCGGCCTCCGCCTCCGCCGAGACCGGCCGAGGCCTGCTGCTCGTCCAGGAGTTGGCCACCCAGTGGGGCTGCTGCCCCCGCAAGGGCGGCATCGGCAAGTTCGTCTGGTGCCACATCTCCTCCCCCGCCGAGCACGCCGCGTGAGCGCCGTCCGCGCCGGGATCAGCGGCATCATGGCGCCCGCCGACTTCCCCAGCCTCGACCACGCGCTGCCCGTCCTCTGGGAGCGCGTCCGCGAACTCCCCGTCCGCGAGGCCCACCGCGACTTCATCCGCCTCTGCATCGGGCCCGGTGGCGGCGACGGAGTCGCCCTCTGCCTCTCCCGGGGCGGCAGCTGGAGCATGACCCTCTACGTCGGTGAGATGACCGACTGGACCGCCCACCCGATCACCATCACCACCCACCAGCCCTGAACTCCCCCGCCCCGCCCGGCTCTCACGCCGGGCGGGGCGGGGACGATACCTGAGGTGCTATCGGGGCCGCTGGATTCAAGCAGCCCGAATAAGGCGCGCGCGCCCGCCCGGACCGGTGAATTCCAGGGGGCGCTTCGTCGTACCTCATGCGCGATCGTCGGCCAGGCCGGTCACCCGAACGGGAGAACAGCGGTGCTGCGCTGGGACAGGACGCGCGAGTAGTCGACAGCTTCGCCGGTCAGGGCACGGTAGTTGAGCACCGGGTCACCTGCCCTGACCAGGGCAGTCGCGCATCCCACGCACCACGGCCGGGGCGGATGCACGTCCAGGTCCTCGATGACCGCCTCAGCAGTGCGGCACTCCGCGCAGATCGGCATGCTGCCGGCCCTCCTCGCTGTCTCAGGCCCAGGTGGAGCCGCACGAGGTGCAACCCCAACGGCCGTCCATCTCTCTCGACGATGACCTCTCAGCACCGAGGTCCAGAAGGGGAGTGCCACTCGACACTCCCCCTCCTTCGGTGATGGGCCAGCGGCAGCCGTCCGGCTCGCGCAGCCACGCCCACTGGCGCTCCGGCGTCACGGTGATCCCGTAGTCGTACGGTGCCGGTCGGCCGTGCGCCTCCCACTGCGCCCAGGCCGTCAACAGCTCGTCGCCGATGCGTCGCCGACCGCCTTGGTACAGCACGGCGCTGCCGTCGCCACGCGCGGACAGGGCCGCCCACGACGCGGTGCCGTCGTGGATCCAGGCGTTGACGCCCTCCTCGTCCCGGCCGGTGACCACCAGGGCGCCCGGAACGGCGACGCGAACCGCGAACCGTAGATCCCAGTTGTCGGCGAGCGGGGCGAGGTCACGTTCGACGACCTGCCCGGCGTCGGGATCGCCGGTGCCGCGTACTTTCGCGTAGCCGTCGTAACCGGCCGAAGCCGGAGCCGGACCGGACCGGTCGGCCATGAACTGTCCGAGGCCCTGTACCCAGCCGCTCGCACTGCGTCCGTCGGCCCCCACCGTCAGCGCCACGTGCCCGAGCCGTCCCCACGGATAGACGATCCGGCCGCCCGGCCCGGCGGCGCTGATCCACTCGTACGGGACGGTCTCGACGGCATAGGTCGCGTGGATCCGGTCGAACGGGCCGCCGGGCGGCACACTGCCGGTGCCATTGCCGGCAGAGATCTCGGCGTCGACCCCGGCGGTGGCAAGCCGTCGGCGGGCGAGCACGGCGAGGCCTTCGTCGATCTCCGTGGAGACGACCCGGCCGGGGCCGGCGCGCCACGCGGCGAGCGCGCAGCTCCAGCCCTGCCCGGTACCGATGTCCCACACCGTGTGGCCGGGCTCCAGCACGAGGCTGTCCAGCATGTCCGCGACCACTGCGGGCGCCGAGAGACTCGACGACGGAAGTCCACCGGTGACCTGGGTGACCGCCGCCGCGTCTGGGTCGGCATACAGCTCGTCCGCCCACGCGGCTGGATCAGTCGCACGGTCGAGCGGCACGTAGGCGTGGCCGTCCCAGCGCCACAGCCGATCCGGCGCGAACGCGTCGCGGGGCAGCGCGGCCATGGCCTCGCGAAGCCACGGCGAGTCGGTCGGCCACGCCCCGCGCTGCTCCATCACCGTGTCCAGCCGCTCGCGGCGGCCCGCCAGGTCACGGGTCACTTCTTGTGCTTCCCCCCGCTCGGCGGCGGAGGCGGCACCTGCCCGTCGGCATTGCCCGGCGGCGGCTCCCCCTGGCTCGGGTCCGGCGGCGGCTTCTCGTGCTCACCCATGCTGCGATCCCTTCGCGTGCGGAACACGTCCGGCTACCCATCCTTGTGGGCCACCGTTGCCCGGCGGTAGATGCGCAGAGGCGCACCCAAGGGTGCGCTCGTACAGACGCGCGCCGGACGGTACCCCCGCCCGTCCGAATGAACTCCCGGGCCGCACCGGCATCGCGCGCACACGTACCACCAGGCCCCCCGCTACGGTCCGGCGCACAGCCGAACGAAAGGGGTACGCCGTGACGACCGGAATCCTGGACTACCGGAGCGACGCGATCGTCCAGCTCATGAACATCCCGGAGGAGGACTGGACCGAGCAGGAGCTCAAGGACGCGCTCCAGCGGGCGATCATGCTGGAGTTGTCGACCATCCCGCCGTACGCCACCGCGCTCTGGTCGATCACCGATCCGGACAACAGCCAGCCGATCCGCAACACCATCCACGAGATCGTCTTCGACGAGATGTCACACTTCGGCCTGGTCTGCAACATGCTCACCAGCATCGGCGGCACCGTCGTCCTCACCGACCCGCTCACCGTCCCCACGTACCCGGGCGAGCTGCCCGGCGGCGTCAACCCCGGGCTGGAGGTCTTCCTCAGCGGGCTGACCCGCGACTCGGCGGGCCTCTTCTCCGACATCGAGAAGCCCGAGAACCCGCTCGCCTTCGCCGCCGACGGCAACACGATCGGCGCCTTCTACCAGCGCATCGCCAAGGTCTTCCCGAAGTTCGCCGACCTCCTCACCGGCCGGCACCAGGTGAGCTTTCCGCTCGGGTCGAGCCACGGTGCCGGCAACGACATCGTCCCGATGAACACCATCGACGACGTGCTGAACGCCATCCACGTCATCCAGGCCCAGGGCGAGGGCACCGACGCCTCCCCGGACAACCCCTTCCCCGGCGTCCCGGGTGAACTCGCCCACTACTACGCCTTCAAGGAGATCGCCGTCGGCAAGAAGCTGGTCCAGAACCCCACGACGAAGAAGTTCGAGTTCACCGGCCCCGACCTCCCGCTGCCGGACGCCCACCCGGTCGCCCGCGTCCCGGCCGGCGGCTGGGCCAACGACCCCGCCAACAAGCCCGACCAGGCCACGGCCGCCCTCCTGCGGACCTTCAACCAGCAGTACAGCGACATGCTGCGCGCCCTCGAACAGGCCTGGGGCGCCGCCGGGCCGAACTCGCTCTTCCAGGCGATCGGGCTGATGGGCCAACTGCGCGGCACCGCCCAGCAGATCAACGGCGTCAAGCTCCCCGCCGACCCGCGCTTCACCTACGGCCCGGAGTGGCTCTTCGTCCCGGCCTGACAGGCGCCGCAACGCCGCTGCCCCGTGAGGAAGTTCCTCACGGGGCAGCGGCGTTGCGGCGCTCAGTCCTTGACCGAGCCGGCGGTCAGGCCCTGGGCCAGGTAGCGCTGGAGGAACTGGTAGACCACGATCACCGGCAGCGAGGTGACCAGCGCACCGGCCGCGAACAGGCCGTAGTTCTGGTCCTGCTGGCCGGAGATGATGCCGTAGAGGCCGACCGCGACGGTCTTGGAGTCGTTCGAGGTCAGGAAGATGTTCGCCAGGATCACGTCGTTGAGCGCGGCGGTCAGCGACAGGATCGAGATCACCCAGCTGCTCGACGCGGGCGTCACCGCGATCATCGCCGGCAGCGACCTGATGGCCCTCGGCGTCGCCCAGGCCGCCCGCGAGGCCGGCCGCTCGGTGCCCGGCGACCTCTCCGTGGTCGGCTACGACGACTGCTACCTGGCCGCCCACAGCAACCCGCCGCTGACCACCGTGCGCCAGCCGATCCAGGAGATGGGCGCGGCGGTCGCCGAGGCCCTGTGGCGCCAGCTGGAGGGGCACGGCGGCCAGGCCCGGGACTACCTGTTCACGCCGGAGCTGGTCGCCCGCGAGTCCACCGGCCGGGCGCCCGGCTGACGCAACGCCGAGGGCCGGGACACCGCTCGTGTCCCGGCCCTCGTACGTCCCGCACCGTCAGTTGTTCGGCGCTGTCAGTTGTTCGACGCTGTCAGCTGTTCGGCACCGTCGCGTAGCGCGGGGTGCCCTCGGCCATCTGCTTCAGCGCGTCCTTGCGGTCCCGCTTCGACAGCTTGTCGATGTAGAGGGTGCCGTACAGGTGGTCGGTCTCGTGCTGCAGGCAGCGGGCGAAGAAGCCGGTGCCCTCGACCCGGATCGCCGTGCCGTCCTTGTCCACGCCGGTCACCGCCGCGTAGTCCGGGCGGGGCAGTTCGGCGTACGCGGTCGGCACCGACAGGCAGCCCTCGTTGCCGTCGTCCAGCACCCGCCGGCGGTCCGCCGGGTACTCCTCCAGCGTCGGGTTGATCACGTGGCCGATGTGACGCACGCCCTCGTCGTCCGGGCAGTCGTAGACGAAGACCTTCAGGTCCACGCCGATCTGGTTGGCCGCCAGGCCCACGCCCTCGGCCGCGTACATCGACTGGAACATGTCGTCGATCAGCCCGGACAGCTCACCGTCGAACGCGGTGACGTCCTTGACCTCGCGGTGCAGGACCGGGTTGCCCACGACGGTGATCGGACGCGCGGTGCCCCGGGAGAGGTCCGGCTCCTCACCGACCACCTTCAGCGGGGCCTCGTCGGCCGCCGACTCGTGGCCGTGGTCGTGGTCGTGGTCGTGCTGGTGGTCGTGCTGCTCCGCCATCGCTGCCTATCCGCTTCCGCTTCCGAGAATGGTCCAGGTATACGGCTCGCGCCGGGTATACCGGTCAAGGGTAAGCGGCGCGCTCAACAGACTTCCTCCAGATCACGGTACGCCCTCGTCCCGGGGGACGCCGCGGCCCAGCGGTCCAGCAGTGAACGGACCAGCAGGGCGGGCGCGGCGATCCCGCACTCCCGCTCCACCAGCCAGGACATCCCGGCCGCGCCGCCCTGGCTGAGGTGGCTCAGGTGGCCGGGGTGCGCGGCGTCGCCGTCGTCGTGCGGGTCGTGGTGGGCGGTGTGCCCGTCGTCCGCGGCCATCCGGCTCTCCGAGCAGGCCCGGCAGAGCAGCCGCACCGAGGACGTCCAGTCCTCCGCCGCGAAGCCGGCGTCCGCGACCACCCGCTCCAGCGCGTCCCGGTCCCCCGCCGTGGCGGCCTGCAGCAGCACCACGTAGGTCGGCACCGGGGAGGGCGCCCACAGCTCGATCTCGTCGAACACCGGGTAGGCGACCCCGTCGGTGACCCGCTCGCCGTGCGGGGCGCCGTCGTGCAGCACCACCTCGCCCCAGCGGCGGCCGGAGGACGGCAGCGGGATGGACAGCACCTCGATCCGGGCCGGGTCCAGTCGGCGGCCCCACACCACCTCGGACTCGCCGTCCGGGGAGAGCCGCACCGGGGTGGTGCCGAGGTCCAGGCTGACCGGGCCGTCCGGCTGCCCGCCCGGGCCGCCGGGCAGTTTCAACCCGTACGCCTGCCAGGCGCGGCGGGCCAGCGGCCAGTCCTGCAGGGCGGTCGCGGTGATGCCGAGGTTCCACCAGTCGGGGGCGCCGTGCTCGCGGTCCAGCAGGGCGACGGCCCGCAGTCCGGCCGAGCGGGCCTGCTCCCAGTCCCGGCGGAACTTGTGCAGCAGGGCGAGGTTGAACCAGGAGTCGGACAGCCAGGGCTCCAGGTCGGCGGCCATCACCAGCAGCGCGCCGGCGTCCTCGTAGCGGCCGTCGCCGATCAGCGTGAAGGCCCGGTCGGTCGTCTGCCGCCAGGTGGCGGACGGCCGGTGCCGTGCCCGGTGGAAGATCCTCACGTTCGTCCCTGCCGTCGTCGTCCGCTCAAGTCCCGTACCACCGCGCCCGGATCCGCTTCCGCGGGGTCGGGGCCCGGTGCCCCGGGTCGGTGTTTCCACGCTACGACCGCATCCAACCACGCCCGCCCCCGCCCGCGCTCCCCACCGCCGAGGTCGGGGCCCGCCCCTACCCAGCCTGCCCGCCCGGCCGCCACGCCTCAACCCCGGTGGGGGCCGCCCGGTCCGGACCGGGCGCCGGGGACCCGAGCCGGGCGCCGGAGACCCGAGCCGGGCACCGGGCCGGGCACCGGCTCAGGCCCGCACCTGGCCGCCCACCCGGGCCAGCGCGTCCACCACCCGGGCGTCGTACACCCGGCCGCGGCCCAGCCGCAGCAGCTCCAGCGCCTCCAGCCGGCCCACCGCCTCGCCCAGCCCGCGGCCGCGCGCCGCGGTCAGCAGGTCGTCGTGGGCGTTGGCCACCCGGATGATCCTGGCCGCCAGCGGCACCGAGCCGTCCCCGCCGACCGGACCGGGCACCGGGTCGGCCAGCCGGGCGACCTGCTCGGCGACCTGCCGGGGCACCCCGGTGCGGCGGATCACCTCGCTGCCCAGCCGGGCGATCCGCTGCTGCTCGGCGCAGGGCAGCAGCGCGGTCGCGCCGTCCGGCACCGGCTCGACCAGCGACAGCTGGCCCACATCGTGCATCAGCGCCGCGTACTCCAGCAGGGCGAGCTCGCGGGTGCCCAGCCCCAGCTCGCGCCCCAGCGCGCACGCCGTGTCCGCGACCCGGCGGGCGTGGCCGTGCGGGGTGTAGCCGGCCACCTCGGTGGCCCGGGCCAGGCTGGCGATGGTCTGCCCGGTGGTGGCCCGCACCGCCGCGGCCCGCCGGAACGACACCTGGGCGAGCAGCAGCGGGGTGCAGAACAGCGGCAGCGCCCACAGCCCGACCTCGCCGGCCGCCAGGCTGACCAGCATCCCGGTGGCGACGATCGCCGAGCCGATCCCGAACAGCGAGCGCAGCTCGTCCTCCAGCGCCGCTGGGAACCGCAGCCCGGTCTCCGGGCCCGCCGCCGACCGGCGCAGCAGCGCCGCCAGGGTCGCGTCGCAGAGCGCGGCCAACGCGGCGACGGTGGTCAGGAACGCGCCGTACGCCGGGCCCTCGGGCGAGAAGCGGTCGACCAGACCGCCGTTGTAGAGCGGCTGGAAGACGGCGGCCGCGAAACCGACCCCGAGCAGCCGGCGGGCGGCGCTGTCCCGCCGGGCCGGGTCGGCCCAGGGCGGGCGCCGGTGCGGGCGCCCCGGGCGGGAGCGGTGCGGCGGGCCCGGCCGGCCCAGCGGCGCACGGCACGCCCTGAGCCAGGGCAGCGCGAGCCCGGGCAGCCAGGCCAGCAGCAGGCCGACGCCGGTCACCGCGACCACCTGGAGCGTGCCGTGCGCGGTGGGCACCCCGCGCAGCGGCCCGAGCAGGGCGTACGCCAGCGCGCCGGCCGCGCCGATCGGCGCCTGCTCGCGGTCCCCCGGAAGGGTGATCCGGACGCACTCGCCGAGCGCGATCAGCGCGGTGAACGCCAGCGCGACCCTCGGCTCGGCCACCCCGCGCAGCCCGACCGCGCCCCCCGCGAACGCCAGCAGCGCGGCCGCCGCCGCGTGCACCGCGCGGGCCTCGCGGCCGGCCGCGGTCACGGCTGCCCGGCCGGGGAGGCGGTCCCGCCCTGCGCGGGCACCCGCACCGGCGCCGCCCGCACCGGCTCGGGCACCCCGAGCGGGATGTCCGGGACGGCCCGGATGCTGTCCTCGGGCGGCGGCAGCACCGGCTGCCAGTCGTACCCGGCCAGCGCGTCGATCAGCGCCCGGACCATCACCGGGTCGAACTGGCTGCCCGAGCAGCGCTCCAGCTCGGCCACGGCCTCGGCAACCGGGCGGCCGCGCCGGTAGGAGCGGGTGGAGGTCATCGAGTCGAAGGCGTCGGCGACCGAGATGATCCGGGCGAACTCGGGGATCTGCTCGCCGGCCAGCCCGCTCGGGTAGCCCCGGCCGTCCATCCGCTCGTGGTGGTGCAGGATCCCGGCGTGCGCCTCGCCGAGGAAGGCGATCCCGCGCACCAGCTCGTACCCGTACACCGGGTGGACCTCGACGGCCCGCCGCTCCGCCGCGCTGAGGGGACCGTTTCTGCGCAGCAGCTCGGTGGCCACGCCCAGCTTGCCGACGTCGTGCAGGATCCCCGCGAAGCGCAGGGTGCGCAGCCGCTCGGCCTCCATGCCGAGCTGACCGGCGATCAACACCGAGGCCCGGCCGACCCGTTCACTGTGCCCGCGGGTGTAGGCGTCCTTGATCTCCACCGCCTGCACCAGCGACTGCACGGTGGCCTGGTGGGCGTCCCGCTCGCGCTGGCCCTGGGCGAACACCCAGGCCGAGATCGACAGCGGCAGCAAGGCCAGCAGCGCCGCGAACGCCCCGTACGGGCCCTGCCAGAGCACGGCCACCATCAGCCCGCCGGCCGCGTGCACCAGCACCGGCAGCCCGCACACCGTGCCCGCCCCGCGCAGCAGCACCCCGGGGCGGCGGTCCTCGGCGAGCATCAGCATGGCGCCCACCAGCACCCCGTTGACCAGGCAGAACGTGACGACGGCGGCGAAGCCGGGCAGCAGCGCGGCCGGGAAGCGGGAGCCGAGCAGAAGCTGCGGCCCGTGCAGCAGGTGGAAGGCGGCCGAGGCGGCGAAGGCGCACAGCGCGAGCTGGGAGCCGTTCCACAGCTGGCGGGTGCGGCAGGTGCGTCCGCTCGGCCCGCCGAGCAGCGCGGCGGGCACCGCGACCAGCGCGGCGGCGGCCGGCGGCAGCATCAGCACGCCGGCGAACAGCACCGGGAAGAAGGCGTTGACCCCGGGGCGGGCGGGCGCCCGCTCGGGCGGCGGCGGGCGGCGCAGCAGTCGGCGCACCAGCCGCAGGCAGGGCGTCGGCAGGCCCTGGGCCAGCGACTCCCAGCAGCCGTGCAGGAAGGCCAGCAGCCCGACCTTGGGCCAGTCCACGGGGGCGCCGAGCCAGCGCGGGAGGCCGGGCGCCACCCCGGTCGGCAGCAGCGGCAGCAGGCAGCACAGCGCCGCCACCGGGACGGCCACCAGGTAGCGCGTCGCCCCCTCCGGCAGGGCCGCGCCTCCACTGTCGGTAGCGATCTCGACCTCCCCCGCCGTCCGGGCCCGCGTTGCCTCAGCGCGCCGGGCGGACCGGCGGTGAGCGTCCGTCAGGAGGATAGGCCGCCACCCGGACGCAAGGACGCATGATCGCGCGATGACGCAGCTGGCGCACCGCCAACTCACTCGAACGAGTGAGGGGCGCATGCGAGCACAACGGGAGCGGCCCCGGGAGCGCACGCTCCCGGGGCCGTTGGACTCCGTGTCCGGACCGTTCGTCCCGCCCTCGCCGGCGGGCCCGTCCGGTTGCTCCGCCCGGCCGCCCGGCTACTCCGCCGGGGCGCCCGCCTCGACGGGTGCGCCGGGGCGCACCGCTGGCTCGTCCGAGGCCTCGGCGGCCGTCGGCGCCGGCCGGGCCTGCTCGACGTGGATCTCGACCGTGGTGTCGACCGCGACCACCACCTGCTCGCCCGAGCGCTGCCCGGCCCGGATCGAGTCGATCCTGGCCAGCACCTTGCTGCGCAGGTCGCTCGGGGCGTCGTCGCACCCGCAGGAGCGCTTGATCAGCGCCTTGATCGCCTGCTCCAGCCCGTACTGCTTCAGGCAGGGCGAGCACTCCTCGAAGTGCACGCGCAGCTTGGCGCAGTCGCCCTCGGTCATCTCGTTGTCGAGGAATTCGTAGAGGTGGTCGAGGACCTCGCCACACTCCGTCTCGTGCGGATCGCCGCAGCTCATGAGCCCGAGCCCTTCGCTTCCTGCCCTGCCCCGCTACCGGCCGGGACCAGCCCGCGCTCACGGGCGTAATCCTCCAGCATGCCGCGCAGCTGACGGCGGCCGCGGTGCAGCCGGGACATCACCGTACCGATGGGAGTACCCATGATGTCCGCGATCTCCTTGTACGCAAAGCCCTCTACGTCCGCGAGATAGACGGCGATCCGGAATTCCTCCGGGATGGCCTGGAGCGCGTCCTTCACATCGCTGTCGGGCAGGTGGTCGAGTGCCTGGGTCTCGGCCGAGCGCAGACCGGTCGACATGTGCGACTCGGCGCGGGCCAGCTGCCAGTCCTCGATCTCCTCCGCCGCCGTGCGCTGGGGCTCGCGCTGCTTCTTGCGGTACGAGTTGATGAACGTGTTGGTGAGGATGCGGTACAGCCAGGCCTTGAGGTTCGTGCCCTCACGGAACTGGTGGAAGGACGCGTACGCCTTGGCGAACGCCTCCTGGAGCAGGTCCTCCGCATCCGCGGGGTTGCGCGTCATGCGCAGCGCCGCCGAGTACATCGGATCCAGGTAGCCCAGGGCGTCGCGCTCGAAGCGCTCCCGCCGGGCCTCCTCGGACTCCTCCGCCGACACCCGGAAGGTGTCCTCACCGATCGCCTCGGCCAGCTCCTCACCGGTGAGCGCCTCGCCCGCGGGCTGGCCCTCCTCCGGGCCCCGGCCCGGCTCGGCCTCGTGCTCGGTCCCGACGACCGGACCCACCTCCTCGCCATGGCGGGCACGACCCACGGCGGGCCGCCCCGAAATGGAGGATATCGGGCTGACGGGCTTCTCGCCCGCGACAATCCAGTCGGACCAGGCGGGGGCGAACGCCGCGGCGGCCTCGCGCTGCTGTGACCGCTCGGGGCACGCGATCGAACCCATCTGCCCTGCCTCTCAACGGGAATCGTGCTGACGAGGGTGTCAACCACCCGGACCTCGCCCGCATTCCCGTGCCCACCCCGGAATCACTCGCACGAGTGATCGAGTGGAAACTCCCTGCTCACGGCCGCCCGCGCCGCCTCACCCGACCCTCAGCACCCAGTCCCCCACCGCCCGGCAGATCAGCTCCAGCACCTCGTCCTGGCCCAGCGACGCCCGCTTGGGCACCTCGAAACCGTGGTTGCCGTACGGCAGCGCCACCAGCTCGTGCCCGGCCGGCAGCTCCGGGAACTCCTGCGGCCCGCCGAACGGATCCGCCGCGCCCTGCACCACCAGCGTCGGCAGCCCCGACTCCAGCAGCTCCTGCGCCCGGCTCTTCTCCGGCTTGCCCGGCGGGTGCAGCGGGAAGGCCAGCGCCACCACCCCCACCGCCCCGGTCGCCGCGCCGGTGCGGCAGGCCACCCGCGCCCCGGCGCTGCGCCCGCCGACCACCAGCGCCGGCCCCTGCCCGGCCAGCCGCTCGGCCACCGGCCGCCAGCCGAGGTCCAGCGTCTTCGCTGCCGACGGGCCCAGCTTCCTCCCGGCCACCTTCCAGGGCTGCTCGACCAGCGTCACGGTGATCCCGCGCGACGGCAGCCTCCCGGCCAGCGCCGCCAGGTCCCGGCTGTCGATCGCCCCGCTGGTGCCGTGCCCGAGCGCCAGCACCACCCTCGGGTCGGCCGCCCGGTGATAGGTGATCCGGGCGTCCCCCGCCTCGGTGGGGACGAGCTCGGTGGTCCTCACAACAGTCACTCCAGCAGGTTTCAGAACAGGGTGGTCTCGTACTCGACCTCGGCCCACGGCTCCTTGAGCTCCGGGCCGTCGTTGCGGATGTTGCCGACCGCCGGCGAGACCGGGGTGGCCAGCAGCGCGCCGGGCGGCGGGGGTATCAGCAGCCGGCGCAGCTCGTCCGGGTCGGCCTGCCCCGGGTCCAGCCACTCGTCGTAGGAGACCGGGTCGAGGAACAGCGGCATCCGCTCGTGGATCGGCGCCAACGACTCCTCGGCGTCGGTGGTGACGATGGTGAAGGTCACCAGCCAGGCCGCCGGGTGGTCGGCCGGCACCGTCCGGTCCCGCCAGAACTCGTACAGTCCGGCCAGCGCCAGCGGGGTGCCGTCGGCCCGGGCGACGAAGAACGGCTTCTTGCGCGGCTTGCCCCGCTCGGCCGCCACCGTCTGCCACTCGTAGTAGCCGTCCACCGGCAGGATGCACCGGCGCGAGGCGAAGGCCTGCCGGTACGAGGGCTTCTCGTGCACCGTGTCCGAGCGGGCGTTGATCATCTTCACCGCCGTCTCGGCCGACTTCGACCACTGCGGCACCAGGCCCCACCGCAGCACCCGCAACTGCCGCACCGCCCGCGACCCGCCCCTGGGCACCCGGTCCAGCACCACGAAGGCGCTGTTCGTCGGAGCGACGTTCCAGCTGGGGGCCAACGTCTCCGCCGGATCCCACTGCTCGACGCCGAAGAGCTCCACGATGTCCTCGGGCTTGCCACTGGCTGCGAAGCGACCGCACATGCGGGCCAGCTTGCCATGCCGGGCCCGCTCACCACTTCTTCATCCCACCAGGAGAACCGCCCGCTCCCGCCCGCCCGTCCCCGCATGGGAGGCTGCCCCGAACGGCCCAACGCAGCGGACGGAGGCGGAGAAGAAACGATGAGTACACAACCGACCGACCAGAACCTCGGCGCACTGTGGAACCAGGTCACCGGGACCCAGCCCGCCCCGCCCGGCTGGCTGGTCCTGGCCACCGCGGGCGCCGCCCTGCTCGCCGTCCTCGCCCGCCCGCTCTGGCACGTCACCCGCAACGCCGTGACCATCGCCCACGAGGGCGGCCACGGCCTGATCGCCCTCGTCACCGGCCGCCGGCTCGCCGGCATCCGGCTGCACTCCGACACCTCCGGCCTCACCCTCTCCTACGGCCGCCCCACCGGCCCCGGCATGATCCTCACCGCCGCCGCCGGCTACACCGCCCCCGCCCTGCTCGGCCTCGGCTGCGCCGCCCTGCTCTCCACCGGCCGGATCACCCTGCTGCTCTGGCTGGCCATCGCCCTGCTGCTCGCCCTGCTGGTGCGCATCCGCAACGCCTTCGGCCTGTTCACCGTGCTGGTCGCCGGCGGCGCCTTCTTCCTGGTCTCCTGGTTCGGCAGCGCCGAGGTCCAGGCCGGCTTCGCCTACCTCGGCTGCTGGTTCCTGCTGTTCGGCGCCGTCCGCCCGGTCCTCGAACTCCAGCACCAGCGCCGCATCGGCTGGGCCCGCGACTCCGACGCCGACCAGCTCGCCCGCCTCACCCACATCCCCGGCCTCGCCTGGATCACCGTCTTCCTGCTCACCGCCCTCGCCTGCCTGGCCCTCAGCACGAGCTGGCTGCTCAAGCCGCTGTGACCCGGCGGGCGGGCAGCCGTCCGTCATCCGGCCGCAGCAGGGGCCGTTCCGGTACGGCCCCTAAACTGGCCCCCATGACCGAGACCCTGTGGCCCGCCCCCGTCGCGACCACCCCCGTTGACGCCACCGTCACCATCCCCGGCTCCAAGTCGGTCACCAACCGAGCCCTGGTGCTGGCGGCGCTCGCCGACGAGCCCGGCTGGGTGCGCCGCCCGCTGCGCAGCCGCGACTCCCAGCTGATGGCCGACGGCCTGCGCGCCCTCGGCGTCGGCATCGAGGAGAAGGTCAACAACGACTCCGGCGGCACCGGCGGCGGCGAGGCCTGGCGGGTCATCCCGGCCCCCGCGCTGCGCGGACCGGCCTCGATCGACGTCGGCAACGCCGGCACCGTCATGCGCTTCCTGCCCCCGCTCGCCGTCCTCGCCGACGGCCCGGTGCACTTCGACGGCGACCCGCGCAGCTACGAGCGCCCCCAGCACGGCGTGATCAACGCCCTGCGCGCGCTCGGCGCCCGGATCGACGACGGCGGCCGCGGCGCCTTCCCGCTCACCGTGCACGGCACCGGCGCGCTCGACGGCGGCCCGGTCGAGCTGGACGCCTCCTCCTCCTCCCAGTTCGTCTCCGCCCTGCTGCTCTCCGGCGCCCGCTACAACCACGGCGTCGAGGTCCGGCACGTCGGCGGCCCGGTGCCGTCGCTGCCGCACATCCGGATGACCGTCGAGATGCTGCGCCTGGCCGGCGTCCAGGTCGACGCCCCCGAGGACGGCGGCGAGAAGGACGTCTGGCGGGTCACCCCCGGCGCCCTGATCGGCCGCGACCTGGTGGTCGAGCCGGACCTCTCCAACGCCGCGCCGTTCTTCGCCGCCGCCCTGGTCACCGGCGGCCGGGTGACCGTGCGCGACTGGCCCAAGCACACCTCCCAGCCCGGCGACCAGCTGCGCGAGATCTACACCCGGATGGGCGGCGCCTGCGAGTTCACCGACGAGGGCCTGCAGTTCACCGGCACCGGCCGGATCCACGGCATCGAGGCGGACCTGCACGACGTCGGCGAGCTCACCCCGGTGATCGCCGCCGTCGCCGCGCTGGCCGACTCCGAGTCCCACCTGTACGGCATCGCCCACCTGCGGCTGCACGAGACCGACCGGCTCGCCGCGCTCGCCAAGGAGATCAACGACCTCGGCGGCGACGTCACCGAGACCGAGGACGGCCTGCGGATCCGCCCGCGCCCGCTGCGCGGCGGCATCTTCCACACCTACGAGGACCACCGCCTGGCCACCGCCGCCGCGGTGCTCGGCCTGGCCGTGCCCGGCGTCGAGGTGGAGAACGTGGCCACCACCGCCAAGACCCTGCCGGACTTCCCGAAGATGTGGGCGGAACTGCTCGGCGAAGCGGTGGCGGACGCCTGAGCGGAGACTGAGCACATGCGCCGCTACGGCAAGGACGCCGACGAGGACGACATCCGCAACCGCCCCGCCCGCCGGGGCTCCCGGCCGCGGACCCGGATCCGGCCCAAACACGAGGACGCCGCCGAGGCGATGGTGCTGACCGTCGACCGCGGCCGGCTGACCTGCCTGATCGACCCGGGCACCAAGCAGGAACGCGAGATCGTCGCCATGAAGGCCCGCGAACTGGGCCGCAAGGGCGTCGTCGTCGGCGACGTGGTCAACATCGTCGGCGACCTCTCGGGGGACGCCGACACGCTCGCCCGGATCGTCCGGGTCGAGGAGCGCAGCTCGGTGCTGCGGCGCACCGCGGACGACGACGACCCGTACGAGCGGATCGTCGTCGCCAACGCCCAGCAGCTGGCCATCGTCACCGCGCTGGCCGACCCGGAGCCGCGGCCCCGGCTGATCGACCGCTGCCTGGTGGCCGCGTACGACGCGGGCATGGAGCCACTGCTGGTGCTCACCAAGTCCGACCTCGCCCCGGCCGGGCCGCTGCTGGAGTCGTACGCGCCGCTCGGCATCGACTACGTGGTCACCCGTCGGGACGAACTGGAGACGGCCGGCGCCGAGGCCGTCCGCGAGCACCTGCGCGGCCTCTCCACGGTGTTCATCGGCCACTCCGGCGTCGGCAAGACCACCCTGGTCAACGCCCTCGTCCCGGACCACCAGCGGCAGACCGGCCGGGTCAACGCGGTCACCGGGCGCGGCCGGCACACCACCGTCTCCGCCCTGGCGCTGCGGCTGCCCCCGCCGCCCGGTGCCAAGCCGGGCTCCAGGAAGGCGCTGGACCCGGGCTGGGTGATCGACACCCCGGGCTTCCGCTCCTTCGGCCTCTCGCACATCGACCCGTCCCGGGTCATCCACGCCTTCCCCGACCTGGAGCCCGGCACCGTCGACTGCCCGCGCGCCTGCAGCCACGACGAGGCGGACTGCGCGCTGGACGCCTGGGTCACCGACGGCCACGCCGAGGCCGCCCGGCTCTACTCGCTGCGCCGCCTGCTGGCCAGCAAGGAGGCCCGCGAGGGCGACTGATCCGCTCGGCGGTTTTACCGTCCCATGGGGTTTCCCGACCGTTCGAGGTGTCGGACCGCGCCGGCCTGGTGATCATAGGAAGGTCGGGCCACATCGCGGCCCGACCCGTCGATCGACAGGGAGGGCGCGCGATGGCATGGGCCCTGGTGGTCCTGGCCGGCCTGCTGGAGACCGGCTTCGCGATCAACCTCAAGCTCAGCGAGGGCTTCACCCGGCTCTGGCCCACCATCAGCTTCTGCGTGTTCGCCCTGGGCAGCTTCGGCCTGCTCACCCTCTCCCTGAAGACCCTGCCGGTCGGCCCCGCCTACGCGGTGTGGACCGGCATCGGCGCGGCCGGCACCGCCATCTACGGCATGGTCTTCCTGGAGGAGACCACCTCGGTGCTGAAGCTGGTCTCGATCTCCCTGGTGATCGCCGGCGTGATCGGCCTCCAGCTCAGCGGCACGGCGCACTGACGCCGGGCGGCCGGTCGCGTCCCGCTCCGCGAGCCCGGCTGTCCCGATCCGGGTGGGCTCGCTAGGGTTTCGGACATGGCCGACTACCACGACGATCTCCGACTCGCCCACGTCCTCGCCGACTCGGCCGACTCGGTCACCCTGGAGCGTTTCCGCGCCCTCGACCTGAGGATCGAGACCAAGCCCGACCTCACCCCCGTCAGCGACGCCGACAAGGCCGCCGAGGAGCTCGTCCGCAGCGTGCTGCAGCGTGCCCGCCCGCGCGACGCGGTGCTCGGCGAGGAGTTCGGCCTGCTGGGCTCCGGCCCGCGCCGCTGGGTGATCGACCCGATCGACGGCACCAAGAACTACATCCGCGGCGTCCCGGTCTGGGCCACCCTGATCGCCCTGGTGGAGGACGGCCCGGACGGCGTCGAGCGCCCGGTGGTCGGCATCGTCTCCGCCCCCGCGATCCAGCGCCGCTGGTGGGCGGCCAAGGACCTCGGCGCCTTCGCCGGCCGCAGCCTCGCCAAGGCCTCCCGGATCCACGTCTCCGGCGTCTCCCGGATCGAGGACGCCTCCTTCTCCTACTCCTCCCTCTCCGGCTGGGAGGAGCGCGGCCGCCTCGACCCCTTCCTGGACCTCACCCGCGCCTGCTGGCGCACCCGCGCCTACGGCGACTTCTGGTCCTACATGATGGTGGCCGAGGGCGCGGTCGACATCGCCGCCGAGCCCGAGCTGTCGCTCTGGGACATGGCCGCCAACTGCGTCATCGTCGAGGAGGCCGGCGGCCGCTTCACCGGGCTGGACGGCGTTCCCGGCCCCGGCGGCGCGGACGCCGTCGCCAGCAACGGCATCCTGCACGAGGAGGCCCTGCGCCGCCTGAGCGTCTAGGGAGTGTCCGGCCCCGGACCTGGTGCGGGCCCGGTCGACCAGTCCTCCGGTCGACCGGGCCCGCCGCTCAAAGGGGCGCCCCCCGGCTACTGCTTGCGCAGCTCCCGGACGGCCACCTCCAGCCGCTGCCCGTAGTCGGCGTCGGCCTTGCGGAAGTTGTCGATCGCCCGCTCGACGATGTCCTCGCGGTCGGCCGAGACCTTGGCGATGAAGCCGGCCAGGTTGGCGATCAGCCGCTGCTTCTCGTCCTCCGAGAACAGCCGGTAGAGGTTGCCGGCCTGCACGAAGTCGTCGTCCTCGGCGTGCGAGGGCGCCTCGTGGTTGCCGGTGGCACCGGTGACCGGGGTGGCGGCCCACAGCGGGCGGCCGGTCTGCGCCGGGCCGCCGAAGCTGTTCGGCTCGTAGTTCTTCTGGCGGCCGTGGCGGCCGTCGTACAGGTGGCCGTCGCGGCTGTTGGTGCGCGCCTCGGTGGCGTGCGGGCGGTTCACCGGCAGGTGGTCGGCGTTGATGCCGACGCGGTAGCGGTGGGCGTCCGCGTACGCGAACAGGCGGCCCTGCAGCATCTTGTCCGGGGACGGGCCGATGCCGGGCACGAAGTGCGCCGGGGAGAAGATCGACTGCTCGACCTCGGCGAAGACGTTGTCGGGGTTGCGGTTGAGCTCCAGCCGGCCGATCTCGATCGGCGGGTAGTCGGCGTGCGGCCAGACCTTGGTGAGGTCGAAGGGGTTGAAGCGGTAGTTCGCCGCGTCGGCCGCCGGCATGATCTGCACCTGCACGGTCCAGCTGGGGAACTCGCCGCGCTCGATCGACTCGCGCAGGTCGCGCTGGTGGCTGTCCGGGTCCTCGCCGGCCAGCCGGTTGGCCTCGGCCTGGGTCAGGTTCCGGATGCCCTGGTCGGTCTTGAAGTGGTACTTGACCCAGAAGTACTCGCCGGCCTCGTTCTGCCACTGGAAGGTGTGCGAGCCGTAGCCGTTGAGGTGGCGGTAGCTGGCCGGGATGCCGCGGTCGCCGAACAGCCAGGTCACCTGGTGGGTGGCCTCGGGCGACAGGCCCCAGAAGTCCCAGACGTTGTCCGCCTCCTGGGAGCCGGTGTACGGGTCCCGCTTCTGGGTGTGGATGAAGTCGGGGAACTTTACGGCGTCCTTGATGAAGAACACCGGGGTGTTGTTGCCGACGAGGTCGTAGTTGCCCTCCTCGGTGTAGAACTTCAGCGCGAAGCCGCGCGGGTCGCGCACCGCGTCGGCCGAGCCGAGGTTACCGGCCACGGTGGAGAACCGCAGGAACACCTCGGTCTGCTTGCCGACCTCGGACAGGAACGCGGCCCGGGTGAAGGGCGTCAGGTCGGCGGTCACCGTGAAGGTGCCGTACGCCGCCGCGCCGCGGGCGTGCACCACGCGCTCCGGGATCCGCTCGCGGTTGAAGTGCGCGAGCTTCTCGAACAGCTGCTGGTCCTGGATGAGCGCCGGGCCGCCGACACCCGCGGTCTCGGTGTTCTGGTTGTCGGCGACGGGGGCACCCGCCTCCGTGGTGAGGGTGGGGCGCAGCTCGTCCTGGGTCGTCATAAGAGGGCCTCCGCGTTATCCGGTCGTGACGACTCGATCCTAACTTGGACTTTGTCCAAGTCAATACTGGAACCAATCTCAGAGCGTGACTTACCCTGTTCCCATGAGCGACCTGCTGGAACGACTTCGCGGACGCGGCTGGCGGCTGACCTCACAGCGCCGGGTCGTGGCCGAGGTCCTCGACGGCGACCACGTCCACCTGACCGCGGACGAGGTGCACGCCCGCGCGGTGGCCCGCCTGCCGGAGATCAGCCGCGCGACCGTCTACAACACCCTCGGTGAACTGGTCGGCCTCGGCGAGGTCCTGGAGGTCGCCACCGACGGCCGCGCCAAGCGCTACGACCCCAACGCCCACCGCGCCCACCAGCACCTGGTCTGCTCCGGCTGCGGCGCCATCCGCGACGTCCACCCGCACGGCGACCCGCTCGCCGCCCTCCCCGCCGACGAGCGCTTCGGCTTCACCGTCACCGCGGCCGAGATCACCTACCGCGGCCTCTGCCCGGACTGTACGGGCCAGGCCTAGCAGCACGCAGCGCTACGCGCTCAGCTCCGCGTGCAGCGCGCCCAGCAGGCGCCCGGCCCGCTCCGCCACCTCGGCCGGCCCGTAGTCGGCCGCCCGGCGGCACCAGTTCTCGGCCTGCACCGGCTCGCCCCGGCGCAGCGCCAGCAGGGCCAGCCGCAGCGCCGCCCGCCCGTGCCCGGCGTCGGCGGCCCGGGTGTACCAGAGCATCGCCTGGGCCTCCCGGTCCTGCCGGGCCAGCAGCAGCCCCAGGTTGAAGGCGGCGCTGCGGCTGCCCGCCTCGGCCGCCCGCCGGTACCAGCTCTCGGCGATCTCCAGCGCGCCCCGCTCGGCCGCCCGCACGCCCATCCGCACCTGCGCCCGGCGGTGGCCGGCGTCGGCCGCGACCGCGTACCAGTGCTCGGCCTCGGCGTCCGCGTCGCCGCGCCGGTCCAGCACCGAGGCCAGCCGGAACGCGCCCTCCGCCGACCCGCCGGCGGCCGCCTGCCGGTAGCGCTCCAGGGCGCCGGCCAGGTTGCCCCGCTGCTCCTGGGCGACGGCCAGCTGCAGCGCGGCCTCGCCGTGGCCCTCGGCGGCGGCGCGCGCGTACCACTCCTGGGCCTGCCGCTGCTCGCCGCGCCCGGCGTGCAGCACGCCCAGGTTGAACGCGCCGTCCACGCTGCCGGCCTCGGCCGCCTTGGAGAACCACGGTTCGGCGCCCGACTCGTCACCACGCTGCAGCAGCACCACGGCCAGCGCGTTGCAGGCCTCCCGGTGCCCGGCGTACGCGGCCCGGCGGTACCACTGCTCGGCCTGCTGGTCGCGGCCGGTGGCGACGCAGAGCAGGCCGAGGTTGAAGGCGCCGTTCTGGTCGCCCGCGTCCAGGGCGGTGCGGTACCAGCGCTCGGCCTCCTTGGCCTCGCCGCGCCCGGCGTGCAGGGCGCCCAGCGCGTTGGCGGCGTTGCCGTCGCCGGCCTCGGCGGCCTCCCGCCACCAGTCGGCGGCGGCGGCCAGGTCCCCGGAGTCGCGCAGCAGGAAGCCCAGCGCGCAGGCGGCACGCGGTTCGCCGTTCTGCGCGGACTGCCGGTACCAGCGGGCGGCCTCCTCCAGCAGCGGCTGGTCGGTGCCGGCGCGCTCCTCCAGCAGCACGCCCAGGCGCAGCGCGGCACGGGCGTGGCCGCGCGCGGCGGCGGTGCGGTACCAGGCCTCGGCGGTCTCCTTGTCCCCGGCGGCCTCGCGCATCCGGGCCAGCCGGTAGGCGGCCTCCCGGTGCCCGGCGTCGGCGGAGATCTTGAACCAGCGCTCGGCGCGCACGTCGCGCCGGTGCTCCATCAGGTCGCCCAGCGCGTAGGCGCCGAGCGGGTGGCCGTGGTCGGCGGCGAAGTGCAGCCAGTACTCGGCGGCCTCCTCCTCGCCCTGGTCGCGCAGTTGGAGCCCGAGCGCGTGCGCGGCGGGGGCGCTGCCGGCCACCGCGGCCTGGCGCCACCACTGGGCGGCCTCGCCCCGGTGGCCCTGCTGGTGCAGCAGCACGCCGAGGTTGTTGGCGGCGGCGCGCGTCCCGGCGGCCGCGGCGGCGCGCAGGTACGGTTCGGCGTCCTCCAGGTCGCCGCGGCGCAGCAGCAGGGTGCCGAGCCGGCAGGCGGCGTCCGGGTCGCCGTCGTCGGCGGCCTGGCGGTGGCGGGCCTCCAGCGCGGCGCTCTCGCGGGCGGCCAGCGCGGTCTCGAAGCTGGTGGTGTCCAGGCCGGCCGGGTCGAGGGCGGCGGCGTGCGGGCCGTCGGCGGCCTCGGTCCCGTACGGGCGGACGGCGTCGGCGAACTGACGGGTGGACACGTGGACCAGGCTGTCGGGGCCGTAGCCGGCGGCCGGGGGGCGCTCGGACAGGCCGCTGGTGCGCTGGGCGGGCAGGGCTCCGGGCCGGCTCTCGGGGCTCTCCGCCCAGGCGTCGGTGTCCGCCTCGGTGGCCGCCGCGGACTTGGTGCCTGACCCGTTCTTACCGATCAGCCTCATGCCGACTCCCGCTCCCCCAGAGTGTCGCGGCATCGTGCCCCGGCCCGCGGCCGGGGGGACCCCCAGGGGAGGCGCCGGACCCGACGACCGGTCAGCGGCCGCGCACCGTCCCCCATGTGTCCCATCGTCGCATCACCCGCAACCCGCGTACACCTGCCCCGGCCGAATTCGGGCGGGGCCGACCCGAAGCCGACGAAATTGCTTCGGCGCTTTGTCGATTTCCCGACACTTGGGCCCCACAAACCCCGTGTCGTCGTCGTTGGCGACGGTCGATACTACCGGAGCGGTTCCCGCCGCTTCGGGGTGAAAACACCAGAGGCCCGGAGGAAGAATCCTCCGGGCCTCTGGCCACTGTGTAGCGGGGACAGGATTTGAACCTGCGACCTCTGGGTTATGAGCCCAGCGAGCTACCGAGCTGCTCCACCCCGCGTCGGTAGTTAAACCATAGCACGGGCGCGGGGTGGAACAGGAATCGGTTGTCGCAGCTCAGCGGGCTACGGGTGCGGGCTCTGCGATCCGGTCGGGGTCGCGCCCGCGCTCGGGGCGGCCGCCGGGGCACCGCCGCGGGCCGCGTCGGCCGCCTTCAGCGCATCGCCGAGCGCCTTCTGGGCGTTGCCGTAGGCCACCCAGTCGCCGTTCTTGAACGCGGTCTGGCTGTCGTTGTACGCCTTCTCCGCGTCCCCGAGCGCCTTCTGCAGTTCGGGCGAGATCGTCCCGCCCGGCGCCGGCGTGGTCGGGGACGTGGGCGTCGTCGGGCTGGTCGGCGCCGTCGGGGTGTTTGGTGTGGAGGGCGCGGTCGGCGTGGTCGGCGGGGCCGCCCCGGCGAACACCTTCTTCAGCGCGTCCTCCAGGGTGTTCTCGAACGCCACGTTGTCGTTCCCGTACACCGCCAGGACCTTCTGCAGCGTCGGGTACTTGGCGCCGCGTCCGCGCACGTACACCGGCTCGACGTTGAGCAGCCCGCCGCCGACCGGCAGGGTCAGCAGGTTGCCGTACTCCAGCTCGGCGTCACCGCCGCTCTTCAGCGCGTAGATCTGCGAGGCCACCTCCTGCCGGGAGTTGAACTGCGACTGCACCAGGTTGGGCCCGAGCGTCTTGCTGTCGCCCGGGATCTTGAGGATCCGGATCTTCCCGTAGTCCGGCCCCGGGTCGGCGTCGACCGCCATGAAGGCCGCCAGGTTGTCCCGGCCGTTGGGCACGAAGGTCGTGGTCAGCGAGAAGCTCGCCGAGGTGACCGCCGGGTCCGGCATCCGGACCGTCAGGTAGTACGGCGGCTGGACCTGCTTGGTGTCGCTGGTCGGGTCCACCGGGATCTGCCAGATGTCGCTGCCGTTGAAGAAGGAGTTGGAGTCGGTCACGTGGTACTGGCCGAGCAGGTCGCGCTGCACCTTGAACATGTCCTGCGGGTAGCGCAGGTGCGGCAGCAGCGCCGCCGGGATGTCCGCCTTCGGCTCGACGGTGCCCGGGAACGCCTTCATCCAGGTCCGCAGCACCGGGTCCTGGTCGTCCCACTGGTAGAGCTTCACCTCGCCGGTGTAGGCGTCCACCGTGGCCTTGACCGAGTTGCGGATGTAGTTGACCTGGTTGGCGACGGTCAGCAGCTCACCGCGCTGGTTGGTCAGCGAGTCCTTGGTCGCGGTGCCCAGCGTCGTCTTCGACGAGAACGGGTAGCCGTCCGAGGTGGTGTAGCCGTCCAGCACCCAGACCACCCGGCCGTCCTGCACCACCGGGTACGGGTCGGCGTCGATCGACAGCCACGGGGCGACCTTCTCCACCCGCTCCTTCGGCGTCCGGTTGTAGATCACCTTCGCGCCGTCGGTGATCGCCCCCGCGTACAGGATCTGCGGCTCGGCGAAGCGCACCGCGTACGCGGCCCGGGTGATCGGGTTGTCCAGCGAGACCCCGCTGTTGCCGGTGTACTGGTACTGCTTGTTCTCGCCGGTCTCGGTGGTGTAGTCGATCTCCTGGTTCGAGCCGCCGACGATCGAGTACGAGGTCGTCTTCTCGCCGTAGTAGATCCGCTGCTCGTAGTCGCCCAGCGCGCCGGTGGCCGGCAGACCGGACTCGGTGAACACCGGCTGGCCCTTGTCGTTGACCTGGTTGCCCTTGGCCACGACCGCACCGTAGCCGTGGGTGTACTTGAAGTGGTCGTTGATCCAGTTGCGCTGCACGCCGTTGAGGTCCAGCTCGCGCAGGCCGATCACGGTGTCCTGCTTGTCGGTGCCGGAGCCGTAGCGGTCCACGTCCAGGGTGTTCGGGAAGGCGTAGTAGCTGCGCTGCTGCTCGATCGACTGGAAGGTCGGCGAGACGATGTTCGGGTCCAGCAGGCGGATGTCGGCGATGGTCTGCGCGTCCGGCTTGAGCGCGTCGGCCGTCGTCGCCGCCTGCGGGCTGTACTGGGTGGTCTGCGCGTCGGCGATCCCGTACGCCTGCCGCGTCGCGTCGATGTTCTTCTGGATGTACGGCGTCTCCTTGGCCTGCTCGTTCGGCTTGACCTGGAACTGCTGCACGATCGCCGGGTACAGCCCGCCGATCAGCACCGCCGACAGCACCATCAGGCCCAGCCCGATCAGGGCCGGCGCCCAGGTGCGGCGCACCGGGGTCAGGAAGAACAGCACCGCGCAGATGATCGCGACGAAGAACAGGATCGTCTTGGCCGGCAGGAACGCGTTGGCGTCCACGTACCGCAGGCCGGTCCAGCCGGAAACCCCCTTGTACGAGCCGGTCTTCACCGCCAGCGCGTACCGGTCCAGCCAGTACGCGACGGCCTTCAGCAGCACGAACACGCCCAGCAGCACCGCCAGGTGCCCCTGCGCGCCCACGCTCGCCCGCCGGCCCGGGCCCTGCAGCCGCAGCCCCCCGTACAGGTAGTGCACCAGCGCCGAGGTCAGCAGCGAGACGATCACCGCGCTGAACGCGAAGCCCAGCAGGAACTCGTAGAACGGCAGGTCGAAGGCGTAGAACGAGACGTCCATGCCGAACTGGGCGTCCTTCTCGCCGAAGGACGTCGCGTTCGTCCACATCAGCCAGGTCCGCCACTGGCCCGACGCCGCGGCGCCCGCCACCAGGCCGATCACCAGCGAGACGCCGATCAGCGCCCAGCGCTTGAACGGCGCCAGGCCCGACCGGTAGCGGTCCAGGCTCTGCTGCTCGACCGACATCGCCGACAGCGGCGGCCGCAGCCGGTGCGCCAGCCAGATGTTGAAGCCGACGATCACCGCCATCAGCAGGCCGAACACCGCGAACAGGCCGATCTTCGTCCACAGTTGGGTGGTGAAGACCGACGAGTAGCGAACGGATCTGAACCAGAGCCAGTCCGTCCAGAACCCGGCGAACATGACGAACAGCAGGAACAGCACCGCGAGCACGCCCAGGGTCAGCAGGGCCACCCGCGCCCGCCGGGAGGGCGGGCCTACCCTGCGCCGGAAACCCGGCCCTGAGCGTTCCGGCATCTGGAATACCACGGTGGCACCTCAGCTGTGTCGTCTGGAGTCGGTTGGTCTTCAGGGAAACTTAACCAGGCTTTGGCCGAGTTCCCACCGTTAGCAGACGGTTACTACACCGTTCCCCGCTCCGGCCGTTCCCCGCCCCTCGGACGGCGCCCGGCGCCCGCGCCCCCGCCCGACGTGTGAGGATTGGGGCATGTCCGACGCGCCCAATGCACTCAACTCCCCCGGCTCCCCCGACGACGTCTCCAAGCTCCCCGCCGCCACCCCGCTCACCCGGGCCGCGCTGGAGATCGACGAGTACGCCGCCACGCTCGGCTGGGACCTCCCGGCCCGGCTGTTCGCCCTGGTGGACAGCTCCGCCCTGCGCAAGGCCGACCCGAAGATCGCCGCCCAGCTCGGCCTCGGCGACGACGACACGGCCGGCCTCACCCCGGTCGAGCAGGACGAACTGCCGGCCGGTATGGAGCTGGACAAGTTCCTCGGCACCATCGCCTGGCCCGACGCGGTGGCCGGCTGCGCCCTCGTCGTCGAGCGGATGATGCTGCCGCCCGGCGCCGAGCAGTCCCGCCCGCGCAACGCCAGCGACGCCCAGCTCGCCGAGTGGGTGGCCAACCACCCCAAGCGCGAGGAGGTGCGGATCACCGCCGCCGTACTGCGCGACGGCAAGCGGGAGATCGCGCTGCGGCTGCGCTCCAAGGACACCGCCCGCGAGGTGCTGACCGGCCCGGACCTGGTGCCCGGGCTGACCAAGGCGCTGCTCGCGACCTTCTCGTAGCCGCGCCCCCGCGGGGCGCTACTTCGCGGCGCAGGACGGCAGCGCGGAGGTCTGCCCGGAGCGGATCTGCTCCAGCGACTTCAGCGCGCCGTCCAGCGTGTCCGTCTTGATCAGGGTCAGCCCGGACGGGATGCTCTTGGTCGCCTCGGCGCAGTTCGAGGACGGGGTGAAGAAGTACTCGGCGCCGGCGTCCCGGGCGGCGATCAGCTTCATCGATATGCCGCCGATCGGGCCGACCTTGCCGTCGTCGTCGATGGTGCCGGTGCCCGCCACGAACTTGCCGCCGGTGATGTCGCCGCCCGGGGTGAGCTTGTCGATGATGCCGAGCGAGAACATCAGCCCGGCACTCGGCCCGCCGACGTCCTGCAGGCCGATGTCGATCTGGAACGGGTAGGTGTGCCGGATCGCGGTGCCGATGCCGACCACCGCGAGCTCCGCCCGCTCGGCCGGCGCCTTCGGGTCCAGGTCCTTGGCCCGCACGGTGGGGACGGTGACGTCGGTCCGGCTCCCCGGGTTCGCGCCGCCGTTGCCGGAGGCGTCCTTGACCCGCGGCACCACGGTGAAGACCGCGGACTCGCCCGGCTTGTGCTTGGTGACCGCGGCCACCACCTGCTCGACCGTGCTGACCGGCGCGCCGTCGACCGCCACGATCTGGTCGCCCGCGTGCAGCCGGCCCTCGGCCGGGGCCCCGGCCGTGACCGACTTGACGATCAGCTCATTGCCCACCGGGACGCCCAGCTGGTTGAGCGCGGCGGTGCGGGCGCTGTCCTCGGAGGAGGCGAACTCCTCGGCGTTCTGCTTCTTGGCGTCGGCGTCCGTCTGCCCCTTCGGGTAGACGTTGCCGTGCGGCACGACCAGCACGTCGTCGCGCAGCCAGCCGACCACCGCGTTGACCAGGCTGGGCTCGTACTTGGCCCCGGTGACCTGGACGGTGGTCATGTTGAGGTGCCCGGTGGTCGGGTACGACTCGCGCCCGGTGATGGTGATCACCGGCTTGCCGCCCTGGTTGCCGAGCGTGTTGTACGTCGGCCCCGGGCTCATCTCCGTGTACGGCACCTTCATCAGCACCGAGACGCAGAGCAGCGCTATGAGCAGCAGGGTGGCAGCGAGCATCGTCGCGGAGCGGCGTGGCATGCCTCGACAGTACGGGACGCCGGTGAGCGAGCGCCCCCCGGGCTACCGGCCGGAACCGTCCCCCTGGGCGCCGCTCCCGGCGGTGGTGCGTTCCATCGCGGCCATGAACCGCCGGTGCTCGGCGAGTGAGGCCGGGTCCCCCGTGACTCTCGGGGCCCGCTGGGCCCAGCCCGCCCACAGCGCGGCGAGCAGGACGGCGACAACCGGAATGATCAACCAGGCGAGCGCACCCATATCAACTCCCAGCTCGTCGTGTCTACGAGCAGATTAACC
Source organism: Kitasatospora sp. NPDC087861 (assembly GCF_044742585.1). Lineage (NCBI taxonomy): Bacteria > Bacillati > Actinomycetota > Actinomycetes > Kitasatosporales > Streptomycetaceae > Kitasatospora > Kitasatospora sp. NPDC087861. Next base: position 279,767 of record NZ_JBIUUS010000003.1, read on the forward strand.
ACTCCGGCGGACAACGCGGGCAGCGCCGTCCGGGTTACGGGAGGGCCGATCGGCTCACTGCCAGGGAGTATTCGGAGCACCGGCCCGGACCCGTTCGAGTGAGAGCCCGGCGCGCCTGGCATGATCGTAGCGATACGTGTGCACGTGGCGACTCTCCGCATGCGGACCGCCGGCCGGAGGCCGGGTCAGCAGCTGCCGGCGCCGACCCACTCCTCCTCGCCGTCGGTGAAGACCTGGTGCTTCCAGATCGGCACCTCGTGCTTGAGGTCGTCGATCAGCCGGCGGGCGGCCGCGAAGGCCTCGCCCCGGTGGGCGCAGGACACGGCGACGATCACCGCCTTGTCGGTGATCTCCAGCCGGCCGATCCGGTGCACCGCGGCCAGCGCCTTCACCGGGAAGTCCGCGACGACCTTCTCGGCGATCCGGCGCATCTCCTGCTCGGCGGTGGGGTGGCAGCTGTACTCCAGCGCGGTGACCGACTTGCCGCCGTCGTGGTCACGGACCGTCCCGACGAAGACGGTCGTACCGCCGGCCGCGTCGTCGCCCACCGCCTCGTACACCTCGTCCAGCGAGAGCGGGGTGTCGCGGATGGCGAGCAGGCGGATGGGGTCGTGATTCTCGGACATGCCCCCATGATTCCCCATCCCGGGTGGTTTGGGGCAAGTGGCTTCCGCATCACGATCCCGCGATTCCGCATCGCGAGAAAGCATCGGCCGGGCGCCTCGGCACCGCGGGCTTCGGGACGGCAGGCTTCGGGACGGCAGGCTTCGGGACGGCAGGCTTCGGAACTGCGGGCCGCCCGACGTCCGTCCCGGAACCGCGGGCCTCAGAAACGGCGCCGCTTGCGGGCCCGGCGCACCAGCGCCGCCGTACCGACCAGCGCCACCGTCGCCCCGGCCGCCCCCAGGCTGGTCGCGGCCTCCTTGCCGCCCAGCCGGCGCCCGGCCACCGCGTGCTTGCCGGCCACCTGCCCCAGCAACTCGGCCAGCACCTGCTCATTGGTGTGCGCCGGACGCCAGCCCGCCTCGTGCAGCCGGCTGCCGGACACCACCCACGGATACATCGTGTAGGCCAGGTCCCCCGCCGGGGCCGGGGTCAGGCCCAGCCGGTGCAGCCGGGCCGCGGTGCCCAGCGCCAGCGAGGCCGGCAGCTCCATCCGCCGGATCCCCGACAGCCGCTCCACGTCCTCCTGCTCCAGCCAGCCGTCGCAGCCGACCGTCACCTCGCCCTCCACCAGGCCCAGCGCCGCGTACTCCAGCGCCGCCGCCAGGTCGTCCACGTGGCAGAACTGCCAGCACGGGCGGGAACCGGCCACCACCAGCAACCGCGGCGCCTCGAAGTGCCGGGTCAGCACGGTGTCCACACCGGGGCCGACCACCACGGCCGGGCGCAGCACCGTCACCTGCAGCCCCGGGTGGGCGCGCGGCGCGCGGCGGGCCAGCCGCTCGATCTCCAGCAGGTCCCCGACCAGCGAGGCCTCCTCGGTCGCCCGCAGCTCGGAGTCCTCGGCCAGCGGCACCTCGTTGTCGGCCAGCGCGCCGTAGACCATCGCGGAGGTGCAGAGCACCACCCGGTGCACCCCGGCGGCCGCGGCGGCGGTCAGGACGGTCTGCGCGCCGCGCACGTTGTAGGCGCTGCGGGCGCGCGGATCCGACTCCATGCCGAAGTCCATCGCCAGGTGCACCACCACGTCCACCCCGGACAGCCGCTCGGCCACCGCCGGGTCCCGCACGTCCAGCACCCGCCACTGCACGCCCGGCACGTCGCCGCGCCGGTCGTCCACCGCCAGCACCTTGCGCACGTGCGGCGAGGCGACCAGACGGGCGGCGACCCGCTCGCCGAGCACGCCGGCGGCACCGGTGACGGCCACGGTGACCGGCCGTCCGCCGTAGGCTGGAGGCGGCGACGCCGTGGTGTCCGGGGCGTCCTCTCCTCCGGTCAGCCCAGAGCGAACGTCCGAAGGCGGGGAACTCACCGGCCATCCTCCACGGTTAGCTTATGTGCGTACGGACGTGTGTCACGTACGTCCATCCTGCCCGAGGCGAAGGCCCGGCGGTGCACCCGGCGCGGGCCTGCCGCGTGGGAGCCGCCCACGAGCCCCCACTCCGCCGCTGCCCCGGGCGGGCAGCACATCCCGCCACACCCGCATGACGGCCGACCGGATCGAGGACCCCGTGAGCGACCTTCCCTTCGGATTCGGCGTTCCGCCCGAGGAGCCCGAGGACGGCAAGGCCAAGCCCGACGACGAGCAGAAGAAGCAGGACCAGGGCTCCGGCGGCTCCGACCAGGGCGGCGCGCAGCCGTTCGGCTTCGGCGCCGGCAACCCGTTCGGCGCGCTGTTCGGCATGCCCGGTGGGGCCCCGGGCGGTCCCGGCGGCGACAACCCGTTCGCCGCGATGTTCGGCGGCCTCAACCCCAACGACCTCGGCGCCGCGTTCCAGCAGCTCGGGCAGATGCTCTCGTTCGAGGGCGGCCCGGTGAACTGGGACCTCGCCAAGAACATCGCCCGCCAGACCGTCGTCGCCGAGCCCGCCGAGGGCAAGAGCAAGGACCGCTCGGTCAGCGCCGCCGAGCACTCCGCCGTGGCCGAGGCCGTCCGGCTCGCCGACCTGTGGCTCGACGGCGTCACCGAGTTCCCCTCCGGCGCCGGCACCGCCGTCGCATGGAGCCGCGCCGAGTGGATCGAGGCCACCCTCCCGGTCTGGAAGGACCTCGTCGACCCGGTCGCCGAGCGGGTCGGCAACGCCATGGGCGGCGTCCTGCCCGAGGAGATGCAGGCCATGGCCGGCCCGCTGATGGGCATGATGCGCTCGATGGGCGGCGCCATGTTCGGCACCCAGATCGGCCAGGCGATCGGCGCCCTCGCCGGCGAGGTGGTCGGCTCCACCGACGTCGGCCTGCCGCTCGCCCCGGCCGGCAAGGCCGCGCTGCTGCCGCAGAACGTCGCCGAGTTCGGCGAGGGCCTGAACGTGCCCACCGACGAGGTCCGGCTCTACCTCGCCCTGCGCGAGGCCGCCCACCAGCGGCTCTTCGCCCACGTGCCATGGCTGCGGGCCCACCTGCTGGGCGCCGTCGAGGCGTACGCCCGCGGCATCAAGGTCGACACCTCCCGGATGGAGGAGCTCGTCGGCCAGCTCGACCCGAGCAACCCGGAGGCGCTCCAGGAGGCACTGGCCGGCGGGCTGCTCCAGCCCGATGACACCCCCGAGCAGAAGGCCGCGCTCGCCCGCCTGGAGACCGCGCTCGCGCTGCTCGAAGGCTGGGTCGACGCCGTCGTGCACGCCGCCGCCGAGCCGCACCTGCCGCAGGCCGGTGCGCTGCGCGAGACCGTCCGCCGCCGCCGGGCCGCCGGCGGGCCCGCCGAGCAGACCTTCGCCACCCTGGTCGGCCTGGAACTGCGCCCGCGCCGACTGCGCGACGCCGCCCGGCTGTGGGCGCTGCTCGCCGACGCGCGCGGCATCGAGGGCCGCGACGCGCTCTGGCAGCACCCGGACATGCTGCCCACCGCCGCCGACTTGGACGACCCGGACGCCTTCGTGCACCGGGGCGGCGCCGACGACCTGGAGGGCGGCCTCGACTTCGACGCGATCGACAAGCTGCTGGGCGAGGCCGCCGCGGGCGGCACCGCCGCCAAGCCGGACCTCACCAAGAACGACGGGCCGGCGAAGAGCGACGAGCCGAAGCAGGACGACGGCGGCACCGACGGGAAGGGCGAGCCCAGCGCATGACGGTCACCGACACGGGGGCGTCCGCCCTGCACGCGGACGCGGTCCGCGCCCTGACCGGGTGGCGGCCCGCCGAGGAGGAACAGGAGCGGCTGCGGCGCGACTACCTGGCGCACCTGGCCGAGCAGCCGGAGGGTCTGTACCGGTCCTGTCTGCCCGCGCACATCACCGCGAGCGCGGCGGTCGTCGACCCGGCGGCCGGGCGGGTGCTGCTCACCCTGCACCCGAAGGTCGGCATGTGGCTGCAGATGGGCGGGCACTGCGAGCCCGACGACCGCGACCTCGCGTCGGCCGCGCTGCGGGAGGCCGTCGAGGAGTCCGGCATCCCCGACCTGGTCCTGCTGGAGGTGGACGGCGCCCCGGTGCCGGCCAAGCTGGACCGGCACCTGGTCCGCTGCACGGGCAAGGACAAGCCGGAGAACACCCACCTGGACGTCCAGTACATCGCGGTGGCACCGCCCGGTGCGCAGGCACTGATCAGCGAGGAGTCGCTGGACCTGCGCTGGTTCGACTACGACCGGCTGCCGGAGCTGACCGACCACTCGGTGCGGGATCTGGTGGCCCGGGCACGCCGGCTGACCAGTTGAGGTGAGACACCAAGAGGGGGCGCGGGCCTTATCGGCCCGCGCCCCCTCTCGTCGTTCCCACGCACGACCGGTCGTCAACCGCAGGAGCAGGCCGGGTCGGCGCCCCGGTCGGCGTGCCGGGCGCCGGGGATGTGCGGCAACCGGGCCGCCGAGACCACGCCCTCCAGATAGCCGCGGGCCCGTTCGGTGCGGGGGTAGGCCTCCAGCAGGGCCCAGAACGCCGGTCCGTGGTCCGGCACCAGCAGGTGGGCGAGTTCGTGCAGCAGCACGTAGTCGAGCACGTACTCCGGCATGCCCTGCAGGCGATGGGAGAGGCGGATCGTCCCCTCACTGGGGGTGCAGGACCCCCAGCGGGAGTTCTGGTTGGTGACCCAGCGGACCTGGACGGGCTGGGCGCGATCGCCCAGGTAGGCGGCCGACAAGCCGCGGGCCCGCTCCATCAGCGCGTCGTCCCCGAGGATCCGGCGGCTCTCCTGGGCGGCGAGCTTCTCCAGCATCTGCGCGACCCAGCGCTGCTCCTCGGAGTGCGACATCCGGGCCGGGATCAACACGATCGTGCGGTCGCCCTCGCGATAGGCCGAGACGGTGCGGCTCCGGCGGGCGCTGCGGCGCACCTCCACCCGACCGCGGTCGTGCGGCTCCGGTGGCGCGGGCGCGGCGGGTGAGTGCTGCGGTGACGCGGGCCTCGACTGCTGATCCTGGTCCGGGCGCCCACGCGTGCTGGGCGCCGCCACTTGCGACCCGGACGCTGCACGGGCACGCCGACGCGACGCCGATGGATGGGAGTCCCGCTCGGCTGCCATGGCACACGACGTTACCCGGTACCCCTGACAGAAGTCCGCTGCCGTGGCCGAAATCTTTCGTGGAGTGATCGGGAACGAAAAGTCGACGGAGGGTGTCCGGAAACCGACATCGGAGGGGATGTGCAGTTATCCACAGGGCCCACGAACAGATGATGTGATCATGGACCTTCGCCTGTGGATAACTTTGCGCACGACGTCGGCGCGATAGGGCATGCTGCGGTCAGCCGTCCGGAAACGATCGGAAAGGAGATCGCCGTGCGCCTCGTCCTGAAGCCCGCCCTGTCCCGCAGCTGGCGGGACTCCGACACCCTGCAGTTCGGCACCGTCACCCGCTACGCCGGGGTGCTCGGCCAGGCCGACAAGACCCTCTGCGACTTCCTCGGCCTGGTCGACGGAACCCGCGACCGGCCGGAGCTCCTGGAGGCCGGCGAGCGGATCGGCCTCGGCCGGGAGCCCGCCGACGCACTGCTGACCGACCTGGAGGAGACCGGGTTACTGGACGACGCGGAGGCGACCGACACGGCGCTGGCCCGCTTCCCCCAACCCCACCGGGACATGCTCGGGCCGGACCTCGCCTCGCTCTCCCTGGTCCACTCCGGCCCGGGCGCCGCACCGGCGATCCTGGCCCGGCGGGCCGACATCCGGATCGAGGTCCGCGGCGCGGGCCGGGTGGGGACCGCCGTGGCGGCCGTACTCGCGGCCGGCGGAGCAGGCGCGGTCACCGTCGTGGACGGCGGCCGGGTACGCCCCGGCGACTGCTCCCCCGCGGGGCTGCCTCCGGGAGACGTCGGGCGGCTGCGGTCGACGGCCGCACGGGAAGTGGTGCAACGAGCCTCGGCCCGGCCACTGGTGCCCGTGCCCCGGCGGAAGGCCGACGGGCCGCCACCCGATCTCGTGGTGCTCGCGCCCAGGGACGGGAGCGGGGCCTTCGCCGGTGGGACGTACGAGGCCCGACTGCTGCTCCGGGCCGGGGTGCCGCACCTGTACGTGGGAGTGGTCGAGGAGTTCGGGGTGATCGGGCCCCTGGTGCTGCCGGGGGTGTCGGCGTGCGGACACTGCCTGGTCCTGCGCCGGGAGGACGAGGACGCCGCCTGGCCCCGGGTCCTGGCCCAGCTGGCGGACGGCGGGCCCGGCCGGGCGCGCACACCGGCCTGCGACACCGCGCTGGCGACGACGGTGGCCGGGCTGGCGGCGCTGCACGTCCAGGTCTACCTGGACGGCGGGCGGCCGCCGAGCGTGGACGGGTGGTGCGAGGTGTCGGCGAGCGACGGGATGCCACGGCGTCTACGCCTGCGCGGGCATCCGGACTGCGGGTGCCTCTGGCAACCGCTGCCGCCGAGGTAGGGAGGAGGAGAACGAGCGGAACGTGCCGGGGCGTCGGCTCGGCGGCTGCGAGGCTCGGCAGCCGCCCGACCCGAAGCCACGGCACCCCGGGCGGACGCCCGGCCAGGTGAGCCCATGGCCAGGTGAGCCCATGGCCAGGTGAGCCCATGGCCAGGTGAGCCCATGGCCAGGTGAGCCCATGGCCAGGTGAGCCCATGGCCCGCGCCCTGCCTGGGGGCAGGGCGCGGGCCGGTCGAAGCTGGGATCCGCCATTCCGGGCGGGCGGTGGGTGCGGGAGGTGGTGGGCAGGCGGGAGGCGGAGGAGGGGGGAGGGGGCCCCAGCAGAGCGCCACAACACGCCGAAGGCCGGTGCCCCCAGGGCACCGGCCTTCTCGGTGAGGTGGACCGCCCGGGCCCGCCGGAGTCAGGCGCCGATCCCGGCGCCCTCCGCCGGCGCCTCCGCCGCGACCGCCTCCGCCTTCCGGTCCCGCATCAGCAGCGTGGCCACCAGCGCCGCCGCCAGCACACCGACCGCGCTGACCGTGAAGGTCGTCGACATCGCCGAGGTGAACGCCTCCCGGACGGTCCGGACGAGCCCGGCGTCCCCGTTGGCCAGCGCCAACGCCCCGCCGATGGAGTGCTTCGCCTCCTCCGGCATCCCGGTCGGCATCCCACTCGCGAAGCCGCTCGACAGCAGCGAGCCCAGGATGGCGATGCCGAGCGCGGTACCGGCCTGCTGGATGGTGTCGTTCAGCGCCGAGCCGACGCCCGCCTGCTCCGCCGGGATGGTGCCCATCAGCGCACCGACCGCGGCCGGCATCGCCAGGCCCGCACCGAGACCGAGCAGTCCGAGGGCGATCGCCGGGATGGCGAAGCCGGTGTCGGCGGTGACGGTGGTCAGCAGGGCGAAGGAGGCCGCCATGACGAGCATTCCGGCGAGGATGAGCAGGCGGTTGCCGATCTTGGCCGCGAGCTTGGCGCCGACCCCGTTGCCGACCAGCGCGGCGATGGCCAGCGGCACGAACGCGAGGCCCGCCTTGACCGGCGAGTACCCGAGCACGAACTGCAGGTACTGGGTGAGCACGAGCAGCAGGCCGCCGTTGCCGATCTGCACCAGGGTCAGCGACAGCGAGCCCCCGCTGAAGTTGCGCTGCTTGAAGAGCACCAGCGGCACCATCGGCGCGGAGGTGACGTTCTCCCACACCACGAACCCGCCGAGGCCGAGCACCGCGACGGCCAGGGTGACCAGGGACTGGCCGCCGAAGGCACCGTGCTGCGGGATCTCGATGATCCACCAGACCAGCGCGGTCATGCCGACCGCGGACAGCACCGCGCCGAGCGGGTCGGGCTTCTGCCACGGGCCCTTGGACTCCGGCATCAGCAGCAGGCCCGCCAGGATCGCCAGCGCCACGACCGGGACGTTGATGAAGAAGATCGAGTGCCAGGAGAAGTGGTTGATCAGCACGCCGCCGAGGACCGGGCTGCCGACCAGCCCCAGCATCGCCACCGAACTCCAGGCGGCCATCGCCTTGTTGCGCTCGTCCTCGTCGAAGACGGTGATGAGGATCGACAGCGTCGAGGGCATGATCAGCGATCCGCCGACGCCCATCGCGACCCGCGCCGCGATCACCTCGCCGGGGTTGGTGCAGAAGGTCGCCGCGAGGGAGGCCGCCCCGAAGAGCAGCAATCCGATGATCATGATCTTCCGGCGGCCGAAGCGGTCTCCGAGGCTGCCGGAGGTGAGCAGCAGCCCGGCGAAGACCAGGACGTAGGAGTCGAGGATCCACTGGGTGTCCTGGGCGCCGGCGCCGAGGTCCGCCGTCATCGAGGGCACCGCGACCGTCAACGCCATGCTGTCGACCACCAGGACGAGCGAGCTAAGGCACAGCACGATCAGGATCCACCAGCGGTGCGGATTGCGACCTTCGACCACCTTGCGGGCTTCCATCAGCCACCCCTCCATTCTGCGCACACCGTTCCCCCGGTGCACACTCCGTTCCTGCCATGCGAACACTGTACGCATTGAGGAACAGTGTGCGCAACACCAGACTCCTGTACGCTCAATGCGAACGGTGTACGCAACGAAGCAGGAGCAGAGGGAAGGGAAGCCACCATGGCCGCCGAGACGAACCCGATCCCGTCCGTATGGGCCCGCCGACAGCGCGAGCCCGACCAGCCCGCACTCAGCCGGGCCGCGATCGTCCGCGAGGCGATCACCATGCTGGACGCCGAGGGCATCGAGGCCCTGAGCATGCGCAAGCTCGCCGCCCGCCTGAACGCGGGCGCCACCTCCCTCTACCGGCACGTGGCGACCAAGGACGAGCTGATGGAGCTCGCGGTGGACGAGGTCTTCGGCGAGATCACCCTGCCGCCCGCCGACAGCCCCGACTGGCGCGCCGCCGCCACCGAGGCCGCCGGGGCGTTCCGGGCGACGGCCCTGCGCCACCCCTGGCTGTCGTCCGTCCTCGGCCAGGCCGGCCTCGCCTACCTCGGCCCCAACCTGATGTCCTACGGCGAGCGACTGACCGCCTTCTTCGCCTCGGCCGGCTTCCCCGAGCCGGCCCGGGCGATCGACACGGTCATCTCCTACGTCGTCGGGATGAGCACCACGGAGGCGGCCTGGCTCACCACCGTCGCCCGGGCCGGCGAGAGCGAGGCCGAGTTCATCGCCCGTCTGATGCCCGCCGCCCAGGAGGCCACCGCGGGCTTCGACCACCTCACCGACGCCTACGCGGTCGCCACCGCGGACCCGGAACCGGACCCGGCCGCCGTGCGCGACGCCAAGTTCGCCTACGGCCTCGACGTGGTCCTGGACGGTCTGGCCCTCCGCCTGCCCCGCTGACCGCCGCCCCGGTTCCCCGCGCCCGGCCCGACCGGACCGAGCCGCCCGACTCCCCCGCACCGGACCAAGCCGCCCAACTCCCCCGCAAAGGGGCAGCGGCCGCGGCCCGCGCACGGTGCTCCCCTCCCCGCCCGGGGAAATACCGCCGGGGGCGGGGTGGGGAGCGGGCACAATGGCCTAGTGATGGTGGGCCGTCCGGTGTCGGGGGGCCAGGGAATTGGAGGCCCGGGTGAGCGATCTTCCGCGCAAGGCAGTGACCCGCACGGCACGGCTCGCCGCCCTGCCGCTGGGAATAGCCGGTCGCGCCACGCTCGGACTGGGCAGGCGCATCGGCGGCCGCTCCGCCGAGGTGGTGACGGCCGAGCTCCAGCAGGCCACCGCCGACCAGTTGTTCAAGGTCCTGGGCGAACTCAAGGGCGGGGCGATGAAGTTCGGGCAGGTGCTGTCCGTCTTCGAGGCCGCGCTGCCCGAGGAGGTCGCCGGGCCGTACCGGGCCGCGCTCACCAAGCTGCAGGACGCCGCTCCCCCGATGCCCGCCGCCAAGGTGCACACCGCGCTCGCCCAGCGACTCGGGGACAACTGGCGCGAGCTGTTCCGGGAGTTCGACGACCGACCGGCGGCGGCCGCCTCGATCGGGCAGGTGCACCGGGCGGTCTGGCACGACGGGCGCCGGGTCGCGGTCAAGGTGCAGTACCCGGGCGCGGGCGACGCACTGCTCGCGGACCTGACGCAACTGAGCCGGGTGGCTTGGCTGTTGGGCCCGTTGATCCCCGGGCTGGACATCAAGCCGCTGATCACCGAGCTGCGCGAGCGCGTGTCGGAGGAACTGGACTACGAGCTGGAGGCGCAGGCCCAGCGCCGGCACGCCGAGGAGTTCGCCGACGACGCGGACATCCTGGTGCCCGACGTGGTGGCGCAGGCCGACCAGGTGCTGGTCACCGAGTGGATGGACGGCACCCCGCTGGCCGAGGTGATCGCGAACGGCACCCAGGAGGAGCGCGACCGCGCCGGGCAGCTGCTGGCCCGGTTCCTGTTCGCGGGCCCGTCCCGGACCGGCCTGCTGCACGCGGACCCGCACCCGGGCAACTTCCGGCTGCTGAAGGACGACGGCCCGGCGTCGGGCTGGCGGCTGGGGGTGCTGGACTTCGGCACGGTGGACCGGCTGCCGGGCGGGCTGCCCGAGCCGATCGGGGCGTCGTTGCGGATGGCGCTGGACGGCGACGCGGCGGGCGTGCTGACGATGCTGCGCGAGGAGGGCTTCGTCAAGCCCTCGATCGAGCTGGACCCGGACGCGGTGCTGGACTACCTGCTGCCGATCATCGAGCCGGCCGCCGTGGACAGCTTCCACTTCACCCGGGCCTGGATGCGCGCCCAGGCGGCCCGGATCGCGGATCCGCGCTCACCCGCCTACAACCTGGGCAAGCAGCTGAACCTGCCGCCCGCGTACCTGCTGATCCACCGGGTGACGCTGAGCACCATCGGCGTGCTCTGCCAGCTGGGCGCCCAGGCGCCGTTCCGGGCGGAGATGCTGGCGTGGCTGCCCCGGTTCGCCGAACAGGAACCCGCGAAGCCGGCCGGCCGCAGGCCCGCGAGCGGAAAGGCCGCCGGCCGCACCCGCAAGAGCTGACCCGGACGCCGCAACGGCCGCAGGCCGCTCCCCATGACGGGGGGCGGCCTGCGGCACGACGGGGGTGAAACGCGGGGAGGCCCCGCGCCGCGACTACATCAGCGCGACGGCGAGGGCCTTGCGGGCGCGCAGCGAGGCGCGCTCGGCCCGCTGCTTGAGCCGGCGGGCCCTGGCGACCCGGGTGACGAGGCGTTGGTGCTCCGCCTCGTGCAGGCGCTCTTGCATATGGGCCCGGGCCAGGGATTCGTGGAGGAGTTGCATTTCGAGGGTCCTGTTCTGGATCTGAAGTTCGGTGGTCTGCTCGGCGCGGACGGTCGGATCGATGGCGGCGGCGGTCATGTGGTGGTCCTGCTCGTGGTGCGTGCTCGGGAAGGGGACTGGTCGGGCTGCGTCGGCCTTGGCGGCGGCGATCCGGACGGAACGGCGGAGGGAGGTGTCCAGCAGGGGCTGCTCTCCCCGGCGGACGGCCCTGGCGCCGTGGGCGGGGTTCACGCCATGACCTCGGTCTTGCGCGGACGGCCACGCGGCCGCTTGCGGGCCACGACGACGCCCTGGACGAAGAGCTCGCCACCCCAGACGCCCCACGGCTCGCGCCGCTCCAGCGCGCCGGTCAGACAGGCGTCCTTGACCGGGCAGGTGCCGCAGAGGGACTTCGCGTACTCGACGTCGGCGGGCGTCTCGGCGAAGAAGACCTCGGGGTCGAAGGCGCGGCAGGGGATGGGGAGCCCGAGCGCCTCGGCCTGCTCGATGGAGCTGATCTGCATGGAAGGAACCTCCGGGGGGTCGGCCTGGTCGGCCTTGGTGATCTGGCTTGTCGGCGGTACGGACGGGATGGGCGGTGTGATGACCGTGGACACTGTTGGCGTCTTCCTCGTCTTCTCAGTGGTTCCGGCCCAGATGGCTGGTGGGTCTGGGCCGGAGGCCCCGGGGGGCCTGGGGGGTCTTGCGTACCGGACAAAACAGAAGGGCCGCGGATCCCGGTGTGACGGGTTCCGCGGCCCTGGAGGTGCCGACCTGAGGCTTGCTCAGGTTCGTTCTCTCCAGGGTTCAGGCCCGCGGAAGGCCCGCATCCGGATGGCCTTGGCGCCCGCGAGGGCCGCCATGGCCTGGTTAATCTGCTGCTCGTTCTGCTTCTGGGCGTTTCCGGCACCGATGACCTGCGCATAGTCGCCATGCATGGCGGCGGCTACGAGTGCCTTCGGTGCCTGGGTCGGTCGCTCATCACGCAGGGAGCGCGACGTGCCGAACGACGCCCAGTCGCGGGACAGACCGGTCTCGACAGCGGTGCCTTCGACGTTCCTGCCGGCCGCGCCGCAGAGATCAGTGTGTCCAAGGGCACTGACAGCGGGGACGACGGAGACACCGGTGGTGTCGAGACCCAGACCGGTTCCACCGAGCTCGGCGAGCGCCCGCAGACGGGCGGCACGCAGGGAGGCAGCGACAACGGTCTGGCCAGTCAGTTTGGTGATCATGATGTTTCCCACTGTCTTCGCCTCCTCTCGGCGTCTCGCGGAGCCCGGTTCCCCCGGCTCCGAATGTTCGGATGTCTGTCTCGGTGAAGCTGTTGGGTGTGGGGGATTCGGCACAGGTGTCACCCCGTGCGATCGCGTCCCCTTGACCGCTCCGGCAGGCTATTGCGCTCCCGGTATGCCGCGCAAACTATTTTTCGCGGCGGGTTCCGAAGTCCCCCGAGCGGCCCCCGGGCGACTCGCCCGGACCGCGCCCGGACCGGCTCACGCCGGATCGACCGGCTCGCCGTCCTCGACACCGTCCGGATCCTCCACGGGCTCCTCCCCCGCACACAACGAGAGCACGGCGGCCCCGTACTTGTCCAGCTTCAGCGCACCGACCCCGGAGATGACCGCCAGCTCCTGGCGACTGGCCGGCACGTCCTCGGCGATCGCCATGAGCGTCGCGTCGGTGAACACCACGTAGGCCGGTGCTCCCTGCTTCCTGGCCTGCCCGGCCCGCCACTCGCGCAGCCGCTCGTACAGCGCCTCGTCCATCGTGGACGGGCAGCTCTCGCAGCGGCGCAGCTTGCGCTCGACCGCCTCGGTGAGCACCTTCTCGCAGACCCGGCACTTCACCGGCCCGCGGACCCGCCGCCCGGCGGAGCGCTCACCGGGCTCGACGCCCCCGCGCCCGCTCCGCCCGCCGGTGCGCGCGCCGGGCGCGCTGGAGCCCGGGCGCAGCCCGTCCATGAAGCGGCTGGGCTTGCGGCTGGCGCGGCCGCCCGGGGAGCGGCTGAGCGCCCAGGAGAGCGAGAGGTGCTTGCGGGCGCGGGTGACGCCGACGTAGAGGAGCCGGCGCTCCTCCTCGATCTGCTCGTCGGTCTTGGCGTAGATGATCGGCAGGGTGCCCTCGGTGAGGCCGACGAGGAAGACGGCGTCCCATTCGAGGCCCTTGGCGGCGTGCAGCGAGGCGAGGGTGACGCCTTCGACGGCGGGGGCGTGCTGGGCGGCGGCCCGGGCGTCGAGTTCGGCGACGTAGGCGGCGAGTTCGGCGCCGTGGCCGGCGGCGGCGCGGGTGCGCTCGAACTCCTCGGCGAGCCGGACGAGCGCGGCGAGGGACTCCCAGCGGTCGCGGACGGCGCCGGAGCCGGCGGGCGGTTCGGCGGTGAAGCCGCGGGTGGCGAGGACGGCGCGGACCTGGCCGGCGAGGTCGGGGGCGTCGGCGGTGAGCGGGTCGGCGGCGGCCCGGGCGGCACCGCGCAGCAGGACGCCGGCGTCGCGGACCTCGGGGCGTTCGAAGAACCGCTCGGCGCCCTTGAGCTGGTAGGGGACGCCGAGGTCGGCGAGGGCCTGTTCGTAGACCTCGGACTGGCCGTTGGTGCGGAACAGGACGGCGATCTCGCTGGCGCGCACGCCGGCGGCGAGCAGGTCCTTGATCCGGCGGGCGGTGGTCTCGGCCTCGGTGGGCTCGTCCTCGTACTCGGTGTAGACGGGTTCGGGGCCGGCCTCGCGCTGGGAGACGAGTTCGAGCCGGTGCCGGGCGGCCTCGCCGCGGGCCTGGGAGAGCAGCCCGTTGGCGAGGTGGACGACCTGCGGGGTGGAGCGGTAGTCGCGGACCAGCTTGACGACCGTCGCCTCGGGGTGGCGGGTGCGGAAGTTGAGCAGGTAGTCGGGGGTGGCGCCGGTGAAGGAGTAGATGGTCTGGCTGGCGTCGCCGACGACGCAGAGGCTGGCGCCGCCGCCGGGGCCGGTCCACTGGTCGAGGAGGCGCTGCTGGAGCGGGGAGACGTCCTGGTACTCGTCGACGGTGAAGTGCCGGTACTGGCCGCGGACCTGGTCGGCGATGTCGGGGCGGTCCTCCAGGATGGCGGCGGTGAGCAGCAGGACGTCCTCGAAGTCGATCACGCCGCGGCGGCTCTTGGCCTCCTCGTAGACGCGGTAGACCTGGGCGGTCTCGGCCGGGTCGCGGGGGGCCTCGCGGCCGGACTTCTGGACGGCGGCGGGGTAGTCGTCGGGGCCGATCTGGGTGACCTTGGCCCATTCGATCTCGGCGGTGAGGTCGCGCAGTTCGGTGCGCTGGACGCGCAGGCCGCAGCGGCCGGCGGACTCGGCGACGAGCTGGACCTTGCGTTCGAGCAGCGAGGGGACGGGCCCGCCGACGGCGCGCGGCCAGAAGTACTGGAGCTGGCGCAGGGCGGCGGCGTGGAAGGTGCGGGCCTGGACGCCGTCGGCGCCGAGCTGGCGCAGCCGGCCGCGCATCTCGCCGGCGGCGCGGGCGGTGAAGGTGACGGCGAGGACCTGCTGGGGCTGGTAGACGCCGCTGCGCACGCCGTAGGCGATCCGGTGGGTGATGGCGCGGGTCTTGCCGGTGCCGGCGCCGGCCAGGACGCAGACGGGCCCGTGCAGGGCGGTGGCGACGGCGCGCTGTTCGGGGTCGAGCCCGGCGAGCACGGCGTCGGGGCCCGTGGCGGCGGTGGGGTCGGCCCAGAGGGAGCCGTGGGGGCCGTCGGACGGGCTGCCGCTCAAGAGGTCTTCCTGCATGCGTTCCATCCTCTCAGCCCGCTGGGACAACGGGGGCGGGGTTGTCCACAGGTCCGGTGTGATCGCAGGATGATCACTGCGCACCGGGGCGCGCGAGTCCGTTCGTGCGCCGCCGTCTGCGCCGGGGCGTGGCCGTGCGGAATGACCGCCGCGCGGCGGGCGTTCCCGCCTTGAGACCGTACGCCCTCTTCCTGAAGGAGCCTCCTCGATGTCCGGCAGCGTGACGATGTACAGCACGACCTGGTGCGGGTACTGCAACCGACTCAAGAGCCAGCTGGACCGGGAGGGGATCGGCTACACGGAGATCAACATCGAGGAGGACCCGGCGTCGGCGTCCTTCGTCGAGTCGGTCAACGGCGGCAACCAGACGGTGCCGACGGTGCTGGTGACGCCGAACGCCGGCGGCGAGCGGGTCGTGATGACCAACCCGAGCCTGCTGCAGGTGAAGAAGGCCCTCGGGGTCTGAGCCGGCCGGGGCCCGGGTCGGCGCGCGTCACGGCGCGTCGGCCCGGGCGGGGTCGACGGGCGCGGCGGGCGCGGGCAGGATGGTGCGCGCCGCGAGGTCGCCGATGCCGTAGACGAGCCGGCTGCGGTCGGCGGAGTAGCGGGTCTCGATGACCCGGACGGGCCCGCGCCGGTCGAAGGTGACGCGGGTCTGCACCATCAGCGGCACGCCGGGGCCGCCCTGGAACCACTGGGCCTCCTCGGGGCCGGGCATCCGGGCGACCAGGTGGTCGACGGCGCCGATCTCGGTGCGGCCGAGTCCGTTGAGGACGGCCTCGTCGCCGCCCTCGACCGGGTCGGGTTCCATCAGCGGGGTGCCGGCGGCGAGTCCGGCCCGGTAGTGGCTCTCCTCGATCGAGTAGGGCTCGCGGTCGAGCAGGCGCAGCTGGCGGCGGACCACGATGGCCTCGCCGGGGCGCAGTCCGAGCCGTTCGGCGATGTCCACCCGGGCCCGGACGATCATCATCTCGAAGTCGCTGGTGAGTTCGCGGCCGGCCTCGGCGGCCTCGCCGAGGTAGACGGCGGAGGGCAGGGCCAGGCAGTCCCGGGGGGTGGGGGCCAGGGTGGGGCCGTAGGCGCGGTGGTCCAGGACGGGGTGTTCCCGCAGGTAGGTGCCCTTGCCCTGGAGGCGGACCAGGCGGCCTTCGTTGACCAGGACGTCGACCGCGAGCCGGACGGTGTTGCGGGCGACTCCGTACTGGCGTTCCAGTTCGCTCTCGACCGGCAGCGCGGCATCGGCGGTGAACTCGCCCTCGGCGATCCGGCGGCGCAGGTCGGCGGCGAGGCGCTGGTATTTGGGGGATTGGGCGGTGCCCCGGGGGATTGTCACCCGAGTGAATGTAGCGAGCGCCGTGGCGGGGTTTCAGCCGTTTCCGGCAATGTCGTCCGCGCGGGTTGACGGCGGATGCCGGGTGGCATGCGGCGGTAGCAGAACTGGCCCGTCCGGCCACGAACATCCGATCGTGGCGGATTCGGGAGGGGATGGAAAAGAAAAACGGGGGCGCGCGGCATAATCCGCACGCCCCCATTCGGACAGGATTACCAGCGCGCCGCCGACGGCAGCGGTCCGCCGTACCAGAGCTCGACCAGGTGGCGCGCGATCGAGATCCCGGACGGCGGCAGGATCTCCCCCGCCTCCATCCCGGCCTTCAGCTCCTCGCGGGAGAACCAGCGCGCCTCGGCCAGCTCCTCGCCGTCCACGGTGATCTCCGTGCCGCCCGGCAACGCCCGGCCCGTGAAGCCGAGCATCAGGCTCGACGGGAAGGGCCAGGGCTGGCTGGCGACGTAGCGCACCTCGCCGACCTTCACACCGGCCTCCTCCTGCACCTCGCGCACCACCGCCTGCTCGATCGACTCCCCCGGCTCGACGAAGCCGGCCAGGGTGGACCAGCGGCCCTCCGGCCACAGCGCCTGGCGGCCGAGCAGGCAGCGGTCCTGCTCGTCGGTGATCACCATGATCACCGCCGGGTCGGTGCGCGGGTAGTGCTCGGCCGCGCAGGAGGTGCAGCGCCGCACGTGCCCGGCACCGGCCTTCTCGGTCGGGTGCCCGCAGCGCGAGCAGAAGCTGTGCAGCCGGTGCCAGTGCTCCAGCGCGACGGCGTGCACCAGCAGTCCGGCGTCCCGGTCCGACAGCAGCGCGCCGACCTCGCGCAGCCCGGCCGGACGGGCGTCGCCGTCCAGCCGCCCGGGCAGGCTGTCCCCGGCCAGCGCGAAGTACGAGACGCCGTCCTCGTCGGTGCCCAGGAAGTACCGGTCCCCGGTCTGCGGCGCCTCGAAGGAGGGCAGCAGCACGAGTTCGGTGCCCTGCGCGGTGTCGACGACGAACGCCTCGCCGCCGGCGATCGGCAGCACCCGGGTGGCCGGGTGGCTCCAGGCGGCCGCCAGCCAGGGCTCGTCGAACCGGTGCTCGGCCGCCCGGTCCACCCCGGCCCGGGCCAGTGCCAGGTTCAGTGGGCGTTCGGTCTCAGGCACGGTGCTCACTTCGTTCCATCCCCACGTGATGAATCATCCGGATGAGTGATCTGACTGCCATGGTGTGCTCGCGCGGGCTCCCCCGGCGGGCCGGACGGGCTCACGCGCCGGGCCGGAAGTTCTCGGCCAGGTCCCCCCACAGGTACGCGGCGGTCTCCACGCCCTTGGCCAGCAGGTCCAGCTCGACCTTCTCGTTGACCGAGTGCCAGCCGTCCGAGGGCACCGAGATGCCGAGGAACAGCACCGGCGCGCCGAGCACGTCCTGCAGGTCGGCGGCGGGGCCGGAGCCGCCCTCGCGGGTGAAGAGGATCTTCTGCCCGAAGGCCCGCCCCATGGCGCGGACGGTGGACTGCAGCGCCGGGTGGTCCAGCGGGGTCAGGCAGGGCCGGGTCGCGCCCGGGAAGGCCAGCTCGTAGCGGACGCCCTCGGGCACCCGCGCGGCCACCCACTCCCGGACGGCCTCGCGCACCTTCTCCACCTCCTGCCCGGCGACCAGCCGGAAGGACAGCTTCAGGTGCGCCGAGGACGGCACGATGGTCTTGCCGCCGGGGCCGGTGTAGCCGCCCCAGACGCCGTTGACCTCCGCGGTCGGGCGGGCCCAGACCCGCTCCAGGGTGGAGTACCCGGCCTCGCCCCGGGTGCCGTACGACTTGGCGACCCGCAGCCACTGCGCCTCGTCGAAGGGCAGTTCGGCGAACAGCTCGCGCTCGCGGTCGGTCAGCTCGATCACGCCGTCGTAGAAGCCCGGGATGTCCACCCGCCGGTCGGCGTCGTGCAGGGCGGCCGCCAGTTCGGCGGCGACCTCGGCCGGGTTGGGGACGGCGCCGCCGAAGGAGCCGGAGTGGATGTCGGTGTCCGGGCCGTACAGGTCGATCTGGGCGTCGGCCAGGCCCCGCATCCCGGTGCAGACGGTCGGTGTGGTCTCGGACCACATGCCGGTGTCCGAGATGACCACCACGTCGGCGGCCAGCCGCCCGGCCTCGCGCCGGACCAGGTCGGCGAAGTGCGGCGAGCCGGACTCCTCCTCGCCCTCGATCAGGAGCTTGAGGTTGACGGCCGGCGCGGTGCGCCCGGTGGCGGCCAGGTGGGCGCGCACGCCCAGGGTGTGGAAGAACACCTGGCCCTTGTCGTCGGCGGCGCCGCGGGCGAACAGCTGCTTGCCGACCACGGTCGGGGTGAACGGCTCGGTGTCCCAGCCGTCCTCCTTGGCGGCCGGCTGCACGTCGTGGTGCCCGTAGACCAGGACGGTCGGCGCGGACGAGTCCCCGGAGGGCCACTCGGCGAACACCGCCGGCAGACCGTCGGTCTCCCAGACCTCCGCCACCGGGAAGCCGGTGTCGCGCAGCTTGGCGGCCAGCCACTCGGCGGAGCGCCGCACGTCGCCGGTGCGGCCGGGGTCGGCGGAGACCGAGGGGATGGCCAGCCACTCGGAGAGGTCGGCGAGGAAGGCGGCCTGGTGCTGGTCGATGAAGGCGCGGACGACGCTGTCCGGAGTTCTCGTCATACGGACGACTTTAGTTCGCCCGTGCGGGTGCCCGCCCGGGCCGTCCGGCTGCCGGGCGCCGTCGGGGCTGTAACCTCCGTCACCCCCGGCCGCGACCCGGCGGTGACCGGGGCGCGGACGGGGGTGACGGGAGGGCGCGGGGACCTCAGCCGGAGCGGCGCAGCAGCGAGATCCGCGAGCGGGTGAGCAGCGCGGCCAGGCCCGCCGCGAGCAGCGGCAGCACCACCACGGTGATCGCGAGGGTGGTCCACGGGAAGACCACGACCGACTTGTTGGCGATCACGTCGGCGGTCATCCCCGGTACCGTGGCCGCCGCGCCCTGGACCTTGCGCAGCGCCACCGCCGGCACGATCCCGCAGACGGTGCCGAGCAGGGTGCCCATGGCGGCGATCACCCCGCACTGGAAGCCGGACAGTGTGCGCCGGATCCGGGGCTCGGCGCCGACCGCCGCGAGGGTGGTCAGGTCGCGCTGGGAGTCGGCGGCGGCGAGGCCGGTGGCGATGCCGGCCGCGCCGAGGGCGACGATGGCGGCGAAGATCGACAGCCCGAGGCTGATCAGATCGGCCCTGGACTGGTAGCCGCGCTCGATCGAGAGGACGTCCTGGTCGGTGAGCTTGGCCAGCGCCCCGTTGGCCTTCTGCTGGGCGCCGTCGGAGGGGACGCCGTCGGGCAGCCAGACCGAGCCCGCCGGGGAGGTGGTGAGCCCGAGCCGGGTGGCGGTGTCGGGGCTGATCACGGCCGCGCCGTTGGCCGGCACCGTCGCGGACACGAGGACGGCGTCGACGGCGATCTCGGTGTGGCCGCGCTTGCCGGGGGACGGCACGTCGCCCGCTTGGAACGGATCGTTCAACTCGACGGCGACCTTGCCGTCCTTGAGGTAGCGCGCGTCGAAGACCACGGCCTTGCCGGCGGCGAGGGCCCGGCCGGCGGCCGGGTCGGTGACGCCGAAGAGGTTGCGCAACAGGGTGGCGTCACCCGCGCTGAGGTCGCCGTAGGGGCTGCCCCGGTGGCCCATGCTCTTGCAGCGCGGGTCGGTGGTGAGGAGGCGCTCGGTCTCGACGGGGCCGAGGTCGTCGTTGTCGACGACGGGGCAGCGCAGTTCCTTGGGCAGCTCGACCCGGATGTAGCCGCAGCTGCCGCCGGCGGAGCAGTCGCCCTTGTAGTTCACGCGCTGGACGTCGGCGCGCGGCCCGAGGGCGGGGATGTTGCGCTCCACCTCGTCGCGCATCTGCGGCAGCAGCTTGCCCTCGGCGGCGGGCAGCCAGCCGCTGCCGATCAGGACGGCGCCGGCGGGGGCCGCGGCGACGTACTCGCGACGGCCCTCCTCGTCGTAGCTGGCCGTGTAGACGCTGACCGCGACGGTGCCGGCGACGGCGGCCATCACGGCGGCGACGGCGGGCGCGGTGCGGCCGCGGTGGCGCACCGAGTCGCGCAGGGCGAGCCGGGGGCCGAGCGAGAGCCAGCGGCCGAGCCGGCCGAACAGCCCGACCAGGTAGGGCGTCAGGGCGACCATGCCGAGTTCGGCGACGGCCGAGCCGCCGAGGACGGCCAGGCTGCGGCTGGCGAAGCCGCTGGTGGCGCCGAGCAGGGCGAGCGCGGCGCCGCCGCCGACCATCAGCAGACCGAGCAGGGCGAGCTTGCGGCTCGGGGGCTTGAGCGAGTCGCGCCCGGTGAGCGCGGCGACGACGTCCTGGCGGGAGGCCTGGACGGCGGGCACCACGGCGGCGAGCAGGCCGGTGACCAGGCCGACCAGGAGCACGCCCAGCAGGTCGAGCGGCTGCAGGTTGAAGTGGCCGAAGCGCTGGCCGGAGTACTCCTCCGCCTGGGTGCGCAGCAGGGCGACCAGTCCGATGCCGAGTCCGAGGCCGACGACGGCGCCGGTGACGCCGAGGACGATGCCGCCGCCGAGGACGACGGCACGGACGTTGGCGCGCTCACCGCCGCCCGCGGCGAGCAGGCCGAGCTGCCGCCGGGAGCGCCGGGCCCCGACGGCGAAGGCGGGGCCCGCGAGGAGGACGATCTCCAGCAGGGCCATGCCGACGACGGTGGCGAGGATGACGACGGAGGTGCGGTCGAGGTAGCCGGTGCTGCTGCCGCCGTGCTTGTCGGCCTCGACGTAGTAGGGCACGTCGGCGCGGGCCGGCGGGTCGAGCAGGACGGTGCGGGAGGCGAGGGTGAAGCCGTAGCCGCCGAGCTCGGTGACCTTGGACCAGTCGAGGGTGGCGCCGGCGGGGAGCTTGACGAGCCAGCGAGTGGGCTCGTCGGTACCGGCGTTGCGGCCGTCGCCGGCGCCCGTGAGCTTGGCGACCTTGCTGATCAGGGTGCCGGGCCGGGCGACGATCTCGGTGGCCGTCAGCTCGCCGGGGTACTCGACGACGCCGGTGATGGTGAAGGGGGCGTCCTCCAGGCCGCGCACGGTGGTCTGGTCGCCGATCTTGAGGCCGGAGCGGGAGAGGAACTCCCCGGTGACGGCGGTTTCGCGGTCGGTGGCCGGAGCGCGGCCCTTCACCAGGTTGACCCGGCCCTTCCAGACCGGATCGGTGAGGTCCAGCTCGGTGGTCCGGGCGCTGAGCAGGCCCTGGGCACTGCCGGCGGCGGTGAAGGGGCCCTGCCGCTCGGGCACGAGGGTGGCGCCGGGCGGGAGCAGTTGCCGCGCCAGTTCGGCGGGTTCGGTGTCGAGGCTGCGCTGCTGGACGGGGGTGTACCGGGGGGCGGCGCCGTCCTTGGCCTCGTACTTGGGGCTGTTGACGGTCATGCCCTTTTCGGGGTCGGGCGCCTGCAGGACGGTGGCGCCGCGTTCGACCATCTCCAGTTCGCCGTCGGCCTGGCCCATGACGCGCACGACGTGTTCGGCGGGTTCGAGGTCGGCGCTGCGGAAGACCACGTCGGCGCCGGTGACCCCGAGAACGGGCAGCGCGACCATGGCGATGACCAGGGCGCTGCGGCCCTTGGCCCGCAAGGCGTCGCGGCGGGCGATGCGCAGGGCGACCCGCCAGGCGCTGAGCTTCACTCGTCCACCTTCACGCTGTTGGTGGCGGCGGTGACGAGCAGGCTGGCGGCGTCCTGGCTGACGCTCTCGTCGACCATGCGGCCGTCGCGCAGGAAGACCACGCGGTCGGCCCAGGCGGCGTGCCGGGCCTCGTGGGTGACCATCATGGCGGCGGCACCGGCGTCGCAGCGGGCGCGCAGGACGGCGAGGACGGCCTCGCCGGTGGTGGAGTCGAGGGCGCCGGTGGGCTCGTCGGCGAGGACCAGGCGGCGGTCGCCGATCAGGGCGCGGGCGATGGCGACGCGCTGCTGCTGGCCGCCGGACATGTCGTCGGGGAAGCGGTCGGCGAGCTCGGGGATGCCGAGTTCCTCCAGGGCGGCGAGCGCCTCGCGGCGGGCGGCGCGGGCGGAGAGGCCGTCGAGTTCGCGCGGCAGCGAGATGTTCTCGCCGGCGGTGAGGGCCGGTATCAGGTTGTAGTCCTGGAAGACGTAGCCGACGGAGCGGCGGCGGACCTGGGCGAGCCGCTTGCGGGTGAGCCCGCCGAGGGCGACGCCCTCGACGAGGACCTGGCCGTCGGTCGGGGTGTCCAGTCCGCCGGCGAGGGTCAGGAGCGTCGACTTCCCGGAGCCGGACGGGCCCATGACGGCGACGAACTCGCCGGGGTGGACCTTGAGGTCGATGCCGCGCAGGGCTTGGACCTGCGCGGCGCCTTGGCCATGGACTCGGGTGACGTTCTCCAGGTGCAGTACCGGCGTCTGCCGGGCCGGTTGGGTGTGGGACATGGTTCCCCCCTTGTGCTGGTGGTGGGCTCGGCGTCGGGTCCGAGTCGGTGGTTCGGGTGGCCGTCGCGGCCGGGCGCGCTCAGGCGCGCAAGCGGCGGCGGGCGGGCGGGGCGCCCGTGGCGCCGCCGTCGCGGGCGGCCTCGGCGGCGCGGGCCTGTTCGGCCTCCGCGTGCTGGGCGAGGCGGGTCTCGCAGTGGTCGAGCCAGCGGATCTCGGCCTCGGTCTGGAAGATCAGCTGGTCGAGGACGAGCAGCCAGGCGAGGTCGTGGCTCGCGGAGGACGCGACGCCGGGCCTCGGTTCCCCGGCCAGCGCGCGGCCCTTGAGCCGGGTGTAGTCCTGGAGCGCCTTGATGCTGTGCCGGCGCTGGCCCTGGACGACGGTGGTGACGTCCACCCCGGGGACGGTGACCGCCATGGCGAGCTTGATGGCCAGTTCGTCGCGCGGCGGGTTGGTCCGGGGCACCGGGGTGTCGAACCAGGCCCGCAGCTCGGCTCGTCCCGATGCGGTGACGGCGTAGAACTGGTGGCCCTCCTCGTCCTCCCCGGCGGGCTCGACCAGCCCGTCCCGTTCCAGCCGGGACAGCGTGGTGTAGACCTGCCCGACGTTGAGCGGCCAGGTGGCGCCGGTGCGCGCCTCGAACTCGGTGCGCAGCTGGTAGCCGTAGCGCGGGCCCTGGTCGAGCAGGGCGAGCAGACCGTGACGGATGGACATACCGAGTATGTATACCCGGTATGCCCTACGGCCTCAAGCTGCGCCTCCTCCCCCGGCGACCGGGTACCGTCGTGCGGTGTGAGCCAGTTGCGCATCGCCACCTTCAACCTGCTGCACGGTCAGCCACTCGCCCCGGACGGCGCCCCGCGGCCCTACCCGGCCGACGCCGGCGGGCCGCTGGCGGAGGCGGTGGCCGCGCTGGACGCCGACGTCCTGGCCCTGCAGGAGGTGGACCGCCACCAGTCCCGCTCCGGCGGCACCGACCAGGCCGCGGTCGCGGCCAAGGCGATGGGGGCCGCCGACTGGCGCTTCGCCGCCGCCCTGCACGGGCGCCCGGCGCCGGTCGCGGGCTGGGTGTCGGAGCCGTCCGCGCCCGGCGGCCTGCGGGTGTACGGGCCGGGCGACGTGGGCGACGGCGCCGTCCCCTCGTACGGCACGGCGCTGCTGACCCGGCTGCCGGTGCGGCACTGGCGGGCCCGCCGGTTCGCCCCGGCGCCGTTCGGACTGCCGCTGCGGGTGGCCGGCCGGCGCGGGCTCACCCCGGTGCCGGACGAGCCGCGGGCGGCGCTGGCGGCCGTACTGGAGGGCGAGCACGGCCCGTTCACCGTGGTGGCGGCGCACCTGTCCTTCGTCCCCGGCTGGAACATGGCGCAGCTGGCCGGCATCCGGCGGTGGATCGCGGACCTGCCGCAGCCGTACCTGGTGCTGGGCGACTTCAACCTGATCGGCGCGGTGCCCCGAACCGTCCTCGGCGGGGCGACCGCGCTGGAGCGCACCGCACCCCGGGCGCGGGTGCGGGTACGGGAGCTGCGGGCGGCCCGGCGGGCCCGGCCGGCGCTGGCCGAGCCGCGCCGGCGCCGGGTGCGCGAGCCCCGCGCCCGCCTGCAGGGCTGGCACGACCTGGCCCGCACCCCGACGTACCCCTCGCACCGCCCGGCGGTGCAGTTCGACCACGTGCTGGCGATCGGCGTGCCGCGCGCCGCGGTCGGCCCGGCGGCGGCGCCGCGCGCGGCGGTGTCGGACCACCGGCCGCTGCTGGTGGAGGTCGGCCTCTGAAGCCGGCGGGCTCCAGGGCCTAGCTCTGGGTGGTGTGGGTCAGGACGCCGTTCTGGTGCGGGAGTTGGGCCCCGATGGCCGGGGGTGGCTCGTACTGGAGGAGCAGCATGGCCGCGTCGTCGCCGAGTTGGCGGCCGACGTGGCGCACCACGTCCTCGTGCAGGCGCTGCAGGACGTCCGCCGGGCGGCCGTCGGCGCAGCGCGGGAGGCGTTCGGCGAGCGGGTAGAAGGTGCCGGAGCGGTCGCGGGCCTCGATCACCCCGTCGGTGAACAGCAGGACCCGGTCGCCGGGCCGCAGCGGCACCCGGTGCACCGGCGGCCGGACGTCGGCCGGGTCGAGGACGCCCAGCGGCGGTACGGTCTCGGCGAGTTCGAGCGGCCGGACGTCCTCGCCGCGCAGCAGCAGCGGGGCGGGGTGGCCGCAGTTGACCAGTTCGGCGGTGCCGTCCGCTCCGACGCCGATCAGCACCAGGGTGACGAACTCCTCC
Source organism: Kitasatospora sp. NPDC087861 (assembly GCF_044742585.1). Classification (NCBI taxonomy): domain Bacteria; kingdom Bacillati; phylum Actinomycetota; class Actinomycetes; order Kitasatosporales; family Streptomycetaceae; genus Kitasatospora; species Kitasatospora sp. NPDC087861. The sequence goes on from NZ_JBIUUS010000003.1 coordinate 304,672, forward strand.
TCCACTCCCGGGTGGTCGTTCTCGTGCAGGGCCCGGTCGAGACTGACGGCCAGCCAGCCGGCGACCCGGTCCAGCGCGGGCTCCTGGTGCGCGGCCTCACGGAAGGCCCCGAGGACGGCGGCGGCCGTCTCGACCGCGCCGAGGCCCTTGCCGCGGACGTCGCCGACCACGGCCCGTACGCCGTGCCGGGTGTTGACCACCTCGTACAGGTCGCCGCCGATCCTGGCGTGCGCGGCGGCGGCCTCGTAGTGGACGGCCGCCCGGACGGTGCCGACCCGCTCGGGGACGGGCCGCAGCAGCACCCGGCGGGCGATCGAGGCGACGAGTTGGGCGTCGGCCAGCGCCCGCTCCTGGCGCAGCCGAAGGGTGGCGCTGACCCAGCCGATCGCGGCGACCAGCAGGATCGCGAAGACGCTGGCGGTGTGCACGGACTGGTCGAGCGTGTCGCTGCGCAAGGCCATCAGGAAGGCCACCGCCTCGGTGAACAGGCCGATGGCGAGCGGGTACCAGGTGCGGTGGCTGACCACGGCGGCCAGCGCGGGGACGGCGGTGAGGGCCGGTTCGACCGTCACCTCGGTGTTGCTGACGTAGTCGAGGGCGACGATCAGCGCCATGCCGATGAAGGGCAGCGCGAGCGCCGTCCTCGGCCAGGTGCCGGTCACGCCTGGAGCGGGTCCCGGGGTCGGCCCGGTGAACCGCTCTCTGATCCATCCGGTCGCGCTCAACGTCGTTACTCCAGCAGAAGACGCCGGTGCCCGGGGGCACCTGCGGTGATGACTGAGGGTCAGGGAATGCGGGCCTCGCTGGCGGCCGGAGCACGGGGGTTGACCGGTTACCGACCCCACAATAGGCGCGAAACGTGCATGACGCACAGGTTTCGGGCGTTGCCGTGATGACTTGAATGCTCTGCGTGACTCATTCTTCACTGTTCCCGATCAGGAGCCGTTCCAACTCTTTTCGGTCGGGAAGTCCTGCCGGACGGACGATCCGCCCGCTGCGGACGTACAGGAAGGACGCCGTGACCTGCTCCGGCGGAACGCCCGCCTGCTCGGCCCAGGCGATCCGGTAGACCGCGAGCTGCAGCGGGTCGGCGGTCTCCTCGCGGTGGGTCTTCCAGTCCACCACTTCGTAGCGTGACGCGCCACCGGTTACCGACGACACGTCACCGTCCCGGTAGACCGCGTCGATCCGGCCGCGCACCACCCGCCCCCCGAGCACCAGGTGGAACGGCGCCTCCACCCGGTGGGGCCGGCGCTGGGCGTACGGGGTGCGCAGGAACGCCGCCTTGAGCCGCTCCAGGTCCTGCTCGTCCTCGATGCCGTCGTCGTCGGCGCCAGGCAGCGCGCCGGGCTCGATCAGCAGCAGCGGTTCGATCCGGGACTGCACCCAGGCGTGGAAGCGGGTGCCGCGCCGGGCGGCCGGCTGCGGCGGACGCGGCATCGGCCGGGCCAGGTCGTGCGCGAAGCCGTCCGGGTCGGCGGCCAGCCGCAACAGCTGGGTGGCGGACAGCGCGGCGGGCAGCGGCACCTCGCGGGCGGTGCGCCGGGAACGCTCCAACTCGCCCAGCAGCGCGGCGAGATCGCGGTCCCAGGAGGCCACCTGGCGCTGGTCCTCGGCGGCCATCGGCTCGGGTTCGGGGGCGGGCGCGCCGGCCAGTCGGGCGTGCACCACCGCGGCGACCCGGCGGCGGGCGTGCTGGGCGGCCGGGTCCAGCGGAAGCGGCCAGGGACGCTCGACGGGGGCGGCCAGCGCCGGGTTCTCGGCGCCCTTCTCCGGCTGCTCGGCCCAGCGCTCGACCTCCCCGGCACCGGGGAGGTCGCAGTGCTCGCGCAGCTGCTCCAGGAAGACGGACGGGCCGCGGACGGTCTTCTGGCTCGGCCCCCACCAGTGCCCGGAGGCCAGCAGCAGCGTGCGCGGGCGGGTGAACGCGACGTAGCCCAGGCGCAGCTCCTCGGTGCGGGAGTGCTCGGCCAGCTGCTGCTTGAACGCGGTCATGGACTTGCCGTTCCACCCGCCGCGCACGTCCGGCAGGGTGGCCGCGTCGCCGCGCAGGGCGTGCGGGAGCACCCTCTTGGTACTGGTCCAGCGCTCGCGCGCGGTGCCGGACGGGAAGGCGCCCTTGACCAGGCCGGGGACGGCGACGACGTCCCACTCCAGGCCCTTGGACTTGTGCGCGGTGAGCACCTTCACGGTGTCCTCGCCGCCGGGCAGGCTGCTGTCCAGGCCACGCTCGTACTCCTGGGCCGCGCGCAGGAAGCCGAGGAAGGCGGCCAGGCCCGGGTCGCCGTCGAGGTCGGCGAAGGAGGCGGCGACGTCCAGGAAGGCGTGCAGGGTCTCGCGCCGCCGCGCGGCCAGCGCCTGCGGGGAGGCGGCGAGTTCGACCTCCAGGCCGGTGACGGCCAGCACCCGGTGCAGCACGTCCATCAGCGGGTCGGCGAGCGAGCGGCGCAGGTCGCGCAGCTCCTGGGCGAGGCGGGCGAGGCGGACCCTGGCCTCGGCGGAGAACGGCAGCTCGTCGGGCTGCTCCGCGTCGAGGAAGGTCTCCACCGCGTCGGCGAGCGAGACCACCTCGGTGGGGTCGGCCTCGGCGACGGCCGCCGTCAGCGCCTCGACGCCCTCGGGCCGGTCGGTGCGCACCAGGTCGGCGGCCCGGCGCCCGAGCAGGGCGAGGTCGCGCGGGCCGATCCGCCAGCGCGGGCCGATCAGCAGGCGCACCAGCGCGGCGTTGGCGGTCGGGTCCTGGAGCACCTCGCAGACCGCCACCAGGTCGGCCACCTCGGGCAGTTGCAGCAGTCCGCCCAGGCCCACCACCTCGACCGGCACCTCGCGGGCGACTAGGGCCGCGTGGATGTCCGGGAAGGCCGCGCCGCCGCGGCACAGCACGGCGATCCGGCCGGGCGCGGTGCCGGTGCGCACCAGGTGGGCGATCGAGTCGGCGAGCCAGTCGACCTCCTCGGCGTGGGTGGGCAGCAGCGCCGCCCGTACGAAGCCGTCCCGCTCCGCGCCGGGGGCCGGGCGCAGCGCCTCGACGCCCTCGTGCATGGCCCGCAGCGGCGCGGCGAGTTCGTTGGCGAAGGCGAGCAGCCGCCCGCCGCTGCGGCGGTTCTCGCTGAGCGCGTAGCGGGCGGCGGGGCTGCCGTCGGCCTTCGGGAAGTGCCGGGGGAACTCGTCGAGGTTGGCGACGGAGGCGCCGCGCCAGCCGTAGATCGCCTGGCAGGGGTCGCCGACGGCGGTGACGGGGTGGCCGGTGGCGCGGTCGTCGGGGCCTGCGGTGTCGGGGCCGGCGGCTTCGGGGCCGGCGCCGAACAGGCCGGCGAGCATCAGCCGCTGGGCGACCGAGGTGTCCTGGTACTCGTCGAGCAGCACGACCCGGAACTGGCCGCGGAGCAGGTCGCCGACCTCGGGCCGCTGCTGGGCGAGCCGGGCGGCGGCGGCTATCTGGTCGCCGAAGTCCATCAGCCCCGCGGCCTGCTTGCGGCGCCGGTAGTCCTCGACCAGACGCAGCAGCTCCAGCCGGGCCCGGGCGGTGACGGGCACGGCCCGCAGGTCGTCGTTGGTGAGCTTGACGGTGGCGAGGGTGTCCAGCAGGTCCTCGTCGTGGGCGCGCAGGACGTGCGGTTCGACCAGGTGCTCGGCGAGTTCGCCGTCCAGCGCGATCAGGTCGGCGACCAGGTTGGCGAAGGTGCCGGTGAGCGCGGGGAACGGGCCACGGGCGGTGCGCAGCACCTTGGCGGCGAGCTGGAAGCGGGTGGCGTCGGCGAGCAGCCGCACGTCGGGTTCGACGCCGATCCGCAGGCCGTGCTCCTTGAGCAGCCGGCCGGCGAAGGCGTGGTAGGTGGAGATCTCCGGTTCGCCGAGCGGCTCCGCGTCGTCCTCCCCGGCGACGCCGGCTCTCAGCAGGGCGGCGCGCACCCGCTCGGCGAGCTCGCCGGCGGCCTTGTTGGTGAAGGTGAGGCCGAGCACCTCCTCGGGCCGTACGGCGCCGGAGCCGACCAGCCAGACGACGCGGGCGGCCATCACCGTGGTCTTGCCGGAGCCGGCGCCGGCCACGATCACGGCCGGTTCCAGGGGGGCGCCGATGGCCGCCATCTGCTCCCGGTTGAACGGGATGCCCAGCAGCTCCTTGAGCTGGTCGGGATGGCTGAGCACGGCGGTCACCCCGCAACGTTAACCGGAGCGGCGGACAACCTTCACTCGACGAGTTGCGCCCCGTCCCGCTGGGCGGAGCAGCTGCGGCGGAAGGCACAGCGGTCGCAGCCGCCGCCGGTCTGCGGGACGAAGCGCTCGGCGAGGACCTTGCCGGCCGCGGCGGCGAGCAGGTTCTCGATCCACGGCTCGCCCTCCGGCGGGTCCTGCCGCTGCACCTTGGGGGCGTCCTGGGCGGCCTTGGCGGCGGGCTCGCGCAGGTGGACGAGTTCGGCGCCGCCGGTGGCCGGGGGGCGGTCGGCGAAGCCGGGCAGCTCGTTGAGCGCCCCGGCGCGGACGGCGAGCTGGTAGACGGCGAGCTGCTTGTGCTCGGGCAGCGACTTGTCGGTGGGGATCTGCTTGCCGGTCTTGAAGTCGACCACGTAGGCGCGCCCGGCGGTGTCCTTCTCGACCCGGTCCATCGAGCCGCGGATGCGCACCGAGACGCCGCCGACGTCGAGGGTGACGTCGAAGCCGTGCTCGGTGGCGACCAGGTCGCGGCCGCGCTCCAGCACGTGCCAGTTGAGGAAGCGCTCCAGGGCGGCGCGGGCCTCGGCCTTCTCCTGCTGGGACTTCCAGGGCGCGTCGAAGGCCAGCGCGTCCCAGACGGTGTCCAGGCGTTCCATCAGGACGGCGAGGTCGGCGGGGGTGCGCCCGGAGCCGACCTCGTCGGCGAGCGCGTGCACGACGTTGCCGAAGCCCTGGGCGGCGGAGCCGGCGACGCGGGCCTTGACCTCCTTGTCCAGGAACCACTGCAGCGAGCAGCTCTCCAGCTGCTCCAGGCCGCTGCCGGACAGCCGTACCGGCAGGTCGGCGCTGCGCAGCGGCTCGGGGGCGGCGGTGGGGTCGTCCAGGCCCCACCAGCGCTCGGGGCGGGCGGCGGGCACCAGCGGCAGGCCCTCGTCGTCGGTGGCGGCGGCGAGGACGGCGAGCCGTTCGGCGGCGGCCCGGCGCAGTTCGGGCGAGCGGGCCGGGTCGACGGTGACGGCCCGCAGTTCGGCGATCAGCGCGGGGACGGACAGCGGGCGGCGCGGGCGGTGGGTGACGTCCTCGACGGTGACCGGCGGGGTGCGGCGCACGACCCGGCCGGTGCGCGGGTCGACATCCTCGCGGTAGAGCTCGCGCAGGAAGCGGGAGGGCTCGTCGCCGTCGTCGGCGGGGGCCTTGACGGCGGTGACGATCAGCCGCTCCCTGGCGCGGGTCGCGGCGACGTAGAAGAGCCGGCGTTCCTCGCCGAGCAGGGCGCCCGGGGAGAGCGGTTCGGCGAGGCCGTCGCGGCCGATCCGGTCGGCCTCCAGCAGGGAGCCGCGACGGCGCAGGTCGGGCCAGAGGCCGTCCTGGACGCCGGCGACGACGACCAGGCGCCACTCCAGGCCCTTGGCGCGGTGGGCGGTCATCAGCCGGACGGCCTCGGGGCGCACGGCCCGCACGGTGAGGGTGTCGGCGGCGATGTCCTGGGCGTCGAGCTCGGCGAGCAGGTCGAGGGCGCCGCGGTGGCCGGTGACCTGCTCCTCGGCGCGGGCGGCGGTCTCGAACAGCGCGCACAGCGCGTCGAGGTCGCGGTCGGCGTTGCGGCCGGCGGCGCCGCCGCGCAGGGCGGCCCGCTCCAGGCGCTCGCGCCAGCGGCGGCTGCCGTCCCACAGCTCCCAGAGCGCCTCCTCGGCGGTGCAGCCGCCGGCCAGCCGCTCGCGGACCTTGCGCAGCAGGGTGCCGAGGTCGCGGGCCCGGCGGGCGTGGGCGGGGTCGAGGGCGACCAGCCGCTCGGGCTCGGCGAGGGCCTCGCGCAGGAGGTCGCCGGCCGGGCGCGGGGCGGCGGGGTTGCCGTCGGTGCGCAGTGCGGCGCGCTCCTCCTCGCGCAGGGCGCGGCCGAGGCGGCGCAGGTCGGAGCCGTCGAGGCCGCCGAGCGGGCCGGTGAGCAGGGCGTGGGCCAGCTCGGTGGTGAGCGGGTCGGGCGTGTCCGGGTCGCCGTGCCGGTCGCGGGCGGCCTGCTCGGCGCAGACCCGCAGGGCGAGCAGCAGCTGGGCGACGGCCGGCTCCTCGCGCAGCGGCAGGTCGTCGCCGTCGATCTCCAGCGGGACGCCCGCCGCGCTGAGCGCCCGCCGGACGCCGGGGATGGAACGGGCGCCGGCCCGGACGAGGACGGCCATCTCGCCCCAGGGCACGCCGTCCTCCAGGTGGGCGCGGCGCAGCAGGTCGGCGATCGAGTCGAGTTCGGCGCCGGGGGTGGGGTAGGTGTAGACCTCGACCCGGCCGCCCTCGCGGGAGGGCAGCAGCGCGCGGTGCTGGGCGAGCTTGTCGGCGGGCAGCCGGCCCATCGGCATCCGCCGGGCGATCTCCCGGGAGGCGGCGAGCAGGACGGCGCCGGAGCGGCGGGAGACGCGCAGCACCTTGACGTCGGCGGGGCCGCCGTCGGCCCGGCGGAAGGTCTGCGGGAAGTCGAGGATGCCGTTGATGTCGGCGCCGCGGAAGGCGTAGATCGACTGGTCGGGGTCGCCGACCGCGACGAGCGCCCGTCCGTCCCCGGCCAGCTGGCGCAGCAGCCGGACCTGGGAGGGGTCGGTGTCCTGGTACTCGTCGACGAACACCACCTCGTAGCGCCGCCGCAGTTCCTCGCCGACCTCGGGGCGTTCGGCGAGCAGCACGGCCCGGTGGACGAGTTCGGCGTAGTCGAGGACGCCGCGCAGGTCGAGCACGTCGAGGTAGTCGGCCAGGAAGTGCGCGGCGGCGGCCCAGTCGGGGCGCTGGACGCCCTGGGCGAAGCGCTCCAGTTCGGCCTCGCCGAGGCCCAGCTCGCGGCTGCGGGCGAGGACGGCGCGGACCTCGTCGGCGAAACCGCGGGTGGTCAGGCAGGCCCGCAGGTCGAGCGGCCAGTGGATCCGGGAACTGCCGAGCCGGGCGTCCTCGGCGCCGCCGGCCAGCAGTTCGCGGACCATGACGTCCTGTTCGGGGCCGGAGAGCAGCCGCAGCGGCTCGGCGTAGTCCTGCGGGTCCTGGTGGGCGCGCAGCAGGGCGTAGCAGAAGGAGTGGAAGGTGGTGGCCTGCGGGGCCGCGGCCGAGGCGCCGAGCCGGCCGGACATCCGGTCGCGCAGCTCCATCGCGGCCTTGCGGCTGAAGGTGAGGACGAGGATGCGCTCGGGGTCGGTGCCGTCCTCGATCCGCCGGGCGACCGCCTCGACCAGCGTGGTGGTCTTGCCCGTCCCGGGGCCGGCGAGCACCAGCAGCGGGCCGCCGTCGTGCTCGACCACGGCGCGCTGGTACTCGTCCAGCACCGGCGGGGCGGGCTGGACGAGCGGGCTGCGCACGAGCCGGTACGGAGAACTCACTGAACGGATCCTGGGGTTGTGCTGGAGGCGTGGTCGAGCGGGCCCGCCGGGGCCCGCCCGCATCGAGCCTACGATCCTGCCCCGTCAATCCCGTCCGCGCGGCGGATTCCCCGGAAGCTCCCGGCCGTCCCAGCGGGCCCGCCGCAGGTCGACCCGGGGCGGGTCGGCGAGCTCGCGCAGCGGGGTGCCCTCCTCGCCGTAGTGGGCGAGGGCGCGGTGCTCGTGCCCGGGCAGGAAGCGGCCGTCGGCGCGGATCACCCGCCACCAGGGGACCGAGCCGCCGTACAGGGCCATCACCCGGCCGACCTGCCGGGGGCCGCCCTGGCCGAGGTACTCGGCAACGTCCCCGTAGGTCATCACCCTGCCGGGTGGAATCCGCTCGGTCAGGTCGAGCACCAGTTCGGCGAAGGGTGGCAGGGCGTCCGGGAGGCCGTCGTCTGTTACGTCCGTCACCTGCGGCATTCTTCCTCACCGGCGCGCGCCCCAGGCCCCGTACGAACGATCCGCCGCGCCCGATCCGCCCCCTGTCCAGCACGGGGCGCCAGGGCATGCCACCATCTTCGGGGCGGTGAGTGGTGATACGAGGACAAGACCAGATGACCGGGACGGCTGACGTGGGCGTGGACAAGGACTCCGACGAGTCCGCCGCCGCCGTACCCTCGGCTCCCGGTGGAGGGCCCGCAGCCGGGCCGACCCCGGAAGTCTCCCTGATCAAGGACCTGACGATCAAGACCCCCGCGCCCACCGAGGCCCCCGAGGAACCCGCCGAAGCCGCCGAAGCCGCCGCGGCCCCCGGGGAACCGACCGTCCCCGCCCCCGCCGGCGAGCCACCGGCCCGGCGCCCGCTGCCGGACTACCACGACCCGCTGGACGACACCCCGCACCTGGACGTCGACGAGCCGCTGCTCGCCGCCCGGGCGCACCGCCCGTCCGACCTGATCCGCTTCCTGGCCGGCGTCTGCGGCATAGTCGCCGTCTTCGTGCTGGCGGGCATCGCCACCTCGACCACCACCGGCATCGAACAGGACATCGCCACCAACGCGCCGCACTTCTCCGCGGTGCTCTCCACGATCACCGGCCTGCTCTCCAGCGTCGCGGTGCTCGCCGTACCGCTGGCCTTCGCGGTCGAGCGGCTGATCAAACGCGACGGCCTGCGGGTCGCCGACGGCGTCCTCGCCTCGGTGCTCGCCTACGGCGTCTCGCTGGGCATCGACTGGTGGGTGGCCGAGGGCGCCTCCGACCACATCCGGGACGCGCTGACCCGGCTGCCGATGGACAGCAACGGCACCCTTACCGACCCGGTGCACGGCTACCTCGCCCCGGTGATCGCCTACATGACCGCGGTCGGCATGTCGAGCAGACCGCGCTGGCGGGTCGCCCTGTGGGTGGTGGTGGTCTTCAGCGGGATCACCGAACTGCTCGGCGGCTACACCACCCCGCTGTCGCTGCTGCTCACCGTCCTGATCGGCTGGTCCGTCGCCTACGGCACGCTGTACGCGATCGGCTCCCCGAACATCCGGCCCACCGGCCAGCACCTGATGATCGGCCTGCGCAAGGTCGGCTTCACCCCGCAGAGCGCCCACCGCGCCCCGGACGCGCCCGGCGGCACCCGCCGCTACTACGTGACCCAGCAGAGCGGCCCGCCGCTGGACGTCCACATCATCGACCGCGAGCAGCAGGCCTCCGGGTTCTTCTACCGGGCCTGGCGGCGGCTGCGGCTGCGCTCGGTCGCGGTGCGCCGCAGCCCGCAGTCGCTGCGCCAGGCGCTGGAGCAGGAGGCCCTGATCGCGTACGCGGCGGCCGCCTCGGGCGCCCGCGCGCCGCAGCTGGTCGCCACCTCCGAGCTGGGCCCGGACGCCGCGATCCTGGTCTACGGCAAGGTCGAGGGCCGCATCCTGGACGAGCTCTCCGACGACGAGGTCACCGACCTGGTGATGGCCTCGCTGTGGGAGTCGGTGGCCGCGCTGCACGAGCGCCGGATCGCCCACCGGCGGCTGACCGGCGAGTCGCTGCTGGTGGTGGACGAGAAGACGGCCTGCCTGGTCAACCTCTCCGGCGGCGACATCGCCGCCACCGACCTGACCCTGCGCATCGACGTCGCCCAGCTGCTCACCACCTTCGCGCTGCGGATCGGCCCGGAGCGCGCCGTCGCCACCGCCAACGCGGTGCTCGGCGCCGACCGCGTGGCGCAGGCGCTGCCCCTGCTCCAGCCGGTCGGGATGAGCCGCTCCACCCGGATCGACCTCACCCGGCTCGGCAAGGAGCGCAAGGCCGCCGCCAAGGCCCGGGCGCTGGAGCAGGTCGCGGCCGGCGAGCGCACCCAGCAGCAGGCCGAGGAGGACATCGCGGCGGCCGGCGAGGACCTGCTGAGCCGCATCCGCGGCCAGATCCTGCAGATCGCCCCCGAGGCTCCGATGGAGCCGGCCAAGCTGGAGCGGCTGAAGCCGAAGAGCCTGATCATGGTGATCGCGCTCACCTTCGCCGCCTACCTGGCCCTGACCACCATCAAGCCGGCCCAGCTCAAGCTCTCCCAGATGGACTGGGTCTGGGCCGCGGTGGCCCTGGCGGCGGCCGCCTTCAGCTACGTCGCCGCCGCGATGAGCCTGACCGGCTTCGTCCCGGAGAAGCTGCCGTTCCGACGCACCGTCGCGGCCCAGCTGGCCGGCTCGTTCGTCAAGCTGGTCGCGCCCGCCGCGATCGGCGGCATCGCGCTCAACACCCGCTACCTGCAGAAGGCCGGCATCCGCTCGGGCCAGGCGGTGGCCTCGGTCGGCGCCTCCCAGCTGGCCGGCCTGGCCGGGCACCTGCTGCTGCTGTTCAGCTTCGGCCTGATCACCGGCAGCCAGACCAACGGCGACCTCTCCGCCTCCCGCGCGGTGATCATCGGCGTGCTGACCGCCGCCGTGCTCGCCCTGGTGGTGGCGGCGGTCGCGCCGCTGCGCCGGTTCGTCCTGGGCCGGCTGCGCTCGCTGTTCTTCGGCGTCGTCCCGCGGATGCTCGACCTGATGCAGACGCCCAGCAAGCTGGTCACCGGCTTCGGCGGCATCCTGCTGCTGACCCTGTCCTTCACCGCCTGCCTGGACGCCTCGGTGCAGGCCTTCGGCGGCAACGTCAGCTTCTCGGCGGTCGCGGTGGTCTTCCTGACCGCCAACGCGGCCGGTTCGGCGATCCCCACCCCGGGCGGCATCGGCCCGGTCGAGGTCGCCCTGATCGGCGCCCTGACGGTCGCGGACGTGTCGCCGGCGGTCGCCACCCCGGCGGTCTTCCTCTACCGGGCGCTCACCTTCTGGCTGCCGGTGCTGCCGGGCTGGATCTCCTACAACATGCTGCAGCGCCGCGGCGCGCTCTGAGCCCGGAGACGCGGAAGGGCCCGCCGAGGCGGGCCCTTCGCCGTGTCATGCCTCAGACCGACCGGCACATGGTGGGTGGATGAAGGAGCGGCGTCCGGGCCGAGTCTGGGCGGTGCCGACGAGGGAGTAGCAGCGGAGCTGCGGCGACTGAGGAGAAGCCGTCCAGGCGACAGCCTGGGCGTCGCGACGCCGCCCACCATGTGTCGGTCGGTCTTAGTAGACCGGCTTGTGCGGCTCGATCTGGTTGACCCAGCCGAGCACACCGCCGCCCAGGTGGACGGCGCTCGCGAAGCCGGCCGCCTTCACCACGGCCAGCACCTCGGCCGAGCGCACGCCCGACTTGCAGTGCAGCACGATCTTCCGGTCCTGCGGCAGCTTCTCCAGGGCGTCGCCCATGAGGAACTCGTTCTTCGGGATCAGCACCGCGCCGGGGATGTTGACGATCTCGTACTCGCCGGGCTCGCGGACGTCGACCAGGAAGATGTCCTCCTTGTCGTCCTGCCACTGCTTGAGCTGCGCCGAGGTGATGGTCGAACCGGCGGCGGCGGCCTGCGCCTCCTCCGACACGACGCCGCAGAAGGCCTCGTAGTCGATCAGCTCGGTGACCGTCGGGTTCTCGCCGCAGACCGCGCAGTCCGGGTCCTTGCGGATCTTCACCTGGCGGTAGTTCATCTCCAGGGCGTCGTAGATCATCAGCCGGCCGACCAGCGGGTCGCCCACGCCGGCCAGCAGCTTGATCGCCTCGGTGACCTGGATCGAGCCGATGGACGCGCAGAGCACGCCCAGCACGCCGCCCTCGGCGCAGGAGGGGACCATGCCCGGCGGCGGGGCCTCCGGGTAGAGGCAGCGGTAGCAGGGGCCGTGCTCGGCCCAGAACACGCTGGCCTGGCCGTCGAAGCGGTAGATCGAGCCCCACACGTACGGCTTGCCGAGCAGCACCGCGGCGTCGTTCACCAGGTACCGGGTGGCGAAGTTGTCGGTGCCGTCGACGATCAGGTCGTAGCCGGAGAAGATCTCCAGGACGTTGGAGTTGTCGAGGCGCTCCTCGTGGAGGATCACGTCGACGTAGGGGTTGATCTCCTTCACCGAGTCCCGCGCCGACTCGCCCTTGGAGCGGCCGATGTCCGACTGGCCGTGGATGATCTGGCGCTGCAGGTTGGACTCGTCGACCACGTCGAACTCGACGATGCCCAGTGTGCCGACACCGGCGGCGGCCAGGTACATCAGCGCGGGCGAGCCCAGGCCGCCGGCGCCGACGCACAGCACCTTGGCGTTCTTCAGCCGCTTCTGCCCGGCCATGCCCACGTCGGGGATGATCAGGTGGCGGGAGTACCTGCGGACCTCGTCAACGGTGAGCTCGTCGGCCGGCTCGACCAGGGGTGGCAACGACACGGGGACTCCGATGGGTGTCTTGTTCAGGTGGCCAGGACCACCCTCGTGGCGGGGTCGCTGCTCCGCCGCGCGGGTGGCTCCTTACGCCAACAGTGTCATGCCCCTCCGGTATTCCGAGACAGCTCGTCCGATGGGCGAGACGCGCGGCGTCGGATCGTGGGACCGCCCGCCGGGCCCCGGAAAGCGCCCCGGGCCTGTGCCGACAGGCCCGGGGCGCTTTCCGGCGTCCGCTCAGACCCGGCAGGCCGTCTCCAGCCAGACGTCCCCGAGCGACTCCTCCAGCGGTACCTGTGTCCGCCAGCCGAGACGGTCCCGGGCGGTCCGCACGTCCGCCTGCCGCCACGGCACCGGCTCCCCCGCCGCGACCCGGCCCTCCGGGCGGTGGCCCGGCAGGTGGTGGCCGGGCAGGTGGTCGCCGCCCGGCCCGCCGACCTGCGCGGGCAGCAGGACCTGCCGGTTCTCCTCGACGATCGCCCCCTCGAATCCGGACGCCCGGACCAGCAGCTGGGCGGCGTCCCGGGCCCGGACGGCATGCCCGCTGCCGATGTTGATCACCCCGGTGGCGGCCGACACCGCCGCCGCCTGGATCGCCCGCGCGACGTCCCGCACGTCCACGAAATCCCGGTATCCGGACAGGTCCGGCATGCGCACCTGGGCCTCGTCCCGCTCCAGCGCCCGCCGCAGCCCCTCCGCGAGCCGCCCGAACAGCGAGGCGGTCGGCGCCCCCGGGCCCACCACGTCGAACACCCGCAGCACCGCCGCGTCCAGGCCGGAGGCCAGCACCAGCTCCGTCCCGGCCAGCTTGGACACCCCGTACGGGCCGACCGGCCGCGGCTCGGCCTGCTCCGACACCGGCACCCCGCCCGGCACCGGGCCGTACTCGGCGGCCGAGCCGACGTGCACCAGCCGGGCCGGCTCCCGGCTGCGCCGGATCGCCTCGCAGACGGTGGCGACGGCCAGCGTGTTCGACCGGATCAGGGTCCGCGAGCTGCCGTAGGTGGCACCCGCGCAGTTGATCACCACCTGCGGCGCGACCGCGTCCAGGAACCGGGCCAGCGCACCCGGACTCCCGGTGGTCAGGTCGAAGCGGATGTCGGCCGAGTCGCGCCGGCCGAGCACCGTCACCTGCAACTCCTGGTCCATCAGCAGACGATCGGTGACCCGGCGGCCGATGAAGCCGTCGGCGCCCAGCAGCAGCACCCTCATCGGGGGCGTCCTTCCACGAAGCGAGGTCGGAGACGACCTGGCGGACTGAAATCAACAACGGGACGAACCAAGACAGGAACGGGGACGGCGCTCAGCGGTGCGAGCCGGCCCGGCCGAGCACGGCCCAGGCGTACGCCAGCAGCCCGGCGGCGACCGCGCCGCCGCCGAGCAGCCCGGCCGTCGGACCGGTACGGCCCAGGGCGAGCAGCCCGAGGGTCGCGGCGGGGCCGGCCAGCGCCCCCGCCGCGGCGGCCGCGGTCCGGCCGCAGCGGGCCAGCAGCGCGGGCAGCACCAGCAACAGGCCCAGCACGCCCTGCGCCGCCCACTGCGCGGCGCCGGCCCGCTCGGCCGCCAGGTGCAGCAGCCCGCCGCCGTGGCCCGGCCCGGGGCGCGGCGCGACGACGGTCAGCACCGCCAGCGCGGCGAAGGTCAGCACCGCGAGCACCGCCAGGTGCAGGGCGACCGCCACCGGCAGCACCGGCCGCATCCGGGCCCGGAACTCGGCCAGCGTGGCCGCCGCCCCGAGATGGCCGCGGCCGACCTGCCGGGACCAGTGGGCCGCCCGCTCGGCCGCCCCGGCCGACACCGCCCCGGCCAGCACCAGCGCGGCGGTCAGCGGCCGGTCCCCGCCCGGCGCGGCCAGCGGGAGCAGCAGCAGCGCGGCCAGGCCCAGGCCGTACCCCAGCGCCGCCGGGCGCCACCGGGAGCCGGCCCGCCGCGGCGCCCGCGCCGGGCCCAGCCCGTCCGCCGCGCGGCAGGGGCCGGTGTGCGGCGGGCCGGGCTCGGCCGCGGGGTCCGCGGCCAGGGCGGGCGCGAGCGCCAGCGGGACGGCGGCGGGCAGCAGCACCGTCCAGCGGGCGCCGAACGCGACCACCGCCGCGCAGGGCAGCGCGGCCAGCGCGGCGGCGGTCAGCGTCGCCCGGGCGGCGGCGGCGCGCTCCCGGCCGCGCGGCGGCTCCGGCGCGGGCGGGCGGCGGGGCACCCGCGCGTACAGCTCCTCGGCGAGCGAGAACAGGTCGGCGTGCCGGCAGCGCGCGGCGGCCTCCGGGCCGAGCCCGGCCTCCTCCAGCCCGGCGGCGATCTCCAGGGGGTCGACGGCCCGCTCGCACAGCGCCCGGTGCTCGGCCATCACCTCGCGGACCGGGTCGCCCACCGGGCGCCCGGCGCCGCCCACCGCCGCGCCGCCGGCCATCAGACGACCTCCGCGAGGGCGCCGGGGCGCTCTTGCGCGCCGGCGTCGCCGCCCTCGTCCGCCAAGCCGTCGGCCCCGTCGGCCCCGGCCCGCCCGTCGCGGCCCGCGTGGCCGTCCCGACCGTCCGGACTGCCAGGATTGTCCGGACCGCCGGGGCGGCCCGGGCCGCCCGGACCACCCGGGGCCTCCGCGGCGCGCCGGCCGTCGGCGAGCCAGTACTCGGCGGGCCGGGCGAACGGGCGCGGCGGCTCCCCCGCCGCGCCGCCGCCCCCGCCGTCGGGGAAGGCGGGGTACTGCGAGACCAGCTCCAGGTAGATCTCCCGGAAGGCGCCGATCACCGGCTCCACGGCGAAGCGTTCCTGCGCCCGCAGCCGTCCGGCCAGCCCGAGCCGGCCCCGCCGCTCCTCGTCGCGCAACAGCGCCAGGCAGGCGCCGGCCAGCGCGCGCGGGTCCCGGGCGGGCACCAGCAGCCCGGTCGGCCCGACCACCTCGCGGGCCACCCCGACATCGGTGGACACCACCGCCCGGCCGCTGAGCATCGCGTCCGCGAGCAGCCGGGGACTGCGCTGGGACAGCGCGGAGAAGACGGCCAGGGTGCCGCCCGCCCAGGCCTCGGCGAGCGAGCCGGGCCGCCCGGCGAAGTCCACCGCCGCCGCCAGTCCCAGCCGCTCGGCGACCGCCGCGCAGTGCGCCCGGTAGCCGGGCGCGGCCTCCTCGCCGTGGATCACCAGCCGGGCCTGCGGCAGGTCGGCGCGCACCTGCGCGAAGGCGTGCAGCATCAGCTCGGTGTCCCGCCCCGGCTCCAGCGCGCCCGCCCACACCAGGGTCGGCACCGCGGGCTCGGGCCCGGCCGCCGGGCGGGTCACCGCGGGCGTCCCCTCGTACACCACCCTGGTGCGCGCCGGGTCGGCCCCGCAGCGGCGCTGCCACTGCTGGTCGTGGACGCTGCCGGGGGTCAGCACGGCCGCCTGCCGGTAGGTCTCCTCGGTGAGCGCCCGGAAGAACGCCAGCAGCAGTGCCCGCACCGGCCACCGGTACGGCGCCGCGCGGTAGCCGAGGTACTGCTCGCGCAGGTGCAGGCCGTGCTCGGTGACCACGAACGGCACCCCGTGCAGGTGGCGGGCCGCCAGCGCGGGCAGCGCCGCGAGGCCGCCGCCGACCACGTGGCACAGGTCGACGGCGCCGAGGCCGCCGGGCCCGGTGCCGTACCAGGGCGCGGACAGCGGCCGCAGGCACTGCTCCAGCAGGTCCGCCGCGACCAGCACGTCGCAGACCAGCGGACGCCCGGCCGAGGTGTCCGCGCCCGGCAGCCGCCAGACCCGTTCCAGGGTGCGCCGGGCGTGCACGGAGGCGAGGAAGGCGGGCAGCGCGCCGTCCTCCCGGGCGAGGGCGGCCAGCCGGTACAGCCCGGCCCCGAAGCCGGCCCGCTCCCCCGGCATGACCAGCGCGCTGACCAGCTCCTCGTACGCCCGGGCGTACTGGCGGCTGCGCAGCGCGCCCGGCGACCGCCCGCCCGGCCGGCGCCCCCACAGCGCCGGCTCGCGCACCCCGCGCCAGGCGGGCGACCGCCGCTCGGCGCCGCCCCGGCCGCCCGGGCCGGTCACCAGGTACAGCTCGAACCCGTGCTCCGGCAGGCCCTCGGCCAGCCGGTCGCACCAGCCTCCGGCGCCACGCTGGGAAGGTGGCCGGGCACCCTCGGTGAGCAGGGCAACGCGCACGGGAGACCTCCAGGGCAGAGCGGATCGCGGGCGGATCGACGGATGGCTTGAGCGGCCGGCGTGGTCACCCGGCGCGGCCCCGCGCGGCGGCGGGGACGGTCCGGGGCCGAGGAGCCCGGTCGGCCGGGTACGACACCGTGACGCCCCCGGGGCGAAGCACCACCGCGTGGCGGCGCGGCCGTCCGTCCCGACGGTCCGGCCGCGCCCTCCCGCGATCCGTTCCCCCGGGCGCACGCCCGTTCCGGCGGCCGGGCCCGACCCGCCGGGACCCCTGGGTGCGGCCGCCCTCGGTTCCTCCGGCGGCCACGACCTCCCCCACACCTGTTCGGTCCGACAGCAGAAAGGTAGGACCGGCCCCGGGCAATCCATCGGTCACCTGCCTGGTTGCCACCTGAACGAGTGAACCGGCGTGACCTCACCCCGAACCGGGCCGTTACCCGGCCTCCGCGGCGGCCGGTTGCAGCGGCCCGTTCCGACCGCCCGTTCCGGCGGCCCGTTCCCGCCGGTCAGCTCGCGGCCAGCAGCTCCCGCACGGCGCGGGCGACCTGCTCGGGGTGCTCCATCATCGCGACGTGGCCGGACTCCGGCAGCACCAGCAGCCGGACGTCGGCGAAGGCCGCGCCGGCCCGCCGGGCGGAGCGGTAGGAGACGAGCTTGTCGCGCAGCCCGTACACCAGCAGCACCGGCGCCCGCACGTGCTCGGCCTGCCGCCACAGCGCCTGCTCGCCGCGCTCGGTGTACGCCGAGACGATGCCGCGGGCCGAGCCGGTCAGCGCCTGCAGCGCGTGCGGCACCTGCAGCCGGCGCCGGTACTCGGCCACCGCCTCGGCCCTGGCCGCCGGGGAGAGGCCGCCCGGGTCGCCGTAGACCAGCCGCAGCAGGTCCTCGGTGGCCGCCTCGGGGCCGCGTCCGTTCGCCGGGAGGCGGCGCAGCAGCGCGGGCGCCCCGGGCAGCGCGAGCAGGCCGGTCGGCCAGGCGGAGCGCTGCGGCGGCAGTTCGGGCAGGGCGGGCGAGACCAGGGTGAGGCTACGGACGAGGTCCGGGCGCAACGCGGCCAGCCGGACGGCGACGGCGCCGCCGAGCGAGTTGCCGAACAGGTGCACCGGCCCGCGTCCGGCGGCCTCCAGGTAGCCGATCACCGCGCGGACGTGGCCCGAGACGCTCAGGTTGCCGTCGGCGGGCGGGCCGGAGCGGCCGAAGCCGGGCAGGTCCACGGCCTCGCCGTCGACCAGGTCGCCGAGCCGGTCCATCAGGGCCGTCCAGTTGCCGGCCGAGCCGCCGAGGCCGTGCACGAACAGCCCGGGCTCGCGTCCGTCGCCCTCCCCGCCGGTGGCCGGCCGATGCACCGCGAGCACCGCGCCGGGGATCTCGACCGTACGTACCTGCTGCTCAGCGCTGCTCATGGTGGACGATGGTAGTGAGCCCCGGCCGGGGACCGTCGGGGGCGGTCCGGCCGTTTCACCCCCTGTCACACCACTGCCGACGCCGAGGTCAGCGCCGTATTGTGGGCTCCTGACAAGGAGGCCGAGGTCCTTTTCTCACTCCCGCCGAACGCGGAAGCGGTTACCGAAAAGTAGAATCGGCCCTCTTGCCAGCCCCGAACAACCCGAAGTGAGGAGCGCCGTGACGGCCATCCAGGAGGCGCAGGAGCGCCCGCGCGGTGCCCGCCTGCCGCGAAGCGCCCGTCGTGAACAACTGCTCGGTGCCGCCCAGGAGGTGTTCGTCGCGCAGGGTTACCACGCGGCC
The DNA here is from genome assembly GCF_044742585.1 of Kitasatospora sp. NPDC087861. Taxonomy (NCBI): domain Bacteria; kingdom Bacillati; phylum Actinomycetota; class Actinomycetes; order Kitasatosporales; family Streptomycetaceae; genus Kitasatospora; species Kitasatospora sp. NPDC087861. Next base: position 322,784 of record NZ_JBIUUS010000003.1, read on the forward strand.
GCCATGGACGACATCGCCGACCGTGCCGGGGTGAGCAAGCCGGTGCTGTACCAGCACTTCCCCGGGAAGCTGGAGCTGTACCTGGCGCTGCTGGACAAGCACTGCGACGCCCTGGTCGAGTCGACCCGCGAGGCGCTGTCGACGACGACCGACAACAAGCTGCGGGTGGCCGCGACGATGGAGGCGTACTTCAACTACGTCTCCAGCGAGTCCGGCGCGTTCCGGCTGGTCTTCGAGTCGGACCTGACCAACGAGCCGGCCGTGCGCGAGCGGGTCGAACGGGCCTCCGAGGAGAGCGCGACGCTGGTCAGCAAGGTGATCCAGGAGGACACCGACCTGCCCGAGTCGGAGTCCAAGCTGCTCGCCGCCGGGGTCTGCGGCCTGGCCCAGATCACCGCCCGGTACTGGCTCTCGCAGGGTCTGGAGATCCCCCGCGACGAGGCGGTGCGGCTGGTCGCCAGCCTGGCCTGGCGCGGTCTGAAGGGCTTCCCGATGCACCCGGTCGCGGAGGACGGGGAGGCCCCCTCTTAGCAGGGGTGATCCGGCGACCTTCGCCGCCGTGGTGATCTCGTGCTCTATGGTGAAGCCGTACGGCGCGGTCGTCGCGAACGCTTGTCCCAGGCGGTCGGGTGTCCGCGCGTGGAGGCTGCAACCCCGGAGGGACGGAAGCCGTGGAGGTCAAGATCGGCGTGCAGAACACGCCGCGCGAGATCGTGATCGAGAGCTCGCAGACTGCCGATGAGATCCAGAGCGCGATCGCCAAGGCCCTGGAGGGTTCGGAGAAGCTCTTCGCGCTGACCGACGAGCACGGCCGCCGCGTCATCGTCCCGGCCGAGCGCCTGGCGTACGTGGAGATCGGCGAGCAGGCCGCCCGCAAGGTCGGTTTCGGCACCCTCTGAGGCGCTGCCCGAACTGCTCACCCGGTGCCCCGCTCCCCCCAGGGAGCGGGGCACCGCTGCGTGTACGGCCGGGTGGGGCGGGGTACGGCGACAGTGCGGCCGTCGGCGCCGCGCGCCCGTCCTCCGGGAGGCAGTCTTGCTGGTCGAATCGATCGCCTTCGCCCTGGTCGGCCTGGTCACGGGCCTGGTCGCGCTGCTGGCCCGGCCCTCGTACTTCCGGACGGCCCGCACCCTGACCGTGGGCACCGCGCTGGCGGCGGCGCTGCTCGGCGGGGTGGTCACGCACTTCTGCCTGGAGGGGCACTACCCGGCGGGGTCGATCGTGGCCGCCGCGGTGGCCTCGGCGGTGCTGACCGCGACACTGGCCCGGCCGGACCTGGCCGCCGGGCTCGCCCCGGCGCACCGGCACCACCCGCACCGGGGCGGCGCCCACCGCGCGCCGCGGCACCACCGGCCGGCCTGACCGGTCAGCTGGCCAGGCCCAGGGCGGCCATCCGCCGGGTGTGCGCCTCGGTGATCCGGTTGAACATCTTGCCGACCTCGACCAGGTCGAAGCCCTGCACCTGGACGCCGCCGACCAGCAGGTTGGACAGCGCGTCCCGCTCGGCGACCACCCGCTGGGCCTGGCTGAGCGCCTCGCCCATCAGCCGCCGGCCCCACAGCGCGAGCCGGCCGCCGGAGCGCGGGTCGGCCTCGATGGCCTGGCGCACCTTGTCCACCGCGAACTGGGCGTGCCCGGTGTCGGACATGACGCCGAGCACCAGCTCGCGGGTGTCGTCGTCGAGCCGGACGGCGACCTCGCGGTAGAAGTCGGTCGCGATGGCGTCGCCGACGTAGGCCTTGACCAGGCCCTCCAGCCAGTCCGAGGGCGCGGTCATCCGGTGGAACAGCTCCAGCGGCTCGACGAACGGGCGCATCGCCTCCTGCGGGTCGGCGCCGACCTCGGCGAGCCGGTCGTGCAGGCGCTGGTAGTGCTGGAACTCGGCGGAGGCCATCCGGGCCAGGGCCGCCTTGTCGGCGAGGTCCGGAGCCAGCTTGGCGTCCTCGGCGAGCCGCTCGAAGGCGCTCAGCTCGCCGTACGCGAGCGCGCCGAGCAGATCCAGCACCGCCGCCCGGTAGCCCGGGTCGGCCGAGCACGCGGCCCAGTCCCCGATCGAGCCGGCCGCGGCGTCCTGCGTCTCACCATGGGTCTCCATGACCCGTCACCTTAGTGCCGTCCGCCCGGCTCCCCCACATGGAGCGGCCGCCGGGCGGCACCCGGGTGACCGGCCGGAATCCCCCTTCCGGGCCGGGTCGGCGGGGGCAATGTCAGACGCGTCACGTGTTCGAGTCGTCGCCTGACTGTATGGTGGTACGGAGCCCCGTCGTGCTCGCACGGTGTCACCGCCGTCTCGGTGTCCCGCGCAAGCCCGCTCCGTAGCGGCACCGTCCACCCGGACGTGTCCGCACCGGAGCCACGGGTACTCACGTACGCGGATGCCCGGTCGGAGAGCCGATCGGCTCCGACCATGGCTTGGACTTCAAGCCTTGGCACCGCATCAGTGGCCGAGCGAGGGCCGCCGAGACCGCGCCCCCTGGCGAAAGGTCCCGCGCAGGTCCCTCACGGGAATCCTCCCCGACGCCGCCGGCGACGCGCCCCGTACCAGGGCAGCGCGCACCGGCCGGCCGCAGGGACCGGCGCGGTTGTGCGTCCGCCCAGCTGCATCAGGGCCGCCCAGGCCCGTACGCAGCCGTGCGGCTGCCCGCCCGCCGCTCGCTCTCGGCCCCTCCACACGGAAGAGGCAGCACCCTGTCCACCACCGCTGAACCCATCAAGATGACGTTCCGGGACCTGGGAATCCTCCCGGAGACCGCCGAGGCGCTCGAGGCCGTCGGCATCGTCCATCCCTTCCCGATCCAGGAGATGACCCTCCCGGTCGCGCTGACCGGCCACGACGTCATCGGCCAGGCCAAGACCGGCACCGGCAAGACCCTCGGCTTCGGCCTCCCGCTGATCGAGCGGGTCGTCGTGCGCGCCGACGTGGACGCCGGCCGGGCCACCGAGGAGCAGCTCTGCGGGTCCCCGCAGGCGCTGATCGTCGTCCCGACGCGTGAGCTCTGCACCCAGGTCACCAACGACCTGCAGACCGCCGGCAAGGTCCGCGACGTGCGCGTCCTGGCCGTCTACGGCGGCCGCGCCTACGAGCCGCAGGTCGAGGCGCTCGCCAAGGGCGTCGACATCGTGGTCGGCACCCCGGGCCGGCTGCTGGACCTGGCCGGGCAGAAGAAGCTGAACCTGTCCAAGGTCCGCTCGCTGGTCCTCGACGAGGCCGACGAGATGCTCGACCTCGGCTTCCTGCCGGACGTCGAGAAGATCATCACCATGCTGCCGGCCAAGCGGCAGACCCTGCTGTTCTCGGCCACCATGCCGGGCCAGGTGATCAGCCTCGCCCGCCGGTACATGAGCCAGCCGACCCACATCCGGGCCGCCGCCCCGGACGACACCGGCACCACCGTCGCCAACACCGAGCAGCACATCTTCCGTGCGCACTCGCTGGACAAGGTCGAGCTCGTCTCGCGCATCCTGCAGGCCGACGGCCGCGGGCTGGCGATGATCTTCTGCCGGACCAAGCGCACCGCCGCCGACGTGTCCGACCAGCTGACCCAGCGCGGCTTCGCGGCCGGCGCCGTCCACGGCGACCTCGGCCAGGGCGCCCGCGAGCAGGCGCTGCGGGCGTTCCGCAACGGCAAGGTCGACGTGCTGGTCTGCACCGACGTCGCCGCCCGCGGCATCGACGTCGAGGGCGTCACGCACGTGATCAACTACCAGTGCCCCGAGGACGAGAAGACCTACCTGCACCGGATCGGCCGCACCGGCCGGGCCGGCGCCTCGGGCACCGCCGTCACCCTGGTCGACTGGGACGACATCCCGCGCTGGCAGCTGATCAACAAGGCGCTCGAGCTGTCGTTCAACGACCCGGAGGAGACCTACTCCACCTCCCCGCACCTGTACGAGCTGCTGAAGATCGCGCCGGGCACCAAGGGTGTGCTGCCGCGTTCGGAGCGGACCCGGGCCGGGCTGGGCGCGGAGGAGGTCGAGGACCTCGGCGAGACCGGCGGACGCGGTGCGCGCACCGCGCGGGGCCGGGGCACGCGGAGCGGCCCCGGCCGCACCGAGGCCGCCGAGGCCGCCGTGGCCACCGAGGAGAAGCCGCGCCGTACCCGTGAGCGCCGCCGCACCCGGCGGGGCTCGGCGGTCGCCGAGGGCGAGGCCGGTACCGCCGTCGAGACCCTGGCGGCCCCGGCCGTCGAGGGCGTCGAGGGCGAGGCCGCACCGCGCCGTCGTCGCCGTCGCTCGCGCGGCGCCGGCGAGGCCGCCGTGGTCGCCGAGGCCGCTGCCGTGGTCGCCGAGGCCGTCGTGGTGACCGAGGCCGCCGTGGCGGCTCCGGTCGCCGAGGCCCCGGCCGCCGAGGCCGTCGCCGAGAAGAAGCCGGCCACCCGGACCCGTACGCGCAAGCCCAAGGCCGAGGCCGTCGAGGCACCCACCGCCGAGGCGGTCGCCGAGACCGCGGTCGCGGTCGCGGTCGCGGAGAAGCCGGCCACCCGGACCCGCACCCGCAAGCCGAAGGCGGAGGCCGTCGAGGCCCCCGCCGAGGCCCCGGCCGCCGAGGCCGTCGCCGAGAAGAAGCCGGCCACCCGGACCCGCACCCGCAAGCCCAAGGCTGAGGCCGCGACCGCCCCGGAGGCTGCGGCCGCCGACGCCGCGGCCGAGGTCCCGGCCCCGCGCAAGCGCACCCGCGCCCGCAAGGCCGCCGCCGCGCCGGAGGCCACCCCGGAGAGCTGACGCACCCCGCCCCGGAGGGGGCGGGCCGGGCCCCTGACGGCCTGGCCCGTCCCCTCCGGCGTTCCTGGATAGGCTCGGGGTCACCGGCCAGGTCCTGCCCGGTCGATCTTGCCGGATCAGCCGGGCGGGCCCTATCTCGCCCGCAGGAGAGCAGCCCATGAGCACCCCGCCGTTCCTCACCCTCCCCCGTTGCGCCCGGGCGCTGCGGCTGTCGACCGCCCGCGGCACCTTCGCCGCGCTGCGGGCGGAGCCGGACGGGCCGGTGCGCGGCTCGGCGCTGCTGGTCCCGGGCTTCACCGGCAGCAAGGAGGACTTCATCGCCCTGCTGGAGCCGCTGGCGGCGGCCGGCTACCGGGTGACCGCCGTCGACCAGCGCGGCCAGTACGAGACCGGCGGCCCGGACGACCCGGCCGCGTACGCGGTCGAGGCGCTGGGCGCGGACGTCCGGGCGCTCACCGAGGCCCTGGCCGCGGACGGCGGGCCGCCGCCGCACCTGCTGGGGCACTCCTTCGGCGGCCAGGTGGTCCGGGAGGCGGTGCTGGCCGCCGCCGCGGACGGCCCGCCGTCGTGGCGCTCGCTGGCCCTGATGTCCACCGGCCCGGGCGCGATCGACCCGGCCGAGGCGGCCCGCACCAAGCTGCTGCTGGACGTGCTGCCGGTCATGGGCCTGGAGGAGATCTGGCAGGTCATGCGACAGCTGGAGGAGGGCAGCGGGGACCGGCGGCAGCGCCCGGAACCGGCGGTCGAGGAGTTCCTGCACCGCCGCTGGCTGGCCAACGTGCCGCTGGCGCTGACCGTCACCGGCGGCCATCTGGTCGCCGCGCCGGACCGGGTGGCGGAGCTGGCCGCCGCCACCGCCGAGTTGCCGGTGCTGGTGCTGTCCGGGGTGCGGGACTACGCCTGGCCGGTGCCGGAGCAGACCGGGATGGCGGAGCGCCTGGGAGCCCGCCGGGTGGTCGTCGAGGACGCCGGCCACTCCCCCAACGCCGAACGGCCGGCCGCCACGGCCGAGGCGCTGGCCGCGTTCTGGGCCTGACCGGACCGATCCGGAGAGTGGTCTGAACCACTTCTCGAAGTTCGACCGCCCTCAACGCAGGACAAAATTCGTTAGTTACGGTAATCTTTGATTCTGTCCGGGAATCATCGCCGGCCTCCGCGTCGGCGCGAATCAGCCGAAACCTGGACTTTACGGTCGGGCAACGGCCCGGAAGCACCACCACGTCACCGTGGTTCACGAGGCACCAGACGCACCAGGCAAGTAGGGGGAGCCCTTGCCGCAGCAGACCGCCACGCGCACGAACCGAACGATCCGGCCGCACCGCCGGACCCGCAGGACCCCGAAAGGGCTGGTACCCACTCAGCCGCAATCGCCCCGACCGACGGGGCCAGGAAAGGAGACGCCCATGACGAAGACCATGCGCTTCGAGATCGTCCGGCTGGACGACGTCAACGGCTCCGCCGCCGGCCGTCTGATAGCCGACGCCGAGACCGTCCGCGAGGTCGTCCAGGCCGCCGCCCGCACCGGCGAGCGCCTGCTCATCCGCCCGTGCCCGACCGTCTGACCACGCGCGGCGCCTCCGACCGGGAGACCTCACCCGCCGCCGACGAGCCAGGAGCATCCGATCCGGACGTTCCGATACCCGACTGACGCCCCGTCACCGCGATCGCCGATGACGGGGCGTCAGTGCGTCCGGGCCCGGCGCCCCCGACGTTTGCCGTCGCCCGCCACGGGACATCCCCCAACGAGAACCGCCCGTACCGCGCCCCACCCCGCGTCGGACGGGCCCCGCCACCGACAGGTGCCGCCGCGCCCTCCGTACGGGTGATCGTCCTTGACGCGGCGGTCCGGAGGGAGGAGCGTTGTCGGCTATGAGGGGCGAGCCAAGCTGCCCGAGGTGCGCCGGTCGGGTCCGCGCCCCCGGTCTGTTCTCAGACACGTGGCAGTGCGACCGGCACGGAGCCGTGCACCCGATGCAGCCCGTCCTGCCACCGAGCGTGGAGGCCCTGGGCGTCGCCGTCGCCCGTTCGCAGGTCCCCGTCTGGCTGCCCTGGCCGCTCCCGGTCGGCTGGCTCTACACCGGCATCGCGCACGTCGGCGACGACGTCTCCGGAGCCCGGGCCACCGCCGTCGCCTGCTCCGGCCCGGCGCCGCTCGGCGGCTTCGGCGAGCTGGTGCTGATCGCCGAGGAACTGGGGGTCGGCCTCGGTGCCCGCTACGCCGGACTGGCCGGACCCGACCCGGGCGACTCCGTCGGCCTCTACAAGCCCGCCGACGCCAAGCTGATGGCCGCCGGGCGGCCCACCCCGATGTTCCACGTCCCGGACGCCCCGGTCGACCGCGCGGTGTTCGCCGGCGAGGCCCGCGGGCTCTGGCTCTGGGCGGTCGCCTGGCCCGAGCAGTCCGCCCTGGTGATGTACGACGAGCTGGTCCTCACCGACCTGCGCGAGGCCGGCGCCGAACTGGACCTGCTCCCCTGCGGGGCCCTCTCCCCCCGCCTGCTCGGTTAAGGCGTGTCTGGCAATTCGCGTCGGATCGCACGCCCGGCGGGAACTGTCAGACACGCCTTAGGGCCTGTCCTATCCTGGGCGGCACCCACGAGCCTCCAGGAGTCCGCCCCGTGCGCATCGACCTGCACGCCCACAGCAATGCCTCCGACGGCACCGACACCCCGGCCGAGCTGGTCGCGGCGGCCGTGGCCGCGGGCCTGGACGTCGTGGCGCTCACCGACCACGACACCGTCGCGGGCCACGCCGAGGCCGCCGAGGCGGTGCGCGCGCTGCCGGTCGGCACCCGGCTGACCGTCGTCCCGGGGGCCGAGCTGTCCTGCGCGGTGGGCGGCGTCAGCATGCACCTGCTGGCGTACCTGTTCAACCCGGACGAGCCGGAGTTCGCGCGCGAGCGGGAGCTGGTGCGCACCGACCGGTTCCGGCGCGGGCGGGCGATCGTCGAGCGCTGCCGCGAACTCGGGGCGAACATCAGCTGGGAGCAGGTGGCGCGGATCGCCGGGGCGGGCTCGGTCGGACGGCCGCACATCGCCAGCGCGCTGATCGAGGCGGGCGTGGTGGCCACCGTCTCGGACGCCTTCACCCCCGAGTGGCTGGCCAACGGCGGCCGGGCGGACGTGCGCAAGCACGAGACCGACCCCGTCGAGGCGGTCCGGCTGGTCCGGGCGGCCGGCGGGGTGCCGGTGTTCGCCCACCCCGGCGCGGTCAAACGCGGGCGGACCGTCCCGGACCAGGTGATCGCCGACCTCGCGGCAGCCGGGCTGGCGGCGCTGGAGGTGGACCACATCGACCACGACGAGCAGACCCGGGTGCGGCTGCGCGGCCTGGCCGGCGAGCTGGGGCTGCTGGTCACCGGCTCCAGCGACTACCACGGCACCCGCAAGACCGTCCGGCTCGGCGAGTACACCACCGATCCGGCGGTGTACGAGGCGCTGCTGGAGCAGGCCACCGGCGCGAAGCCGATCGGGGCCTGAGGGCCGCGCGCCCCGCGTGCGGGGGCGCGGCGGCGGGGTGCCGGCCCGACCCGCGCGCCCGGCCCGTGCGATCGACGCGTACGCCCGGCCCCGGCCCCGCCACTGAGCCGCCGTCAGTCCAGCCGGACGCCGCGCCGGTCCGGATCGCGCAGGTCGGTGCCCTGGTTCAGCCAGCGCTCCTGGAGCGCGGCCGCGCCGTGCACCCGCTTCCAGCCGGCCTCGTTGGGCGTCATCGGCAGCAGCGGCAGGAAGCGGACCGGGTCGGCCGGCTCGTCCAGCTCCAGGTCCGGCACCAGGCCGCCCGGCTCGGCGGCCAGCACCGAGGTGAACGGCGCGCCGTCCCAGAGCGGGGCGCCCAGGTCGAGCGAGCTGCCCGGGGCCACCACCAAGCCCTCGACCTGCGGCGTCGCGGCGAGGGTGGCGAGGCTGCGGAGCACGCTGTCGCGCCCGCCGCGCACCGTCAGCACCAGTTCGGCGCGCGGACCGCGCAGCTGGTCGGCGACCGGTGCGGTCGGGTCGGCCATCGGCGCGGCGGACATGCCGAGCGTCGCGTACCGGACCAGGCCGTCGGCGTCCGGTCCGAAGCGCAGCACCTCGATCCGGTCGGTGCCGAGGAAGGTGACCGCGGCTCGGCCGCTCGACGCGCCGAAGGTGGTGATCAGCCTGGCCTCGACGGCGGCCAGCACCGCCTCCCGGGAGAGCGCCGGGGAGCTGCCACCGTGGGGTTCGCCGAAGAGCGGGAAGTCGTGCGCCATGCCGGTGAGCGTAACCCGCGGGGGCGGACCGGCCGCGGACGGGCGACCCCGGGCAAAGCCTTGGGAAAGCCCGGGCACCGATGGCCGGTCAGATGTTAGGGTGAGCGACTGGCCACCGGGAACGCTTCGTCCCCGGGGCAGCGGCGCGAAGGAGGTGGTTGCGGTGGATACCGGCCGACCATGCAGTACCGGCAGCTCTACCCGGCCCCGTCCTCCCCGTACCCCTCGCCACGCAGGCTGAACCGGCTGAACCAGCCGAGGTAGCCCGGGCAGACCGAACGCGGACGGACCGGCCGGGAGAGCACCCCGATCCCCCTTCACCGGTGTTCTTCGCCGTCGCACCACGGCCGCCCGTTCCTCCCCCGCCTCCGACCGGGGGACTCCGACGCCGCTGTGCGGCGGCTCCTGTCCCAGGGAGCCTGCCATGTCGATGATCAACAGCCTGCGCGCCGCCGTCCGCACCAACCGCCGCCGGTCCGCGGTCGGCGGGTACGACGCCGTCCCGATGGGCGCCGGGTCGGCGGTCGTGGACTGCGCGGTCTACCAGCACGGCAAGCGCAACGGCGAGACCTGCAGCCCCCGCGAGGCCGCCCGCCGGGTCAAGGCCGCACACCAACTCCCGGAGGGCAAGGGCTCGTTCAGCTGGATCGGGCTGCACGAGCCGACCGAGGCCGAGTTCGAGGGCATCGCCCAGCGGTTCGGCCTGCACCCGCTCGCGGTCGAGGACGCGGTGCACGCGCACCAGCGGCCCAAGGTCGAGCGCTACGACGACGTGCTGTTCGCCGTCTTCAAGACCATCCGCTACGTCGAGCACGACCAGCTCACCCCGACCAGCGAGGTGGTGGAGACCGGCGAGCTGATGGTCTTCGCCGGGCGGGACTTCGTGATCACCGTCCGGCACGGCGGCCACGGCTCGCTCCAGGAGCTGCGGCACCGGCTGGAGGCCGACGCGGACGAGTCCGGGCTACTCGCCAAGGGCCCCTCGGCGGTGCTGCACGCGATCGCCGACCACGTCGTGGACAACTACCTGCTGGTCACCGAGCGGCTGCAGAACGACGTGGACGAGATCGAGTACGGCGTCTTCTCGGCCAAGGGCGGGCGCAGCGCCGACGTCGGCCGGGTCTACCAACTCAAGCGCGAGGTCCTGGAGTTCAAGCGCGCCGTGGTGCCGCTGCTGCGCCCGATGCAGCAGCTGTCCGAGCCACTGCAGCGCCTCGTCGACCCGGACATCCAGAAGTACTTCCGGGACGTCGCCGACCACCTGGCCCGGGTCACCGAGCAGGTCCACAGCTTCGACGAGCTGCTCAACTCGCTGCTCCAGGCCAACCTGGCGCAGGTCTCGGTGGCGCAGAACGAGGACATGCGCAAGATCACCGCCTGGGCGGCGATCTTCGCCGTGCCCACCATGATCACCGGTGTGTACGGCATGAACTTCGAGTACATGCCCGAACTGCACCACAAGTACGGCTATCCGATGGTGCTCGGCGGGATCGTCCTGATCTGCATCGGGATGTACCGGGGCTTCCGCCGCAACGGCTGGCTCTGAGGCGTCCTCAGCGGCGGCCGCCGCGGGCGACCAGGACCAGGCCGATCAGGATCAGCACCACCGCCGGGTAGGCGGCCGCCGGGGGCCACTGACCGAGCCAGAGAGCGGCGATCAGGGCCGCACCCGGGGTCTCCAGCAGGATCGCGGTGGAGGTGATCGACGGGCCGAGGGCGCGCACCACGCGGTTGCTCAGCGAGTGGCCGAGCAGCTGGGCGGCCACCATCAGCAGCACGATCTGCCACCACACCCCGGCCGGCCAGCCGGACAGCGGCGCCCCGGCGACCAGACAGATCGCCAGCAGGCCCACCGCCGTGGTGGCGTAGCAGACCAGGGTGTACGCGGTGGTGCTGACGGTCTTGCGGACCTCCGCGCCCAGCAGCACGTACCCGGCCGCCGCCAGGCCCGCGCCGAGGGCGAGGGCGTCTCCGAGCAGCGCGCGCGGGGAGAGCGAGAGGTCGACGCCGGTCAGCACCAGCACGCCGGCGAAGGCCACACCCGTGCCGAGCCAGACCATCCGGGGTGCGCGGGCGCCGAACAGCCGCATCAGCAGGATGGTCCACAGCGGGGTGGTGGTGACCAGGGCGGTCGCCGAGGCCACCGAGGTCATCCGCAGGCTGGGCATCCAGAGCGCGAAGTGCACCGCGAGCAGCGCGCCGGCCGCCGTCGCGAGCAGCAGCGCCCGCCGGCCGATCCCGCGCAGCTCGGCACGGTGGCGCAGCAGCGCGTACGGGCCGAGGACGCCGACCGACATGACGTTGCGCCAGAAGGCGATCGCCAGCGCGGGTGCGGCGGTGGCGCTGATCAGCGGGCCGGACAGCGAGATGCCGGCGATCGAGACGGCGAGCAGCAGCAGGTCGAGGGTGGGCAGCGGGTGCGCCGGCGGCGCGGCGGTGGCGGCGGGTGCGGTCGCGGGCCGGGCGGCGGGCACGGCGCTCCTCTGCTGGTCACGTGGGCTGGGTCGGGCGCTCCTACGGTAAGGCCCGTGGATGGGCGATGGAACTGTCGCCCGACGGCTGAGACACCTCGTGGACGGGAGAAGCCGTACGCTGTGCGCCATGGACCGTACGACCGCCGCCGCAACCGCCGACGACCTCCTCGACCGGGCCCTGCTGGAGGAGGCCGCGAAGAAGTCCGGCCTGCTCTGGGTCCGCGCGGACGGCCAGGAACAGTCCCGCCCGCTCTGGCACGCCTGGTACGACGGCGCGGTGGTGGTGGTCGGCGACGGCGGCGAGCAGCCGCTGCACGGCCTGACCGCCGGATCCGGCGCGGTGGTGACCGTCCGCAGCAAGGACAAGGGCGGCCGGCTGACCGGCTGGAACGCCCGGGTCTCGGAGCTGCCCCCGGGCGGCGAGGCCTGGCTGGGCGCCGTCGAGGAGCTCAAGGGCAAGCGGCTGAACGCGCCCGACACCGACACCATCGCCGACCGCTGGGCCCGCGAGTGCCGGGTGCTGCGGCTGGAGCCGGCCGGCGCGCTCACCGAGCGTCCGGGCACCATGCCGGACGGCTCGCACGCCGCCCAGCCGATGCCCACCCCGGCCACCACCCGGCGCCCGATCCCGGCCGGCCTGCCCAAACTGCTGTTCAAGCGCCGCTAAAGATTCACGCCCGGGACTCCTCGGATGTGTACCGTGCCTCGTCGGGCCGGGTCCCCGACGCGCGGGTAGCCTTGGCCGCGGGTGCGCCCCGGCGTACCAGGCACCGCGTCGAACGAGTCGAGGGAGTTCATGGCAGGGCCAGGCACCCGGGTCTTCATCTCCCATCTCTCCGCCCTCGCCGTCTTCGACCCGAACGGCGACCAGGTCGGCCGGGTCCGGGACGTGGTCGTCTCGCTGCGCCTCGGCGGACGCCCGCCGCGGGTGCTCGGCCTGGTGGTCGAGGTGGTCGGCCGGCGCCGGATCTTCCTGCCGATGACCCGGGTGACCAGCCTGGAGTCCGGTCAGGTGCTCACCACCGGCGTGATCAACCTGCGGCGCTTCGAGCAGCGCCCGTCCGAGACCCTGGTGCTCGCCGAGCTGCTGGACCGCACCGTCACCTGGTCCAAGACCGGTGAGGACGTCACCGTGCTGGACGTCGGGATGGTGCAGACCCGGCTGCGCGAGTGGGAGATCAGCCGGGTCTTCGTCCAGGTCGGCCGGGCCGGCCGGCTGCGCAAGGGCAAGGGCGAGCGGCTCACCCTGGACTGGCAGGACGTCACCGGCTTCGCGCTGCCCGAACAGGACCAGGGCGCCGCCAACCTGCTCGCCACCTTCGACCAGCTGCGCGCCGCCGACCTCGCCAGCGTCATGCACCACCTGTCCGCCAAGCGCCGCGCCGAGGTGGCCGCCGCGCTCGACGACGAGCGGCTCGCCGACGTCCTGGAGGAGCTGCCCGAGGACGACCAGGTCGAGATCATCGGCAAGCTCAAGGACGAACGCGCCGCCGACATCCTGGAGGCGATGGACCCGGACGACGCCGCGGACCTGCTCTCCGAGCTGCCCGACGACGAGGCCGAGCGGCTGCTCCAGCTGATGGAGCCGGAGGAGGCCGAGCCCGTCCGCCGCCTGCTGTCGTACGAGGAGAACACCGCCGGCGGTCTGATGACCACCGAGCCGGTCGTGCTGGAGCCGGACGCGACCGTGGCCGAGGCACTCGCCCGCATCCGGGTCTCCGACCACAAGCCCGCGCTCGCCGCGCAGGTGTACGTCTGCCGGCCGCCGAACGAGACCCCGACCGGCAAGTACCTGGGCACCGTGCACTTCCAGCGGCTGCTGCGCGAGCCGCCGTACGTGCTGGTCGGCTCGCTGGTCGACGACGACCTGGACCCGCTACCGCCGGACACCCCGCTGTCGCTGATCACCAGCTACCTGGCGACCTACAACCTGGTGTCCGCGCCGGTCGTCGACGAGGCCGACCACCTGATCGGCGCGGTGACCGTCGACGACGTGCTCGACCACCTGCTGCCGGAGGACTGGCGCGAGTCCGTGCTGCACGGCCACGACGACGCGGGGGAAGACGACCCGAGGGAAGAGGTGCACGGTGGACGCTGACCGCAAGGGACGGCGGGACGAGTCCCCCCGCCAGCGCCTCCAGAGCGAGCTGCGGGAGCTGCGCCAGCTGCGCGAACTGCGCGGCCGCGAGGGCGGCCGGGACCGGCGCACCGAGATCTCCGTGGCGGGCCCGGCCCGCACCCGGCTCGACCAGCCCCGCACCGCCCGGCCCGGCCTGATCACCCTGCCCTCCTACGACCCGGAGGCGTTCGGCAAGCTCTCCGAGCGGATCGCGCGCTTCCTGGGCACCGGCCGGTTCATCGTCTGGATGACGGTGGTGATCATCGTCTGGGTGGCCTGGAACACCCTGCTGCCGGAGAACGTGCGGTTCGACAGCTATCCCTTCATCTTCCTCACCCTGGTGCTGTCGCTCCAGGCCTCGTACGCGGCCCCGCTGATCCTGCTCGCGCAGAACCGCCAGGACAACCGGGACCGGGTCAACATGGAGCAGGACCGGGCCCGCAGCGACCGCAACATCGCGGACACCGAGTACCTCACCCGCGAGGTCGCGGCGCTGCGGCACGGGCTCGGCGAGGTCGCCACCCGGGCCTTCATCGCCTCCGAGCTGGGGAGCATCCGCTCCGAACTGCAGTCCCTGCTCAAGGAGATCGACGAGCGCCGGGAGCCCTCCGAGACGCTGTGACCGGCGGCACGCTACCGGCGGGTTAGGGGATCCGCCGAGCGCCGTACCATCAAGACATGGCCAACGAGACAGAGGTCGCGGCCGGCGTCACGGAGGACTCCGTACGCCAGGCGCTGGCGACCGTCAACGACCCGGAGATCAACCGCCCGATCACCGAGATCGGCATGGTGAAATCGGTCGAGATCGCCGAGGGCGGCGCGGTGCGCGTCGCGGTCTACCTGACCGTCTCCGGCTGTCCGATGCGCGACACCATCACCACCCGGGTCCGCGAGGCGGTCGGCAAGGTCGCCGGCGTGACCGGCGTCGAGGTCGAGCTCGACGTGATGAGCGACGAGCAGCGCAAGGAGCTCTCCCAGCTGCTGCGCGGCGGCGCCCCCGAGCGGGAGATCCCGTTCGCCAAGCCGGGCACGCTGACCCGGGTCTACGCCGTCGCCTCCGGCAAGGGCGGCGTCGGCAAGTCCTCGGTGACGGTCAACCTGGCCGCCGCGATGGCCGCCGACGGCTTGAAGGTCGCCGTCGTGGACGCCGACATCTACGGCCACAGCGTGCCGCGCATGCTGGGCGTCGAGGGCCGGCCCACCCAGGTCCAGGACATGATCATGCCGCCGCAGGCGAACGGCGTGAAGGTCATCTCGATCGGCATGTTCACCCCGGGCAACGCCCCGGTGGTCTGGCGCGGCCCGATGCTGCACCGCGCGCTCCAGCAGTTCCTGGCCGACGTGTACTGGGGCGACCTGGACGTCCTGCTGCTGGACCTGCCGCCCGGCACCGGCGACATCGCGATCTCGGTCGCGCAGCTCGTGCCGAACGCCGAGATCCTGATCGTCACCACCCCGCAGATGGCCGCCGCCGAGGTGGCCGAGCGGGCCGGCACCATCGCGGTGCAGACCCACCAGAAGATCGTCGGCGTGATCGAGAACATGTCCGGCATGCCGTGCCCGCACTGCGACGAGATGATCGACGTCTTCGGCACCGGCGGCGGCCAGATCGTCGCGGACGCGCTCACCCGCACCGTCGGCGCGACCGTCCCGGTGCTCGGCTCGATCCCGATCGACGTGCGCCTGCGCGAGGGCGGCGACGACGGCCGCCCGGTCGTGCTCGCCGCCCCCGACTCCCCGGCCGGCGCCGCCCTGCGCGCCGTCGCCGGCAAGCTCGGCGGGCGTCAGCGCGGCCTCTCCGGGCTCTCCCTCGGACTGACGCCGAAGAACAAGTTCTGACGGCGGATCGGCCTGACAGCCCCGAAGGGGCCGGGTGGTTTCGAACCACCCGGCCCCTTCGGCGTCTTCGCGGGGCCTACGGCCGGGCGTAGGCGGTCAGGTCGGGGACGGTGGAGAAGCCGGTGCCGTAGGCGCTGACGCCGCGCCCGTAGGCGCCGAGCAGGACGCCGGGGGCCTCGCCGGCGAGCACCCAGCCGTACTCGGACTCGCGGTAGCGGAAGGGCTGCGGCAGGCCGTTGACCGGCAGGCTGAGGGTGGACCAGCCGGGGCCGGCCAGGTCGTCGGCGAGGTCCCAGGCCAGGGCGCTCTGCTGGTCCAGCCAGTCCTGGCGCAGCGCGCGGTCGAGTTGGCCGGGCCAGGTCGACGCGAGCAGGCCGGAGCCGGCCAGCCAGGCGGCGGAGGAGGCGGAGGTCGCCTCCAGGGTGCCGGTGTTGTCGGCGCTGCGACGGCTGTCGCGGCGGGCCACCGTGACCACGACCGCGAACCTGCGCATGTCGCGCGGCTCGTACTGCCGGGCCGGCTCCTCGCCGTGGCCGAGGGTGCCGTAGTCGACGCTGCCGGCCGCCCCGCCGCGGGGGCCGCCGGCGCCGGCCTGCATCAGGTAGCGGCGGCCGGTCCAGCCGTCGTCCAGGCCGTACCAGGGGAAGTCTGCGGACAGGTAGGGCACCAGCGGGTCCGGCGGGCCGGCCTGCCCGCCGACCACCGGGCCGCCGGCCGTGGCCGTCGTCCCCACCGCCTGACTCGTCGCGTCCATCCCCGGGCCTCCTCAAACGCATGTGTGCCTGCCGTGGCGCGCTCCCATCGTGGCGTACCGCGCCGTCCCCGGGGGCCGATCCTGGTCCGCGACAGCGCGGAACGTGACGGACGGCTCAGCGGGAACAATCAGCACAATAGCGGCGCACACGCCGCCGCCCCGCTCAGCCGGGTGGCCGGGCGGGGCGGCGGTGTCGTGCTACGGGGCCTGCGCCGGGGCGCGGCGGCGACGGGACCGGGGTCCGGTCAGGTCGCGTCGGGGTCGAACGGGGGCCGCTCGCCGGGTTGCAGCGGCGCTCCGGTGAAGGCTGCCGCCGGGGCTGCCGCCGCGGCGGCGGGCTTCTCGAAGCTGACGCTGCCGCTGCGGCCGTTCACCGGCGCCGCCGGCTTGTCGTCCAGGACGGAGCGGATGTCGAGCGAGTCCTTCATCTCCTTGAGGCCCAGCGGGTCCTCCTGGCCGCCCATGAGCTGCTTGCGGACGAAGGTCTTGGGGTGCAGGTCCTCGAACTCGAAGTCCTTGAACTCGGGCCCCAGCTCGCTGCGGATGTCCTCCTTCGCGTTGTCGGCGAAGGAACGGATCTTCCGGATGAAGCCCATGGTGTCCTGGATCAGCTTCGGCAGCTTGTCCGGTCCGAAGATGATGATCGCCATCACGACCAGGGTCAGGAGCTCCAGCCCGCCTACATCGCTGAACACCTAAGCTCCCTAGCTCGTCGGACGACGGTCTCTACAGGGTAATGGCCATCGGCGGGTCCCTGGTCCACGCTGTGATGAAGCCGTGGTAAAGACCTGCCGACGGCCAGGGCCGTCTCGACCGGGGTGCGAGATCCGCTCTAGCGGGTTTGTTGGCGCAGTGCCGGGAGGCCGCCCGGGTTCCGGTCCGGGGCGGGCGGCGGGGTCGCGGCGCGGGTCGCGGCGACGGGGCGGGCCGGGAAGTCCACCGGGATCTGTGCGGTCATCGGGACCAGGCCGCCGGTGCGGCCGGTGCTGGAGCCCGGGCTGACCGAGGTGCTGTGCTGGTCCTCGCCCTGGGTGCTGAGGCCTCCGACGCCGCCGAGCGTGACCGCGGCGACCGAGAAGGCGCCCGCGGCGGCGAAGACGAAGCGGCGCCCGCGAGGCGCGGCGGAACGGACGGCGGCGGCTGCGGCCGGACGGGGCCGGACGGGGCTCTCGGGACGGGCCGCGGCCTCGGGGCGGCCGGTACGCCGGCCCATCAGCGGCCGCAGCACCGCGCCGCCGCGTCCGAAGGCCCGCGGGTCGACCCCGGGCACCGGGGTGCCGGCGCCGAGCGCGCCCGCGCCGAAGGAGGCGCCTGCGCCGCGGCCGAAGGAGCCGCCGGTGAGCCGGCTGCCGCCGAGCGTGCCGGCGGCCGCGACCCCGCCGCCGGGCAGGTCGTCGTCGTCACCGCGGGTGCCGCGGCCGGTGGGCCAGTCGGTGTCCGCCGGGTCGTCGTCGGGCAGGCCGCCGACGGCCATCAGGCGGGCCATCAGGCCGGAGGACGGGCCGGGCGTGCCGGTACGGGTCAGCAGGTGCTTGACGGCCCGGCCCTCGTCGGCCTCGGCGAGGCACTGCGGGCAGGTCGCCAGGTGGGCCTGGACGCGCTCGCGCGAGTCGTGGCCGAGTTCGCCGTCCAGGAACGCGGAGAGGCGCTCGCCCAGGTGGTGTTCCTCGGCGGCGGGCTCGGCGGCGCGCACCGGCACCGCGCGCAGCGCCGTCTCGCCCGGCAGCGGGAGTGCGGGCAGCAGGGGCTCACCGGGTTCGTCGCTGCCGCGGCGGCCGGGCAGCGCCCAGCCCCGCCGGGCCGCGGACCGGCCGGACGCGTCCGACTGGCCCGGCCCGGACCGGCCGGTTCCGCTCACGATCGCCTCCGTCCGCGCGCACCCGGCGCGAGCGCGCCCTCGACGGCGGCGGCGCCCACCGGCACCGGCTCCTCCGAGCCGCCACGGCGCTCGCGCCCGGGGGCGGAGCCGGGGGCGCGGTGCTTGAGCGCGGCGCGCAGGTGCGAGCGGCCGCGGTGGATGCGGCTGCGGACGGTGCCGAGCTTGACGCCCAGCGTGGCGGCGATCTCCTCGTAGGACAGGCCCTCGATGTCGCAGAGCACCACGGCGGCCCGGAACTCCGGGGCGAGGGTGTCCAGGGCGTGCTGCACGTCGGCGTCGAAGTGGGTGTCGCTGAAGTGCTGGGCCGGGCTGGGCTCGCGGGAGGCGAGCCGCTCGGCCGCGTCCTCGCCGAGCGCGTCGAAGCGGATGCGCTGGCGGCGGCGGACCATGTCCAGGAACAGGTTGGTGGTGATCCGGTGCAGCCAGCCCTCGAACGTGCCGGGGGTGTAGGTCGACAGCGAACGGAACACCCGGACGAAGACCTCCTGGGTGAGGTCCTCGGCGTCGTGCTGGTTGCCCGTCAGACGGTAGGCGAGGCGGTAGACGCGGGCGCTGTGCGCCTCGACGATCTCCTCCCAGGAGGGCGGAGTCCAGGTCTGCGCGTCGGGGCCCTCGGTGAAGGTCGCGAGGGCGGGGGCCTCGGTGGTACCGGCGGCCGGCGTTTCGGCGGCGGGCTGGTCCAGGTCGGAGTGCGCAGGCTGGTTCATCACGGGCTTCGGCGTACGGGCCGACGCGGTGCCGCGGGTGTGCCGCCGCACGGGGACGTCGCCCTCGGCCACACCTCCTCGGTCGGCTCTTCTGCCCAGCAGGGCCACCACCATATCCACCTCACCCGTCAAGCCCGGATAAAAGTGCCCGGGAGGTCTCCCGTACCCGGTCCTTGGTGACAACGGCCCGCCGCCGTACGCGGTTCCCGGTCGGCCAGTAATCTGTGCCAGGAAATATCGACTTCCCCCGGCACCGGGCTGTCACCCGGGGCTCCGAAAGAGGCAGCCATCAGCGAGTTCGGGCCCGCGCGCGTGGCCCTCGCCGACACCTACGTCGGCGAGGACGCGGTGTTGACCTACGCCCGGGCCCAGTCCGCGCGTACCGGGATACGGGCGATCGGGCCCAGCGGCGGGGCGTGCCTGCGGCTGCTGGCCGCCGCACTGGACGCCAAGGCGGTGGCCGAGATCGGCACCGGGACAGGTGTGTCCGGGGTGTACCTGCTGCGCGGGATGCGGCCGGACGGCGTGCTCACCACGGTCGACTCGGAGCCGGTGCGCCAGCAGCTGGCCCGCGAGGCGTACCACGCGGCCGGGTTCGCGGCCAACCGCTCGCGGTTCATACCGGGCCGGGCGCTGGAGGTGCTGCCGCGGCTCGCCGACGGCCAGTACGACCTGGTGTTCTGCGACGGCGACCCGGCCGAGTCGCGGGAGTACCTGGCCGAGGCGCTGCGGCTGCTGCGGCCGGGCGGGATGGTCTGTTTCGAGGGGGTCTTCCAGGAGGGCCGACTGGCCGAGCCGGAGCTGCAGGACCCGCAGACGGGCGCGGTACGCGACCTCGTCCAGGCCGTCCGGGAGAGTGAGGCGCTGCTGCCGGCACTCCTGCCGGTCTCGGACGGGCTGCTCTGCGCCGTCAAGCGCTAGCGGCCCGCCCGCGGGCGGCGGCCCTCAGACCGACCGCGGCCCACGGGCCCGGACCCCGGAACGTCGCGGGGCCCGGGCCGACGTGACGTCGTACCCGGGCCCGGCAGCACATCTCCAGGAGATGACGAGCACCCGTTGCGGTCAGCCGCAGGCCTTCTTCAGGGCCTCGCCGAGCGCGTCGGCCTCGTCAGGCGTGAGCTCCACCACAAGGCGTCCGCCGCCTTCGAGCGGAACGCGCATGATGATGCCCCGTCCCTCTTTGGTGACTTCGAGCGGGCCGTCACCCGTCCGCGGCTTCATGGCCGCCATGCTCGTTCCCCTTCCTGCAACCGCTCAGCTACGCACCGGCAGTCCGTCCACCGCCGGTATCGAACGCATTGATCGGAAGCCATTATCCCGCATGCCACGGCCTGATGACCAACATCACTCTCGGTGCAACATCGGCCGGACCGCCCCCAAGCGCCGCAATTGCCGTCATAAGCCCCGGCGTGGCGGCGGTGCGCACGTCGCCGGAAGGTGCGATACCTCACACTCCCCAGCCGGCCGGATGCTCCGGCATCCTGGCACACGACCGACACCGAGCCGAGAACAACCGATCCGAGCACAAGGGAGCCCCTCGCCCATGTCCGATTCCGTGCTGTACGAGCTGGACGGCGGCCTGGCCGTCATCACCATCAACCGCCCGGAGGCGATGAACGCCCTGGACGTCGCGACCAAGGTCGCGCTGCGGGACGCCGTGGTCGCCGCGGCCGCGGACCCGGCGGTGCGCGCGGTGCTGCTGACCGGGGCCGGCGAGCGCGCGTTCTGCGTCGGGCAGGACCTGAACGAGCACCTGACGATGCTGAAGCGGGCCGAGGAGACCGGCGAGACCGCGCTGGGCACCGTCGCCGAGCACTACAACCCGTTGGTGCGGGCACTGGCCGGGATGCGCAAGCCGACCGTCGCCGCGGTCGGCGGGGTGGCGGCCGGCGCGGGCGCCTCGCTGGCCTTCGCCTGCGACTTCCGGATCCTCTCCGACCGGGCGGGCTTCAACACCGCCTTCGCCGGGATCGCCCTGACCGCCGACTCCGGCGCCTCCTGGACGCTGCCCCGGCTGGTCGGGCACGCCAAGGCCACCGAACTGCTGATGCTGCCCCGGACGGTGAAGGCCGCCGAGGCGATGGAGCTGGGCCTGGCCACCAGGGTGGTGCCGGCCGAGGAGTTCGCCGCCACCGCGCGGACCTTCGCCCGGGAGCTGGCCGAGGGCCCGACGCTGGCCTACGGCGCCATCAAGGAGTCGCTGGCGTACGGCGCTTCGCACTCGCTGGACGAACTGCTCGACAAGGAGGACGAGCTGCAGACCCTGGCCGGCGAGAGCGAGGACCACCGGATCGCGGTCCGCGCCTTCGTCGCCAAGGAGAAGCCCACGTACCTGGGCCGCTAGCGCTCGTCCCCGCGGGTCCCGGCGGTGCGGACGTGGCAGTCCGCCAGGTGGTCGTCGACCAGGCCGCAGGCCTGCATCAGGGCGTAGGCGGTGGTCGGGCCGACGAAGCGGAAGCCCTCCTTCTTCAGGGCCTTCGCGAGCGCGGTCGACTCGGGCGTGACGGCCGGCACCTCCCCCAGCGTGCGGGGGGCCGGCCGGTCCGGGGCGGCGGCGAACCGCCAGATCAGCGCGTCCAGGCCGCCGTCCAGGTCGCGGGCGACCTTGGCGTTGGCGATCGACGCCTCGATCTTGGCCCGGTTGCGGATGATGCCGACGTCGGCGAGCAGCCGCTCCACGTCCGCCTCGCCGAACTCGGCGACCTTGGCGATCTCGAAGCCGGCGAACGCGGACCGGAAGCCCTCCCGGCGGCGCAGGATGGTCAGCCAGGACAGTCCGGACTGGAAGGCCTCCAGGCAGACCCGCTCGAACAGGGCGTCGTCGCCGTGCACCGGGCGGCCCCACTCGGTGTCGTGGTAGAGCCGGTAGTCGTCCGTCGACTCGCCCCAGGCGCAGCGGCGCAGGCCGTCCGCGCCGAGTACCGCGCCCTCGACCGGAACACTCATGCGCCCACCTCGCTGCGCTCGGCAGGGGCATTCGCCCACACGCACCTCACGATGATGAGCTCACTCCGTTCGCTCATGCGCCCACCTCGCTGCGCTCGGCAGGGGCAATCGCCCACACGCACCCCACGATGACGAGCCCACCCCGTTCGCTCACTGGTCCCCCACCGGCTTCGCGTCCTCGGGCTGCTTGGTGAGCGCGACGGCCGGCTCGACCACCTTCGCGAACTCCTCCAGGCCGGGCAGCGGTTCGGCGCCGGCGTCCGGGCCGTTGGTCGCCTCGACCGCGCCGCGCAGGTGGGCGGCGGCCTCCAGTTCGGCGATCCGCGAGTCGCGGTAGGCGAGTTCGGCGCCGAGGCGGTCCAGGACGTCGTCGACCTCGTCCATCCGGTAGCCGCGGACGGCCATCGGCAGCCGCAGGTCGTCCACGTCCGACTTGCTCAACGGACGGTCCTGCGGCAGCCGGGCGGCGATGCGGTCCTGCACCGCCTCCGGCATCGAGCCGCCCCCGCCGAGCGCCACCAGCGCGGCGCCGCCCACCACGACGGCCATGGCGACCACGATCACCCAGAACACGAGCTGTCCTCCCGAACTCCCGGCCGGCCTGCTGCGAAGTGCCCACGACCAAACTGATCATGACAGCATGGTCCCTGTGAGGCCGGGGGCCATCATCGCACCCGCAGCAGCTGTGGAGGAGACATCGGTGGCACTGCGCCTGGGACCGCGGGAATTCGGCGACGACGAGCTGGTGATCATGGCGATCGTCAACCGGACACCGGACTCGTTCTTCGACAAGGGTGCCACCTTCGCGGACGAGGCCGCGTTCGCCGCCGCCGACCGCGCGATGGCCGAGGGTGCGGCGATCCTGGACATCGGCGGGGTGAAGGCCGGGCCCGGCGACGAGGTCACGGTGGAGGAGGAGCTGCGACGCACCGTGCCGTTCGTGGCCGAGCTGCGCAAGCGCCACCCGGAGGCCGTGATCAGCGTGGACACCTGGCGGCACGAGGTCGGCGAGGCGGTCTGCGCGGCGGGCGCCGACCTGCTGAACGACGCCTGGGGCGGGGTGGACCCGAAGCTCGCCGAGGTGGCCGCGCGCCACGACGTCGGGCTGGTCTGCACGCACGCGGGCGGCGCCGAGCCGCGCACCCGGCCGCACCGGGTCGGCTACCAGGACGTGATGGCGGACATCCTGCGGGTGACCATCGGCCTGGCCGAGCGGGCGGTGGGGCTGGGCGTGCGGCGGGACGCGGTGATCATCGACCCCGGGCACGACTTCGGCAAGAACACCCGGCACTCGCTGGAGGCCACCCGGCGGCTGCCGGAGATGACCGCGACCGGCTTCCCGGTGCTGGTCTCGCTGTCCAACAAGGACTTCGTCGGCGAGACGCTGGACCGGCCGGTGAACGAGCGGTTGCTCGGCACCCTGGCCACCACGGCGGTCTCGGCCTGGCTGGGCGCGCAGGTCTACCGGGTGCACCAGGTCGCGGAGACCCGCCAGGTGCTGGACATGGTCGCCTCGATCCGGGGCACCCGCCCCCCGGCGGTCGCCCGCCGGGGGCTGGCGTAGGGCCTGCCGGCCCTACGGTCCTGGCTCTCGGTCCTGGATCTCGGTCCTAGATCTCGTTCACCGGCCGGCGGGCGTCGGCGAGGATCTTCATGACCTCGTCGATCTCGTCGGTGATGTGGAACAGCTCCAGGTCGTGCTGGGCCGCCTTGCCCTGCGCGACCAGGGTGTGCTTCAGCCACTCGTAGAGGCCGCCCCAGTACGCGCTGCCGAAGAGGATCACCGGGAAGCGGGTGACCTTCTTCGTCTGCACCAGGGTGAGCGCCTCGAACAGCTCGTCCAGCGTGCCGAGCCCGCCGGGCAGGACCACGAAGCCCTGGGAGTACTTCACGAACATCGTCTTGCGGACGAAGAAATAACGGAAGTTCAGCCCGAGGTCGACGAACTCGTTGAGGCCCTGCTCGAAGGGCAGCTCGATGCCGAGCCCGACACTGAGGCCTCCGGCCTCGGAGGCGCCGCGGTTGGCGGCCTCCATGGCGCCCGGTCCGCCGCCGGTGATCACCGCGTAGCCGGCCTCGGCGAGGGCCCGGCCGATGGCCACGCCGGCCTCGTACTCGGGCGAGTCGACCGGGGTCCGGGCGGAGCCGAAGACGCTGATCGCGGCGGGGAGTTCGGCGAGGGCGCCGAAGCCCTCGACGAACTCGGAGGTGATCCGCAGCACCCGCCACGGATCGGTGTGCAGCCAGTCGGTCGGGCCGGTGGTGTCCAGCAGTCGCTGGTCCGTGGTGCTCGTGCCGACCTGGTCCCGGCGCACCAGCACCGGGCCCTTCTGCTTCTCGGGCCAGGCCTTCGTCTTCCGCGGCACGCCGACCTGCTCGGGGCCGTGTCCGTAGTGCTTTTCGTCTCCTGTGCCTGTCATGACGAAACCCTACGCCTGGCGATCCCCGATTTCAGGCAACAGGAGAAGGTCGGTTGGACGACCGGAAGATGGCGTTCAGCCGATGGGCGGCCGGTTGGGCCGGCCGCCCGTCGGCCCGGCGCCTCAGCTGGTCAGCCAGGTCCGCAGCCGGTCCTCGGTCTCGGCGATGGAGCTCAGCGAGCAGTGCTCGTCCCGCTTGTGCGCGAGGTTCGGGTCGCCGGGGCCGTAGTTGACCGCCGGGACGCCCAGCGCGCTGAACCGGGCGACGTCGGTCCAGCCGAACTTGGCCCGGGCCTGGCCGCCGGTGGCCGCCAGGAAGGCCTGCGCGGCCGGCTGGGAGAGCCCGGGCAGCGCGCCCGGGGCGAAGTCGGTGACGGTCAGCTCGAAGCCGTTGAAGACCTCGCGCACGTGCTTCTCCGCGTCCTCCTCGCTGCGGTCCGGCGCGTAGCGGAAGTTGACCGTGACGACGCACTCGTCCGGGATGACGTTGCCGGCCACGCCGCCGTCGATCCGGACCGCGTTCAGGCCTTCGCGGTACTCCAGGCCGTCGATCTCCACCTGGCGCGGCCGGTAGTCCGCGAGCCGGGTGAGCACCTCGGCGGCGTGGTGGATGGCGTTGTCGCCGAGCCAGCTGCGGGCCGCGTGCGCGCGCACGCCGGTGAGCCGGATCTGCGCCCGCAGGGTGCCCTGGCAGCCGCCCTCGACGACCGCGCCGCTCGGCTCCATCAGGACCGCGAAGTCGCCGGCCAGCCACTCCGGGTGCTCCGCGGCGAGGTGGCCGAGGCCGTTGCGGTGGGCCTCCACCTCCTCGCAGTCGTAGAACACGAAGGTGAGGTCGCGGTTGGGTTCGGGCAGGGTGGCGGCGAGCCGCAGCTGGACGGCGACGCCGGACTTCATGTCCGAGGTGCCGCAGCCGTAGAGCAGGTCCCCCTCGACGCGGGAGGGCAGGTTGTCGGCGATCGGCACGGTGTCCAGGTGGCCGGCGAGCAGGACCCGCTCGGGGCGGCCGAGGGTGGTGCGGGCGACCACGTTGTTGCCGTACCGGTCGACGGTCAGGTGCGGGTAGCCGCGCAGGGCGGCCTCCACGGCGTCGGCGAGCGCCTGCTCGTCGCCGCTCACCGACGGGAAGTCGACGAGCCGGGCGGTCAGCGCGCCGCCGTCGAGAGTGAGGTCCAGGGGCGTCGTGTTCGGGCTGCTCATGGCGCCAGCCTAGTCGTCGCGTTGTGTGGCCCGTGTGGCTGTTCTGTGACACGGAACGTGACGGCCAACGGCAACCGGGTGGCGCCGCTCACCCGTCCGAGTGGGTACGGTGTCGGATCAAGAAGCAGGCGCGAGAGGGGCGACGGTGGCCAGGAGAAAGAGCGATGAGCTGGGCGAGGAGTCGGCGCCCCGCCGTCGCAGGCCGCTGCGCGCGGTACTGATCGTGCTGCTGGTCCTGGCGGTGATCGCGGTCGGCCTGTGGTGGCTGCGCGAGGGGAAGACCGAGCCCGAGGGCTGCTCGGTGAAGACCCCGGCCGGCGAGGGCACCCTGGAGATCCCGCAGGCGGCCAACGCCGCGACGATCGCCGCGGTGGCGCGCTCGCGCGGGCTGCCGGACCGGGCGACCACCATCTCGCTGGCCACCGCGATGCAGGAGTCCAAGCTGCGCAACCTCGCGGGCGGCGACCGGGACTCGCTCGGCCTGTTCCAGCAGCGGCCCTCGATGGGCTGGGGCACCCCGCAGCAGATCCAGGACCCGGTCTACGCGACCAACAAGTTCCTGGACGGCCTGGTCAAGGTCCCCGGCTACACCCGGCTGCCGCTGACCGACGCGGCCCAGGCGGTGCAGAAGAGCGGCTACCCGCAGGCGTACGCCAAGCACGAGACCAAGGCGACGCTGCTCTCCTCGGCGCTGGCCGGCCGGGTACCGGGCTCGTTCAGCTGCGTGGTGCACGACTACACCAAGCCGGACCCGGCGGACGCGGCCGCGCCCGCCGCGGGCGCCTCGGCCTCCCCGACCGCCGCGCCGGACCGGGCCCAGGTGCTGTCCGACCGGGTGCGCCGGGAGTTCGGCCGCACGGTGACCCCGGAGACCGGGTACACCTCGACCATCAAGGGCGCCGAGAACGCGATCGCGCTGACCCCGGACCCGTCCGCCGCCGCGCTGACCTCCTCGTCCGACGCCGGGGCCGACGCCGGGGTGAGCGCCGAGCTGGCGAGCGGCTGGGAGGTCGCCCACTGGGCGGTCGCCCAGGCCCAGCAGCTGGGCATCGCGACGGTCGCCTACGACGGGAAGATCTGGCGCAAGACCAAGTCGGAGGACGGCTGGCAGCCGCAGACCTCCGGGACGTCGACCAAACTCGTTCAGGTCACCCTCGCCACGTCCTGAAAGGGCTGATGCACTGACGTACGGGTTGCCGCCGTACGGGTGAACCCGGTCAACCTCGGTGGACGCGGCGCCCGCTCCGGCGACCCCCGGTGGAGAACCGTCACTCCCCTTGCCCGGAGCCGGGTCCACCGGGTCGGACGGGCCCCGCCGGGCGACGTCGCCATGGTCATACGATCCGATGGTCGGTCAGAAACTTTCCTTGCTCAGGCCGAAACCTTCTGGCTTCTCAAGCGGTAACAACGTCGTCCGCCCGGCGGACGGGACGGACCCAGACCCTTCGAGGAGCCCCATGTCTCACCCCCTCACGCGCCGGATCGCCAGCGCCGCGCTGCTCGTGGCGGCCGGAGCGACCCCGCTGGTCGCGGCCGGCTCCGCGTCCGCCCTGGGCGGCGACGCCCTGCTGCCCAAGAGCGACCTGGCCGCACCGCTGGGCCAGCTGACCAACACCGACACCGGTTCCACCCTCCAGCACACCACCCACCAGCTGGGCCAGGCCGCCGGCAGCACCGGCGCCGCCACCGTCGCCGCGGGCGTACCGGCCTCCGCCGACGCCGCCGGCACCATCGTCGCCCACCAGCTCCCCGAGGCGAACGAGAAGGCCGGCTCGCTGACCGCCCCGGTCGACCAGACCGCCGCCACCACCGGCCAGCTCTCCGCCGTCACCCCGAAGGTCGCCTCCGCGCTGGCCGACAAGCTCGGCGAGGCCGTCACCGGCAAGGGCGTCGGCACCCGCAGCGCCGCCGCCAGCCCGGTCGGCGGGCTCTCCCAGGCCGGCTCCGTCGCCCAGGGCCTGCCCGGCGCCGACAAGCTCGCCGGCGCCGTCCCCGGCACCAACGCCGTCACCGACGCGCTGCCGCTCGGCGCCGTCCAGCGCGCGCTGCCGGCCCTGCCCGGCACCGACGTCCTGGGCCTGGCCGAGCACGGCTCGGCCAACCGCCTCGGCGGCGCCGACCTCGGCCCGAACAACCCGCTGTCCGGCCTCACCGGCGCACTCGGCCCGGTCGGCGGCCTGCTGCACGGTGTGAACGGCGGCAGCATCAGCGGCCTGCCGCTGTAACCGTCCGCGGCATCGCGCGGTATCGCAGGGCATGACGAAGGGGCCGGTGTCGGTGGACACCGGCCCCTCTCGCGCTCCGCACTAGCGGGCCGCGTTCAGCCGCTCCACGGCCGCGGCCACCCGCTCGTCGGTCGCGGTGAACGCGACCCGGACGAAGCGCTCGCCGGCCGGCCCGTAGAAGTCGCCGGGCGCCACCAGGATGCCCAGCCCGGCCAGCTCGGCCACGGTCTCCCAGCACGGGCGGTCCTGCGTCGCCCACAGGTAGAGGCTCGCCTCCGAGTGCTCGACCCGGAAGCCGTACGCCTCCAGCGCCGTCCGCAGCGCCGAGCGCCGGGCCGCGTACCGCTCCCGCTGCTCCGCCACGTGCGCGTCGTCCGACAGCGCCGCGATCGTCGCCGCCTGGACCGGCGCGGGCACGATCATGCCGCCGTGCTTGCGCACCTCCAGCAGCTCCTTGACCACCACCGGGTCGCCCGCCACGAAGGAGGCGCGGTAGCCGGCCAGATTGGAGCGCTTGGAGAGCGAGTGGACGGCCAGCAGGCCCTCGTGGCCGCCCCCGCAGACGTCCGGGTGCAGGACCGAGACCGGCTCGGCCGTCCAGCCCAGCTCCAGGTAGCACTCGTCGCTGACCAGCAGCGCCCCGTGCTCCCGGGCCCAGGCGACGGTACGGCGCAGCTCGTCCTCGCCGAGCACCCGGCCGGTCGGGTTGGACGGCGAGTTCACCCAGAGCAGGCGGACGCGGGAGCCGTCCAGCTCGTCCACCGAGTCGTACTCGACCGGCTCCGCGCCGCACAGCCGCGCGCCCACCTCGTAGGTCGGGTAGGCCAGCCGCGGGTAGGCGACCTGGTCGCCCGGACCGAGGCCGAGCTGGGTCGGCAGCCAGGCCACCAGCTCCTTGGAGCCGACGGTCGGCAGCACGGCCTGCGGGCCGATCTCGGCGCCGCAGCGGCGGTGCAGCCAGCCGGCGACCGCCTCGCGCAGCTCCACCGGGCCCCAGACCGTCGGGTAGCCCGGCGTGTCGGTGGCGGCGGCCAGCGCCTTCTGGATCACCTCGGGGACCGGGTCCACCGGGGTGCCCACCGAGAAGTCGCAGAGACCTCCCGGGTGGGCCAGCGCGGTCGCCTTGTACGGCTCCAGCTTGTCCCAGGGGAAGACCGGCAGGAGGTCGGAAACGCGGCGCGCCGCCCCCGGGTGGCCCGGGAACGGCGCGCGCGTGCTGTTGGTGCTCACAGCTCAGTTTCCACCGATCGTCAGTGGTCGGCGTTCTGCGGCGGCAGAGCGGCGATGAACGGGTGGTCACGCTCGATCAGGCCCAGCTTCGAGGCGCCGCCGGGAGAACCCAGGTCGTCGAAGAACTCGACGTTCGCCTTGTAGTAGTCCTTCCACTCCTCAGGAGTGTCGTCCTCGTAGAAGATCGCCTCGACCGGGCAGACCGGCTCGCAAGCGCCACAGTCGACACACTCATCCGGGTGGATGTAGAGCGATCGCTCGCCCTCGTAGATGCAGTCAACCGGGCACTCTTCGATGCACGCCTTGTCCTTCACGTCGACACAAGGCTGCGCGATGACGTAGGTCACGCTGTCGTTCCTCCTCGGAAGGGCCGTGGCGGCCCGTTCTGTTCTACTCGCGTGCGCGGTGAGCGCGGCGTCGTCGATGCCCGCCCCTAGTATCGCGGGTCGGAGACCGCAAATGCACAGGAGGTGCCCAGATGACGGCAGCCGGGCCGGTTCAGGACCGTCCGGAGGTCCGGATAGATCGCTCTGACGTGGGACGACGCGTGTCCGTCCGGCGCATCTCGGAGTTCGTGGGCGACCGGCCGGTGTTCCGGGATGCGATCGGCGTGCTCACATCGTGGGACGATCATGGGTTGACGGTCGCCCCGCGCAGCGGCGAGCCGGTCTCCTTCGCCGAGAAGCTGCTGGTCGCGGGCAAGGTCGTGCCGCTCTTCCCGGCCCGCCGCGCTCCCCTGCCCGCCGCCACGCCCGTCGAACTCCAGCGGATCGCGGCCCGCGGCTGGCCCGCCGTCGAACAGGAACCGCTCGGCGAGTGGACGCTGCGCGCCTCGGCCGGCTTCACCCGGCGGGCCAACTCGGTGCAGGCGCTCGGCGACCCCGGGCTCGCGCTGCCCGACGCGCTCGCGGCCGTCCGCGCCTGGTACACGGCCCGCGACCTGCCCGCGTACGTCGAGGTGCTCACCCCCGGTTCGCCGGCGGACCTGCGGGCCGAGCTCGACCGGCTGGGCGCCGGCTACGCGCCCACCCTGGTCCGGACGGCCCCGCTGGCCGGGCTCACCCGGATCGGCTCCGGGCACGACCGGGTCCGGCTCGCGCGGACGGCGGACGCGGCCTGGCTCTCGCTCTACCGGCGGGTCGGCGAGGACGAGGCGCTGGAGGAGGCCGCCCGGCAGGTGGTGCACGGCGGGCCGTCGGTCTGGTTCGCCACCGTGCCCGGCGCCCCCGGGCAGCCGCCGCTGGCGATCGGACGCTGCGTCATCGACGGGCCCTGGGCCTGCTTCGGTGCGATCGAGGTCGCGCCGTACGCCCGACGGGCCGGACTGGCCACGACCGTCATGGCGGTGCTCGCCGCCCGGGCCGCCGAGGAGGGGGCGACCGGCGGATACCTGCAGGTCGAGGCGGACAATGCCGGTGCGATCGCGCTCTATGACGGACTCGGCTTCACGACCAGTCACACTTACCACTACGCCCTTCTCCCCCAGGGGTAGCACCGCCGTCCGACCCGCCCGCCCGAGCCGCCCGCCCACCCGACTCGTCCGCTTGCCCGCCCGCCGTACGAAAGCCGTCGCCGTCACCGTGACCGAGCAGAGCAGAGACCGCTTCCGGACCGCCGCCCGCGCCGAGCCCGCCGACCCGGTGCTGCTCTGCCTGCTCGCCGCCGCCGAACACGGCCCGGTCCTGGACCCGGACGACCCGGGCGAACCGCCCAGCGTGGACGCCCTGCTCGCCGCCTGCGAGGCCGCCCTGGAGCGGCACGCGAGCGCCGTCCGGCTCGCCGTCGCCGAACGCGCCCCCGCCGGGCCGGAGGAGACCGCCGCCCTGCTCGCCGCCGTCCTCGGCGGGCGGGAGCGGTTCCACGGGCAGCAGTCCGACTACCGGCGGCTCGAATCCTCGCTGCTGCCCGACGTGCTGCGGCGCCGGCGCGGACTGCCGATCATGCTGTCCCTGGTGTGGATGGCGGTCGGGCGGCGGGCCGGGCTCACCGTCCACGGCATCGCGCTGCCCGGCCACTTCATCGTCGCCGTCGGCGGCCCGGCCGGCGGCGAGGAGTACGTGCTCGCCGACCCCTTCCACGGCGGACGGCTGCTCGACCCGGACGACGCGGAACGCCTGGTCCACGCCGCCGGGCAGGAGTTCACCCCCGACCTGCTCACCCCGGCCCAGCCGCTCGACATCGTGCTGCGCGTGCTCGGCAACATCCGCGCCTGGGCCGCTGACCGCCCCGAACACGCCCGCACCCAGCTCTGGGCCGCCGAACTCTCCCTCCTGCTGCCCCGCCACCCCGCCCAGCTCCGCCTCGAACGAGCCGAACTCCTCGTGCGCACCGGCGACTTCCTCGGCGGCTCGGCCGAGATGGACGCCTACGCGCAGATCCTCGACGCCTTCGACCCGGACACCGCCGCCAAGGTCCGCCAGGAGGCCCGGGCCGCCCGGCACCGCCTCAACTGACGGCCCCCTACAGCCAACCCTTCTCGCGGGCGATCCGCACCGCCTCGGTGCGGTTGCGGGCCTCGGTCTTCTGGATCGCCATCGACAGGTAGTTGCGGACCGTCCCCTCCGACAGGTGCAGCCGCCTCGCGATGTCCGCGTTCACCGCGCCGTCGGCCGCCGCGCCCAGCACGTCCCGCTCGCGCGCCGTCAGCGGGTTCGCGCCCTCCGCCAGCGCGGCCGCCGCCAGCGCCGGATCGATCACCCGCTCCCCGCGCAACACCCGGCGGATCGCCTCCGCCAGCTCCGAGGCCGGCGCGTCCTTCACCAGGAAGGCGTCCGCACCCGACTCCATCGCCCGCCGCAGGTACCCCGGCCGGCCGAAGGTCGTCGCGATCACCACCCTCGTCCCCGGTGCATGGCGGCGCAGCTCCGCGGCCGCCTCGATGCCCGTCATCCCCGGCATCTCGATGTCCAGCACGGCCACCTGCACCCCGTGCGCCAGCACCGCCGCCACCACCTCGTCGCCGCGTCCCACCTGCGCGACGACGTCGATGTCGCCCTCCAGCCCGAGCAGCGCCGCCAGCGCCTCCCGGACCATCCCCTGATCCTCGGCGAGGAGGACGCGGATCAGGGCCCCGTTCCGTGTGTCGCTCATGGCCACGACCTTAGGTGTCCCCCGCAGCTTGCGTCTCCCGTAGGGGGAGACGCCAGGCTGGACCCATGGACGGCAACGACGCCCACTACTCGATCGGCGACCTCGCCCGGCGCACCGGGCTCACCGTGAAGACCATCCGCTTCTACGCCGACACCGGCCTCGTGCCGCCCACCGACCGCACCACCGCCGGCTACCGGCGCTACGACGTCCACGCCCTCGCCCGGCTCGACCTCGTCCGCACGCTGCGCGAACTCGGCCTCGACCTGGCCGCCATCCGCCGCGTCCTGGAACGGGAGACCCCGCTGCACGAGGTCGCCGCCGCGCACGCCGAGGCGATCGACGTCCAGATCCGCACCCTGCGGCTGCGCCGCGCCGTCCTACGGGCCGTCGCCCAACGCGCGTCCACACCAGAGGAGACGACACTCATGCACAAGCTCGCCAAGCTCTCCGACGCCGAACGCCGGCGCCTCGTCCACGACTTCATCGACGACGCCTTCGGCGGACTGGACGCCAACCCGGAGTTCGTCGCGATGCTCCGCTCCGCGATGCCCGAACTGCCCGACGAGCCCAGCGCGGAGCAGGTCGAGGCGTGGGTCGAGCTCGGCGAACTCGTCCAGGACCCGGACTTCCGCGCGGCGATCCGCGCGATGGCCGAACACCAGGCCGCCGAACGGGCCGACGGCGACACCACCGGGCTGCACCACGACCTCACCGCGACGGTGCGCTCGCTGGTCGGCGCCGCGCTGGCCGACGGCATCGCGCCGTCCGCCCCGGAGGCCGACGCCGTCCTCGCCGGCTTGACCGCCGCGTACGCCGAGACCTTCGGCCGCCCGGACGACGCCGCCCTCCGCCAGTGGCTGCTCACCCGCCTGGAAACCGCCAACGACCCGCGCGCGGAGCGCTACTGGCACCTGCTCGCGGCGATCAACGGCTGGCCCGTCCCGGACAGCCTGCGGGAGGTATTCGAGTGGTTCACCGCCGCCCTGCGGGCCAGACTGGCGGCATGCTGAGCCTGGAACGACTCCGACCCGACCACGCCGAGGCGCTCCTCGCCTTCGAGGAGGCCAACCGCGCCTACTTCGCGCGCGCCGTCCCCGACCGGGGTGACGCCTACTTCGCCGACTTCCCGGCCCGCCACGCCGCCCTCCTCGCCGAACAGGCGGCCGGCACCTGCCACTTCCACCTCATCCTCGACCCGGCCGGCACCCTGCTCGGGCGCCTCAACCTGGTCGACGTCGAGGGCGGCGGCGCCGAGCTCGGCTACCGCGTCGGTGAGGCCGCGGCCGGCCGGGGCGTCGCCACCGCCGCCGTCGCCGAGGCCTGCCGCCTCGCCGCCACCGCCTACGGCCTGACCTCGCTGACCGCCGTCACCACGCTGGACAACGCCGCCTCCGCGGCCGTCCTCACCCGCAACGCCTTCACCGTCGTCGGGAGGCTCACCATCGACGACCGCCCCGCCCTCCGCTTCCGCCGCCACCTCGCCGACGGCGGCTGACCGCCCCGGCCACCGGGTCGCGGCACCCGGACGGCCGTCCCGCACCCGACGGGTCGGCCGGTACCCCGGCTGTCAGCCGGTTCAGCACGCCGCCGCAGAACGTAGTGACCGGAGCAGGAAGTCGGCCGGGCCGACTTCCTGCTCCGGTTCGCGTCACAGCCAGCGCTGGGCGGCCTCGACGGAGTCGGCGCCGCTGGTGTTGAAGGCGATGGCGGCCTGGGGGGCGTGGCGGCGGACGAGGTTCACCACGTGCTCGAAGAAGGTCAGGGCCGGTTCCGGCTTGCGGATGCCGCCGCCGATGACGACCACGTCCCAGGGGCGTCCGGCGAGGGCGGCGACGATCGCGGGCTCGGCGCTCGCGTCGGGGGCGACCAGGGTCATGGCGGCGTCGATGCCGTGGTCGGCGAAGCGGGCGAGTTCGGTGTCGAGGCCCGCCCGCAGGGTGTCGCCGTCCAGACCGCGGACGGTGTGCGGGTCAAAGCCGAGTACGAGAACGGTAGCCATGCCCGGAGGGACGATCGGCCCGGGCCGCCGGGTTCCCGCGCCGGGCTCCCGGGCCAAGGTCCGGGCCCGGACGGTCTAGGACTTCTCGGACGGCTGCGGGGCGACCGGTGCGGTGACCGTCCGCAGGGGCACCGAGGCCCGGAGGCGGAAGCCCCGGCCCCGCTCCCCCGGCCCGCTCTCCAGCCGCCCGCCGACCAGCGCCAGCCGCTCCTGCAGGCCCGAGAGCCCGTTCCCCGGCTGGGACTTGCCCGGACCGCGCCCGTTGTCGGCGATCTCCAGGACGGCGTAGCGCTCGCCGCTCGCCTCCCAGCTCTCGTCGGCCGTGACGGTGCAGACGGTGGCGCCCTCGCCGTGCCGGACGATGTTGGTGACGGCCTCGCGCAGCGCCCAGGCCAGCACACCCGACTCCTCGTTGGCGAGCCCCGGCCAGGCCTCGGCCAGTTCCGGCGCGGCCTCCAGCCGCACCTGTGCGGCGACCAACGCGGTACGGGCGGCGGCGAGTTCGACCGGCAGGGTGGGGCGGCGGAAGCCGGTCACCGCCTCCCGGACGTCGATCAGCGACTGCCGGGCGACCTGCTCGATGTCGGCGACCTGCGCCCGCGCCGCCTCGTCCTTGCCGGCGTCCATGAACCGCCCGGCCAGTTCGCTCTTCAGCGTGATCAGCGACAGCGAGTGCCCGAGCAGGTCGTGCAGGTCGCGGGCGAGGCGCAGCCGCTCCTCGGAGGCGGCCAGGTGGGCGACCGCGGCGCGGGCCTCGCGCAGTTCCTTCATGGTGGCGACCAACCGCTGCAGGCCGGTCATCGCGATGCCGGAGAGGAAGGCGCTGAGCGTGAAGGTCGCGATGTCGTCCCCGCCGGCGTGGATGAGCAGGCCGACCGTGGCGGTGAGGGCCGCCATGCCGCCGAGCGCGCGGAGCGCGTACCGGGCCGGCGTGATGATCGCGACGCACACCGAGGCGTAGATGAAGAGGGTCAGGAAGGCTCCGCCGAGCACGCAGGCGGACGCGATCGCGAACACCACCATGGCCGCCACGACGGCTCGGCAGGCTCGCGGCCGCATCCCCGCCGTCGAGCGGAAGATCACCAGCAGGACGTAGCCGCCCACGAAGAACGCCAGGCAGGCCCAGCCGAGCACCTCGCCGGCCAGGCTGTGGCCCCCGTGCAGCAGGTTCCCCACCGGGTAGGCCAGGTAGATCATCCAGAGCAGCATCCAGGCGATCTTGACCAGCATCTGCCGACGGGTCTCCACCGGGGAGCCGGGGACGTTCATGAACGACGCGCGCGCCGGGCCCGCCTCCCGCTGCTCGTCGAAGGGGTGGGCCCGGCGCGCGTCATTCATGGAGGTCATCATGCCTGGCGGGTGTCGCGGCGGTACAGCGCCGCCGCGGCGACGACGAACACCGCGAGGAAGGCGGCCAGTCCGGCGACCGCGACGGTGTCCAGGGAGTGCCCGGGCTGGGTGAAGGTGGCCAGCTTGTTGTACAGGTACACCGGGTTGAACCGGGCGAACTTCTCCAGCGAACCACTCACCGGGAACCACGTCCCGCCGAACAGCGCCATCACCATGTAGGTGATCATCACGATGGTCTGCACCGAGTCCGGCGCCGCCGCGTACCCGAGCGCCACCCCGAGCGCCGCGAACACGAAGCTGCCCAGCCACAGCGCCGCCGTCAGGCCGATCCACTGCGGGGCGCTCAGCGACACGCCCTGGCTCGCGCCGACCGCGAAGACCACCAGGATCGCCGGCAGCGTGGTCACCGCGCTCGCGGCGATCTTGCCGAAGGTGTACGCCCGCCCGGGCAGCGCGGTGAGCCGCAGCTGGCGCACCCAGCCGCTCTTGCGCTCCAGCGAGATCCGCTGCGCG
Organism: Kitasatospora sp. NPDC087861; assembly: GCF_044742585.1. Taxonomy (NCBI): domain Bacteria; kingdom Bacillati; phylum Actinomycetota; class Actinomycetes; order Kitasatosporales; family Streptomycetaceae; genus Kitasatospora; species Kitasatospora sp. NPDC087861. The sequence goes on from NZ_JBIUUS010000003.1 coordinate 358,485, forward strand.
CTGCCGGTGAGCACCGCGCCGACCGCGCCGAAGGTGGCCATCGAGACCATGAAGTAGGTCTTCACCGGCAGGCCGCCGGCCAGCTTGGAGGAGTCGTAGGCGTGGATGAAGAAGAAGTACATCAGCGCCGGGTAGGCGATGGTGAAGAGCAGGTAGCGCCGGTTGCGGAGGGTCCGCAGGATCTCCAGCCGGATCAGGGTGGTCATCGCGCGCTCTCCTTCGCCGCCTCGTACTGGTCCTGCTCGCCGGTGATGGTCAGGAAGGCCTGTTCCAGGCCGAGGCCGGTGACCTCCAGCCCGCGCGGGTACAGGCCCGCCCGGTAGAGCCCGGCGACGCTCGCGTCGGCGTCCGCGGTCCGGATCCGGACCGTCCGCACCCCCGGCACCCGGGCGGTGACGTCCAACGACTGCACGCCCGGCAGCATCCGCAGCACGCTCTCCTCGAACTCGCCGTCCGCGTCGTGGAGTTCGAAGGCGACCCGGCGGGCCCCGGCGCGCGCCTTGATCTCGGCGGAGCTGCCGTCGGCGATCAGCCGGCCCCGGTGCAGGACCAGGACGCGGTCGGCGATCGAGTCCGCCTCCTCCAGGTAGTGGGTGGCGAACAGCACCGTGCGACCGGCGTCGGCCTGCGCCCGCATGCTCGCCCAGAACGCCTGCCGGACGCTGACGTCCATGCCGGTGGTGGGCTCGTCCAGCACGATCAGGTCGCTCTCGCCGGCGATCGCGAGCGCGAAGCGGACCCGCTGCTCCTGGCCGCCGGACAGCTTGTCGACCCGGCGCTCGGCCAGTTCGGTGATCCCGGCGTCGGTCAGTACCCCCGTGACCGACCGACCGCGCGGGTGCACGTCGCAGGCGAGCCGGACCAGCTCGCGGACCTTGACGTCGGCCATCAGCCCGCCGCTCTGCAGCATCGCGCCGACCCGGCCGGCCGCGATCGCCTCCCGCGGCGTGCCGCCGAACAGCGTGACGCTGCCCTGGTCGGGCTCGCGCAGGCCGAGCAGCAGGTCCAGGCTGCTGGACTTGCCGGCGCCGTTCGGGCCGAGCAGGGCGACGGTCTCGCCCGGCCGCAGCACGAGGTTGAGATCGTCCACGGCGCGCACCCGCCCGTAGCTCTTGCCGACGCCGCGGAAGGCCGCCACTTCGGTCCCCATCGCCCCGCTCCTCTGCCCTGGTGGTGTCACGTCCGGTGTCGTTCGCACCACGTCAGGGTCCCGTGCGGGCGGGATGCGGCGGCAGTGTCCGCCGTCGTGCCTTCGGCATGACGGATGTCATGCCGGCGGCCGGTACCCGCGTCACGCCGGTACGCGTGACGGGGCCCGGCCGCCGCATCCGCCGGTCAGGGGCTACCTGTCGGGCTTCACGCCCCCAGCGCGCGCTTCACGAAGTCGACCTGGAGCAGCAGCAGGTTCTCCGCGACCTCCTCCTGCGGCGTCATGTGGGTGACGCCCGACAGCGGCAGCACGGTGTGCGGGCGCCCGGCCGCGAGCAGCGCGGAGGACAGCCGCAGGGTGTGCGCGGCGACCACGTTGTCGTCCGCCAGGCCGTGGATGATCATCAGCGGCCGCTCCAGCCCGGCGGCGTACCCGGTCAGCGAGTTGGCCGCGTACACCTCGGGCCGCTCGGCCGGGTGGCCGAGGTAGCGCTCGGTGTAGTGGGTGTCGTACAGCTCCCAGTCGGTCACCGGCGCCCCGGCGACGGCCGCGTGGAAGACGTCCGGGCGGCGCAGCACGGCGAGCGCGGCGAGGTAGCCGCCGTACGACCAGCCGCGGATGGCGACCCGGCCGAGGTCCAGCGGGAACTCCTCGGCGAGCGCCTGCAGCGCCTCGACCTGGTCGTCGAGGGTGGCCCCGGCGAAGTCGAAGGCGATGGACTTCTCCCAGGCCGGGTTGCGGCCGGGGGTGCCGCGCCCGTCGGCGACGACCACCGCGAAGCCCTGGTCGGCGAACCACTGCGAGTTGAGGTGCGGGTTGTGCGCCTGGACGACGCGCTGGCCGTGCGGGCCGCCGTACGGGTCCATCAGGACGGGCAGCAAGCCGTCCCGCTCGCGGTCGTAGCCGGTGGGCAGGAAGACGGCGGCCGGGATGCGGCGCTCGCCGGCGAAGCGGAACACCGGGCGGGCGGTGATGACCGGGGTCTCGGCGTACGAGGCGATGGTGGCGACGTCGTCGACGACCACGCCTTCGGGCAGGTCGCGGGCGACCTGGACGAGGGTGCCGGGCAGGTCCGGCTCGGCGGTGGCGCGCACGGTGATCCCGCCCGCGTGCACGGCGCTGGTGACGGAGGTGAACGGACGGCCGTTGGAAGACTCCCAGGCCAGCCGCTTGCCGTCGTGGCTGATCCGGCCCACCGCGATCCAGCCGGGCTCGGGGTCGGTCTCCCCGGCGCCGCCGGAGGCGCTGAAGAACACCTCGTCGTCGGTGACGGCGACCACCGACCGCAGGTGCAGGTCGGCCCCGGTGACGGCCTGGTCACCGATCACCAGCGCGCGCACCCCCGCGTCGTCCGAGATCCGGACCAGCCTGCCGTCCGGGGTCCAGGCCGGGACGCCCTGGAACAGCTCCAGCCAGACCTCGTCGCGCTCCTCGAACAGCACCTCGGTGGCGCCGGTGGCCACGTCGAGGCCGAGGATCCGCTGGCTGCGCTGGTCGCGGGCCTGGACGAGCAGCAGCGGCACGCCGCCGGTGGACCAGTGCACCCGGGCGAGGTAGGGGAAGGCCGCCCGGTCCCAGACCACCTCGGTGCGGCCGCCGTCCAGGTCGAACACCCAGAGGCCGACCTCGGCGTCGGCGGTGCCGGCGGCCGGGTAGGCGATCTCGGCGGGCTCGCGCTGCGGGTTGGCCGGGTCGGCGATCCACCAGCGGCGCACCGGGGAGTCGTCGGCGCGCTCGACCAGCAGCCGCTCGCCGTCCGGGGACCACCAGAAGCCGCGGTCGCGGCCCATCTCCTCCTGGGCGAGGAACTCGGCCTGCCCCCAGGTGACGTTCGGGCCGTCGGGCTCGGCGAGCGCCCGGTCGGCGGTGCCGTCGGTGCGGGTGAGCCGCAGCTCGCCGGCGGTGTTGGCGTAGGCGACGTGGCTGCCGTCCGGGGCGACCCGCGGATCCAACAGCGGTCCCTGGGCGGGCAGTTCGGCGGTGGCGCCGGAGGCCAGGTCGGCGGTGAACAGCCGGCCGGAGAGAGCGAAGGCGGCCAGCCGGCCGGCCGTGTCCAGGGCGTAGCCGACGATGCCGGCCGAGCCTTCGCGGCTGCGCTCGCGGCGGGCCTTCTCGGCGGGCGAGAGGTCCTCCTCGCCGCCGCCGAGCAGCACGGCCGGGTCGGCGGCGATCCGCTCCTCGCCGGTGGCGGTGTCGAGGGTCCAGAGCAGGTTGGTCCGGTCGCCGCCCGACCGGGAGCGCAGGAAGACGACCCGCGAGCCGTCCGGTGAGACGGAGAACGAGCGGGGCGCGCCAACGGTGTAGCGCAGGGTACGCGCGTACTGCCGGGGGAAGGTGTCCGCAGGGGTGTGGGAGGTCATGGCACCAGACCCTACGACGCCCCGCTCCCACTGTCGGGAGCCTGGTGATCACTCGTTCGGAGCATCGTTCCGAAGTACCCCCCAAAGGGGCTCATACCCCCTCCGACCGGCCCATGCGCCCCACGAGTGCCGCAGCGCCCCGACGTGCGGAGACTCACCGCGTGTAATGCTCCCCTCACCCATCGGGTATGACTGGTCGGGCGGTGATCGTCGGGTCCCGTCCCGGGCCCCGGTCACCCGACCGCAGGTCCCGCACGGTCCCACCGCCACCCTCCCGGGTGGCGCACCCGAGAAGGGGTGTGAGCCGACATGGCTTTGTCCGTCTCCGCAGCCATGCTGATGCTGGTCATCGTGGTGGTGCTGATCCGCCGCTCCAGCCTGAAGCTCGGGCACGCGATCATCTGCGCACTGCTCGGCTTCTACCTGGCCTCCAGCTCGATCGCCCCGTCGATCAGCCAGGTCACCAGCAACCTCGCGGGGATGATCAACGGCCTGAAGCTCTGACCCCGCCACCACGGCCGCCATCGTGACGACAGGCTCTAGGCTTTCCCCCATGACCGCGACTACCGGCCGCCGCCTGCTCCTGGTGCACGCCCACCCCGACGACGAGTCGATCGGCAACGGCGCCACCATGGCCCGGTACGCCGCCGAGGGCGCCCACGTCACCCTGGTGACCTGCACCCTCGGCGAGGGCGGCGAGGTGATCCCGCCCGGGCTGGCCCATCTGACGGCCGATCGGGACGGCACCCTCGGCGCGTACCGGATCGGCGAGCTGACCGAGGCGATGCGCGCGCTCGGCGTCACCGACCTGCGTTTCCTCGGCGGCCCGGGTCGCTACCGCGACTCCGGGATGATGGGCGTGCCCGACAACGACGTGCCCGGCTGCTTCTGGCGGGCCGACGTGGACGAGGCGGCCGGTCACCTGGTCGCGGTGATCCGCGAGGTCCGGCCGCAGGTACTGGTCACCTACGACGAGAACGGCGGCTACGGGCACCCGGACCACATCCAGGCGCACCGGGTCGCGATGCGCGCGTACGAGCTGGCCGCCGATCCGGTGCACCGCCCGGAGCTGGGCCCGGCCTGGCGGATCGCCAAGGTGTACTGGAACCGGATGCCCCGCTCGGTGCTCGAGGCCGGGCTCGCCGAGACCGCCGCCAGGGCGTCCTTCCCCGGGGTGGCCCAACCGGCCGACGTCCCCGGCGTGGTGGCCGACGAGGTGGTCACCACCGTGCTGGACGGCTCCGCGTACGCCGGGCACAAGGCGGCCGCGATGGCCGCGCACGTCACCCAGATCACCGTGGACGGCGCCGCCTTCGCGCTCTCCAACCACCTCGGCCAGCCGCTGCTCGCCACCGAGTACTACCAGCTGGTACGCGGCCAGGCCGGACCGGACCGGCCCGAGGAGGACCTGTTCGCGGGCCTGGCGCCCGACCCCGACCCGCTGCACACCCCCGCCGAGGAGAGCGTCCGATGACCGAGCCCGCCGCCGCCCGGCCGCCGCGCCGCTCGTTCCCGGCGACCGTCCTCGGCACCCGCGAGGAGCGGCTGGCCGAGTCCCAGCCCCCACGCGCGGCCCGGATCGCGGCCTACGTCCTGTTCTTCCTGCTGGGCATCGCGGTGTCGGTCTGCGGATCCTTTGTGCAGGCCTTGTGGCCGCCTGTGGGGGTCCTGCTGTCGCTCGCCGCGACCGGCGCCACCTTCTACGCAGGCCTGCGGGTCACCGGCACCCGGCTGGGTGCGGCGCTGCCCGCGGCCGGCTGGTTCCTGGCGATGCTGCTGGTGATCGTGCCCCGGCCGGAGGGCGACAACGTGCTGTGGTCCAACGCCACCTCGCTCGGCTGGCTGTTCGCCGGCTCGGTCCTGGGCGTGATCTGCGCCACCCTGCCGACCCGCGGCAGCTGGTTCCCGGGCGTGCCCGGACCGCCGCGCTGACCCCACCCCCGGGGCGCGTACGGCGCCGTGCACGACGCGCAGTCAGGAGCACACGGCCGTACTCTCATACCGGAGGAACCGGACGTATCAGGATCTGTCCGAAGCCGTTCGCCGCTCAGTTCTTCCCAGTATGGTGGTCCCGCAGAACGCCGTACCCGACCGCCGCCCGCCCAGGCCCGGCGACCACGAACCGCGGTCGCGCCGCACGGCCCGCCCGCGAACCCGGAGCAGAGCAGCATTGAGCAGCCGCGAATCTGACAACGCCCACCCGACGCCCCGGCGTACGGGCCCGGACGCCTACCCGTCGGGCACCCCGCCCTACGGCACACCGGGGCTCCCGGGCGGCGACCGGACCGGTGCCGCCCAGGGCGCCGCGTCAGGCGGCGAGGACGACGGCCCGAAGACCGAGACCACCCTGACCACCCGGGTCCGGATCAACATCCCCGGGTCGCGCCCGATCCCGCCGGTCGTGGTCCGCAGCACCGTCAAGAACGAGGACGGCCCGGGTGACGAGGCCCCGGCGCCCGCCCCCGAGCCGGGCGGCCCGCGGCACCGTTCCGCGCCCGCCTCCCCCGTCCTCGGGGTGATGGACGGCGGCGCCCAGACGGCCACCCCGCCGAACCTGCCGCCGGAGTGGCAGGTCCCGCCGATCCCGCCGGCGACCTCCGAGTCGGAGTCCACCGGCGCCTGGTTCCGGCCCCGGCAGAAGAAGGGCCCCGAGTCGGCCGGCGCACCGGAGACCCCGGCCGCGCCCGCCGCCGCCGAGCCCCGGCCGACGGCCGCCCCGGCCGCCCCGGCCACCGGTGCCCGCCAGAACGGCACCCGCCCCGCCCCGGGTGCGGCCCGTCCGAACGGCCGCCCGGTGCCCGCCCAGACCAAGGGGCCGAACCCGAACGGCGCACCCGCCGCACCGTTCCCCGCCGGCCCCGGCGCGCAGCCCCCGGCGGAGGAGCCCGGCGTGTACGAGGCCGCCGCCCCCTTCGTCCCGCCCGTCGCCGACCCGTTCGCCCCGATGGCTCCCGAGGCCGAAGCCCGCGGCCGGCGCGACGCCCGCCCGCAGCAGGGCACCCCGCCGAACGGCGCCCAGCCGAACGGCCGGCAGCCCAACGGCCGACCCCAGCAGGGACCGCGCCCGGGCGCCCGCCCGCCGGGCCCGGCGGCCGGCGCGGCCGACCCCGAGGACACCTCGGTCGACGGCTTCGAGCCGATCCGCGAGGGCACCCCGCCGCCCGCCGCCATACCCGGTCTGCCGCAGCGCGGCGCCTCGCACGGCGGCGAAGCCCGCCCGCAGCCGGGCCTGTTCGCCTCGGCCCCGGCCGGCGCCGACCCGTTCGCCACCCAGCGCCCCGCCGCGCCCGGCCAGGACGCCTTCGCCACCCCGCCCCCCGGCGGCCTCTTCCCGGGCGCCCCCGGCGCCGCCCCCGGCCAGCCGCAGCAGCCCGGGCGGGACCCGGAGGCCACCGAGCTCACCCCGCTGCCGACCCCCGGCCCCGGCCCCCGGCCCGAGGACGCCCAGTCCGCGCCGGTCCCGCCCGCACCGCAGCCGGCCAAGGCCAAGGCCGCGCCCGGCAAGGCCAAGCGCGGCGGCGCCGGCAAGAAGCTCGTCAAACTGGGCGTCTACGGCATCGGCGGTGTGCTGTTCCTCGGCGCCGCCGCGTACGGCACCGGCCTGATGCTCAACCAGTCCGACGTCCCCAAGGGCACCGTGGTGCTCGGCACCGACATCGGCGGCAACAGCCGCGACCAGGCGATCCACCAGCTCGACGAGACCGTCGGCAAGGCCGGCCAGCAGCCGCTCAAGCTGAAGGTCGGCGACCAGACGCTGAACCTCGACCCGACCGTCGCCGGGCTGAGCTTCGACACCACGGGCACCGTGGACGGCCTCGCCCAGCACAGCTACAACCCGGTCGACGTCATCAAGTCGCTGAAGGGCGGCACCAAGGCGGTCGCACCGGACGTCAAGGTCGACCGGGCCAAGCTCAAGGCCGCCCTGGACACCCTGGCCTCCGGCTCGGGCCAGGGCCTGCAGGAGGGCTACGTCAAGTTCGGCGACAACGGCGACCCGCTCGTGGTGCCCGGCCGGGCCGGTCAGGCCATCGACTCGGCGAGCGCCCTCGACGTGGTCGAGCAGGCCTACCGCGACCGTGCCGCCGGCAAGCCCGACCAGCCGATCGCGCTCGCCGTCACGGCCGCCCAGCCCAAGGTCTCCCCGCAGGCCCTGCAGGCCGCCGCGGACAGCCTCGGCAAGTCCGCGGTCAACGGCAACGTGTACCTCGTGGCCGGTGCCAAGAAGTGGGGCTTCGGCAAGCTGGTCGCCGCCAAGACGCTCACGCTCGCCCCGGACGCCTCCGGCAAGATCGTGCCCAAGTGGGACCTCGACGCGCTGAACGGCCAGCTGAACGGCGTGTTCGACAAGGTGAAGGTCAAGAAGAACGGCCAGACCGCCGCGATCACCCCGCAGGACGTCGCGGACGCCATCACCCCGCTGCTCGACAAGACCGGCGAGAAGGACCGCACCTTCAAGTTCACCGTCGTCTGAGCGACGACCGCGCCGATCGGGGGGCGGGCCGGATCCCGGCCCGCCCCTCGACAACTCCCCCCTCCGGTCAGCAAGATGTGACGCCACACCTTCCGCCACAGCCACCTCGGGGAGCACGCCGATGAGCCGCCGCCTCCAGTACCGGCCGGCTCTGCTCGCCGGCCTCACCGCACTCTCGCTCTCGCTGACGCTCTGTTCGTGCGCCTCCGGTCAGGGCGACGGCGGCGCGAACGGGCCGGCGGCCGCCGAGATCCCCAAGTTCACCTCGATCGACATCAACCCGCTCGACCGCTCCCGGCTGCGCCAGGGCGGCACCCTGCACCTGGCGATCGCCCAGTTCTCCCGCCAGTGGTCGCCGATCCAGAACGACGGCAGCGAGTCCTCGACGATCAGCGTCACCAAGCCGCTGCTGCCGACCTTCTTCCGCTCCGACGCGGCCGGCACCCAGACCGTCAACCCCGCCTACCTGCAGGACGCCCACGCGGAGCTGCGGGACGGCCGGCAGGTGGTCGTCTGGACGCTCAACCCGAAGGCCCACTGGTCCGACGGCACCCCGATCACCTGGCGCGACATCGAGGCCAACTGGCGGGCCCTGAACGGGAAGGACCCGGCCTACCGGCCCTCCAGCAGCACCGGCTTCGAACAGGTCTCCTCGGTCGAGCGGGGCAAGGACGACTTCCAGGCGGTGATGACCTTCGACCGGCCGTTCTCCGAGTGGCAGTCGATGTTCAACGGCGCCGCCAACGCCCCGCTGCTGCCCGCCAGCCGGATCGCCACCCCTGAGCTGTTCAACTCCGCCTACCTGGACGCGATCCCGGTCACCGCCGGCCCGTTCAAGGTCGAGCGGCTGGACCGCGCCGCCCAGACCGTCACCCTGGTCGCCGACCCCTCGTGGTGGGGCGACAAGCCGATGCTGGACCGGATCGTCTTCCACGCCATGCTGCCCAACGCCATGGCCGCCGCCTTCGCCAAGGGCGAGATCGACCTCTTCAACAACGGCCCGGACGTGGCCGGGTACCAGACCATCAAGAACACCAAGGGCGCCGCCGTCCGCCGGGCCGGCGGGCCGGACTTCCGCCAGCTCACCCTGAACGCCCGCACACCGGCGCTCAGCGACGCGACCGTCCGCCAGGCCGTCTTCCAGGCCATCAACCGGGACGCCGTCATCCGCTCCGACCTGAACGGCCTGGACTGGCCCGCCGTCCCGCTCAACAACCACCTGCTGGTCGCCAACCAGAACGCCTACCGGGACAACTCCCTCGGCCTCAGCCGCTACGACCCCGCCGAGGCCGCCCGCAAGCTGGACGCAGCCGGGTGGAAGCTCGACGGCGACGTCCGGAAGAAGGACGGCCGCGAGCTCAACCTGCGGATGATCGTCCCGGCCGGCGTCACACAGGCCCAGAACGAGGCCGCCAGCACCACCCGGATGCTCAAGGACGTCGGTATCGAGGTCACCACGGTCACCGCCGCCGCGAACGAGTTCTTCGACCGGTACGTCAACCGCAACGACTTCGACATCGCCGCCTACTCGCTGCTCGGCACGCCCTTCCCGGCCAGCGGCAACCGCGCCAACTTCGTCCAGAACGGCGGCACCAACCACGTCGGCGCGGGCAGCCCGGCGGTGGACACCGCCCTCGACCGGGCCGCCGCCGCGCCCGATGCGGCGACCGCCTCGGAGGCGATCAACCAGGCCGACGGCGAGCTGTGGAAGGTGGCCGGCGTGCTGCCGCTCTACCAGCGTCCCCAGCTGTACGGCGCCCGTGCCAACCTCGCCAACATCGGCGCGCAGGGGCTGTCCGACATCGTCTGGGAGAACGTCGGCTTCGAGCGGTAGGCGACGGCGGCCCTCCGGCACCCTCAGCCGTCGAGGGTCTCCCGCCAGAAGTGGCAGGCGCTGCGGCGGCCCGGCAGCTCGGCCCCGTCCGCGGCCACCACCGGTACCAGCGGCGGGAGTTCGGTCAGGCAGCGGTCCTGCACCCGGTCGCAGCGAGGGTTGAACGCGCAGCCCTGCGGGATCCGCAGCAGGCTGGGCGGCAGGCCCTTGATGGCGTGGAGGTTCTGCCCCTTCTGGTCCAGCCGGGGGATCGAGTCCAGCAGGCCGCGGGTGTACGGGTGGGCCGGGCGCGCGTACAGCTCGCGCACCGGCGCCGTCTCGACGATCCGACCCGCGTACATCACCGCGATCGTGTCCGCGACGTCGGCGACCACCCCGAGGTCGTGGGTGATCAGGATCAGCCCCATGTGGAACTCGTGCTGCAACTCGGCCAGCAGGTCCATCACCTGGGCCTGCACGGTGACGTCCAGGGCGGTGGTGGGCTCGTCCGCGATGATCAGGTCCGGCTCCAGGGAGAGCGCCATCGCGATCATGATGCGCTGGCGCATGCCGCCGGAGAACTGGTGCGGGTAGTCGCCGACGCGCTGCCTGGCGGCCGGGATGCGCACCCGGTCCATCAGCTCGACGGCCTTCTCCCTGGCCTCCTTGCGGCTGACGCCGTGGTGCACCTGGAACATCTCGCCGAGCTGGTAGCCCACGCTGAGCACCGGGTTGAGTGCGGACAGCGCGTCCTGGAAGATCATCGCGATCTTCTGGCCGCGGACGGCCCGCCGGGCCCTGGAGCCCATGGTCAGCAGGTCCTCGCCGCGGTAGAGGATCCGACCGGCGGTGATCCGACCGGGCGGCATGTCCAGGATGCCCATGATCGCCTGCGCGGTCACCGACTTGCCGGAGCCGGACTCACCCAGCACCGCGAGCGTCTCACCGGCCGACACCGAGTAACTCACCCCGTTGACGGCCTTGGCGACGCCGTCCCGGGTGACGAACTCGACGTGCAGGTCGTCGACCTCCAGCAGCGGGGTGCCGGGCACCAGGTTCTCCCGACCGCCGCCGATCACTTCCACCGCGTCCGTCCGCGGCTCACCGCCCCTGCTCCGGGACGAGTTCGTCAGGTCAGCCATGGTGAGCAGCCCTCCCCAGCGCAGCAGTGACCGCCGATTGGCGCAGAGCAACTATCAACGACCGGGAGGCCTTTGCGGAATCCGCCGGGACGTCTCTTTTGCATCACGGGAAAGGGCGCGCCCTCGATGCGAGGACGCGCCCTGGGCAGTGGAGCCGCGTCGGGCGGCGTCCACCGGGTGGTCAGTCGGCCCCGGAGCCGGCCTCCCCGGCCTCGCGCTCCGCCGCACTCTGCTCAACCTCGCGCTCCGCCGCGCTCTGCCCAACCTCGCGCTCCGCCGCGAAGTGACACGCCGAGTCGTGCCGGGCCGCCCCGCCCAGCCAGAAGGGCGCGGCGAGCAGCGGGACCTCGGCGGCGCAGCGGTCCTGCGCCTTCCAGCAGCGGGTGCGGAAGCGGCAGCCGGACGGCGGGTTGGCCGGCGAGGGCACGTCCCCGGTGAGCACGATCCGGTCCCGCGACTCGCGGGCCGTCGGGTCCGGCACGGGGACGGCCGAGAGCAGCGCCTGGGTGTACGGATGGGTCGCGTGGTCGTAGATCTCCGCGTCGGTGCCGATCTCGACCATCTTGCCGAGGTACATCACGCCGACCCGGTCCGAGATGTGCCGGACGATGGAGAGGTCGTGCGCGATGAACATGTACGAGAGCTCGAACTCGCTCTGCAGCTGCTCCAGCAGGTTGATCACCTGCGCCTGCACCGACACGTCCAGCGCCGAGACCGGCTCGTCGCAGATGATGACCTCCGGCTTGAGCGCCAACCCCCGCGCGATGCCGATGCGCTGGCGCTGCCCGCCGGAGAACTGGTGCGGATAGCGGTTGATGTACTCGGGGTTGAGCCCGACCACGTCCAGCAGGTCCTGGACGGCCTTGCGGCGATCGCCCCTGGGTGCCACCTCGGGGTGGATCTCGTACGGCTCCCCGATGATGTCGCCGACCGTCATGCGCGGGTTCAGCGAGGTGTACGGGTCCTGGAACACCATCTGGATGTTGCGGCGGACGGCCTTCAGCGCCGCCCCGGAGAGCCGGGAGATCTCCTGGCCCTTGTACCGGACGGAGCCCGCGGTGGCCGGCTCCAGGTTCATCAGCACCTTGGCCAGCGTGGACTTGCCACAGCCCGACTCGCCGACGATGCCCAGCGTCTCGCCCTGCATCAGGTCGAAGGTGACCCCGTCGACCGCCTTCACGGCGCCGACCTGCTTCTTCAGCAGGATGCCCTTGGTCAGCGGGAAGTGCTTGACCAGGTCCCGGACTTCGAGGATCGGCTCGCCGCGCGGCACCTCCTGGGCGAAGGCGACCTCCTCCGGCACGGTCGCGCCCAGTGCGCTGGACCCGTTAGCGGTCATGGAGGGTCTCCTTCCAGAAGAAGCAGGCGCTGCCCCGCCCGGCCAGCGGGGCACCGTCGTCCTCGGTGACCGGGTACAGCTCCGGCACCTCGGCCCGGCAACGGTCCTGGGCCCGCGGGCAGCGCGGGTTGAAGGCGCACCCCTTGGGGATCCGCAGCAGGTTGGGCGGCAGGCCCTTGATGGCGTAGAGCTCCTGGCCCTTCTGGTCCAGCCGCGGGATGGAGTCGAGCAGGCCGCGGGTGTACGGGTGGGCGGGGCGCGCGTAGAGCTCGTGCACCGGGGCGGTCTCGACGATCCGGCCCGCGTACATCACGGCGATCTTGTCCGCGACGTCGGCGACCACGCCGAGGTCGTGGGTGATCAGGATCAGGCCCATGTTGTACTCGGCCTGGAGCTCCGCGAGCAGGTCCATCACCTGGGCCTGGACGGTGACGTCCAGGGCGGTGGTGGGCTCGTCCGCGATGATCAGGTCCGGTTCCAGGGCCAGCGCCATCGCGATCATGATGCGCTGACGCATGCCGCCGGAGAACTGGTGCGGGTAGTCGTTCACCCGCTGCTTGGCCGCGGGGATGCGCACCCGGTCCATCAGCTCGACGGCCTTGTCCCTGGCCTCCTTGCGGGACGCCCCCTGGTGGGCGCGGAACATCTCGCCGAGTTGGAAGCCCACGCTGAGCACGGGGTTGAGCGAGGACAGCGCGTCCTGGAAGATCATCGCGATCTTCTGGCCGCGGATCTTCCGCCGCTCCTCCTTGCCCATCTTCAGCATGTCCCGGCCTCGGAAGCGGATCTCGCCGCGCGGGATCCGGGCCGGCGGCATGTCCAGGATGCCCATGATCGCCTGCGCGGTCACCGACTTGCCGGAGCCGGACTCGCCCAGCACCGCGAGCGTCTCCCCCGCCCGGACGCTGTAGTCGACCCCGTTGACCGCCTTGGCGACGCCGTCCCGGGTGACGAACTCGACGTGCAGGTCGCGGACGTCGAGCAGCGGCCCCTCGTACGGTGCGTCCCGCTTGGACCTGGTGGAGTCCACAGCTGTGGTCACGATGCGTTCCCCCTCGCTCAGCGAAGCTTCGGGTCGAGGGCGTCGCGGACCGCGTCGCCCAGCATGATGAAGGCCAGCACGGTGACGGAGAGCGCCGCGGCCGGGAAGAACAGCGCGAACGGCGCCGTGCGGATCACCTTCTGGGCGGAGGAGATGTCGATGCCCCAGGAGATGGTCGGGTCCTGCAGACCGATGCCGAGGAAGCTCAGCGTCGCCTCGGTGGCGATGTAGCCGCCGAGCGCGATGGTGGCGACCACGATCACCGGGGCGATCGCGTTCGGCAGGATGTGCCGGAACATCAGCCGCCCCGTCCCGGCGCCGAGCGCCCGGCCGGCCACCACGTAGTCGGCCTGTTTGACGGTCAGCACCGCTCCGCGCATGACGCGGGCGATCTGGGTCCAGCCGAGGACGCCCAGGGCGATGACCACGCTCCACACCGTGCGGGTGGTGAAGGCGTTCAGCAGCACCAGGGCGCCGAGCAGCAGCGGGATGCCGAAGAAGATGTCGATGATCCGGGAGATCACCGCGTCGATGCCGCCGCCGAAGTAGCCGGCGACCATGCCGGTCAGCCCGCCGAGCACGGTGACCGCCAGGGTGACGCAGATGCCGACGGTGATCGAGGCGCGGGCGCCGTACACCACCCGGGCGTAGATCGACCGGCCCTGCCCGTCGTAGCCGAACCAGCCGGCGCCGAAGAAGTCGGTCCAGTCCGGCCGCCTGAGGTAGTTGTGCACCAGGTCGGCCTTGCGCGGGTCGGCGTCGGTGAACGCCCACGGGAAGATCGCCATCACGACCAGCAGCAGGATCAGCACGGCCGAGATCAGGAAGATCGGCCGCCTGCGCAGGTCCCGCCAGGCGTCGCCCCACAGGCTGCGGGCCTCCTCCCGCTTGACCGGGTCGGCCTCGACCAGGGTGCCCTGCTCGACCGCCATGCCCTGCTCCCCCGCGTAGTCGAGGTGCGAGACGCCGGGCTTGGGGTGCGGCTCGTACGAGTTCTCGTCGTGGACGTCAGGCATAGCGGATCCTCGGGTCCAGGACCGCGTAGAGCAGGTCGACGAGCAGGCTGGCGACCAGGTAGACGATCACCAGGACGGTCACGATGCCGACCACGGTCGGGCCTTCCTTCTGGTTGATGGCCCGGTACAGGACGTTGCCGACGCCCTGCACGTTGAAGATGCCCTCGGTGACGATCGCCCCGCCCATCAGCGCGCCGAGGTCGGTGCCGAGGAAGGTGACCACCGGGATCAGCGAGTTGCGCAGCAGGTGCCGGGAGACGATGGTCCGCCGGGGCAGGCCCTTGGCGACCGCCGTGCGGATGTAGTCGGCCCGCAGGTTCTCGCCGATGGACGTCCGGGTGAGCCGGGCGACGTACGCGAGCGAGAGCGAGCCCAGCACGATCGCGGGCAGGATCAGCTGGGAGAGGTCCCGGGAGTCCTGCACCGTCGGGGTGACCCAGCCGAGGTTGGTGGCGAAGATCGTCTGCGCGATGTAGGCCAGCACGAAGACCGGGATCGAGATCACCACCAGGGTCAGGACGAGCACCAGGGTGTCCTGGATGCTGCCGCGCCTGAGGCCGGAGACCAGGCCCAGGGCCAGGCCGAGGACCAGCTCGAAGACGAAGGCCAGCAGCGCGAGCCGGATGGTGACCGGGAAGGCGTTCGCCATGATGTCGGAGACGGGACGGCCGGTGAAGCTGGTCCCGAAGTCCCCCTGGAAGAGGTTCCCCATGTAGTGCAGGTACTGCTTCCAGACCGGCTGGTCCAGGTAGTACTGATGCTTGATGCTGGCCACCACGGCCGGGTCGGCGGCCTTCTCGCCGAACAGCGCCGTCACCGGGTCACCCGGCAGCGTGTAGACCATCAGGAAGATCAGCAGCGTGGTGCCGAAGAACACCGGGATCATCTGCAGCACCCGCCGCAGCACGTAACTGCCCATCCGAGCCTCCTTCCTAGGTACCCGACCGGCCGCGGCCGGTCGGCCGAGAGGCCGGGCCCCGCCCTCCGTGCGGGAAGGGCGGGGCCGGCGCGAGGGGCCGACGCCCCCAGGAGATCAGCCCTTGACCTCGACCTGGGTCCAGGCCGGGTTGCCGAAGGAGTCGAACGCCACGTTCTGCACCTTGGACGAGTAGCCCGAGTTGGTGCGGTAGTACCAGAGCGGGATCGCCGGCATCCCGCTCGGCAGCACCGCCTCGGCCTGCTGGTAGCCGGCCACCGTGTCCGCGACGCTGGAGGCCTCGTCGGCCTTGGTGGCCGCCTGGTCGAACTGCGGGCTGCTGTAACCGAAGTCGTTGGAGGCCGCGCCGGTGCGGTACACGTCGGACAGGAAGTTGGCGTTCAGCGGGTAGTCCTGCACCCAGCCGGTGCGGAAGGCTCCGTTGACCTGGTGCCCGGTGATCGCGGCGCGCGCCGTCTTGAAGTCGGGCTTCGGGTCGCCGAGGCAGTCGACGCCGGTGTTCTGCCGGATCGAGTTGCAGACCGCGTCGACCCACTCCTTGTGGCCGCCGTCCGCGTTGTAGGTGATGGTCAGCTTGTTGCCGGGGACGCCGCCGCCCTCAGTGATCAGCTGCTTGGCCTTGGCGGGGTCGAACGTGCAGAAGTCCCCGCAGGCGCCGCTCTTGTAGCCCTCGACGCCCTCGGCCACCCAGGCGGTGGCCGGCTTGCGGGAGCCCTGCAGCACCGTCTTGGTGATGGTGTCGCGGTCGATCGCCATCGACAGGCCCTGGCGCACCTTGGCCTTGTCGGGCGAGGCCCAGTCGGCCTGGTAGAGGGTGAAGCCGATGTTCTGGATGGCACCCTGCGGGGCGTCGATCGCCCGGTCGCCGAGGTCGCTCTTGTACGTCGCCAGCGCGGACGGCGGCACCTGGTCCATCACGTCCAGGTTGCTGGACTGCAGGTCGGCGTAGGCGGCCTCGGACGTGGTGTACATCTTGAAGACGATGCCGCCGTTCTTCGGCTTGTCCACGCCCTGGTAGTCCGCGAAGGCCTTGGTGACCACCTGGGTGTTGTGCGTCCAGCTGACGAACTGGTACGGGCCGTTGCCCACCGGCTTCTGCCCGTACCCGGCCGGGTCGTTGAAGAAGGCGTCCGGCAGCGGCGAGAAGGCGATGTAGCCGAGCTTGTACTCGAAGTACGAGACCCTGTTGGCCAGCTTGACGGTGAAGTGCAGGTCGTCGACGACGGTCAGCCCGGACATCTTGGTCGCGGTCGGCTGGCCGCTGGCGGGGTGGACGTCCTTGTAGCCCTCGATGTCGGAGAACCAGGAGCTGTTGATCTGGTTGTTGCTGGTGGTCGCGCTCCAGTTCCACGAGTCCACGAAGTTCTTGGCGTGCACCGGCGTGCCGTCGTGGAACTTCCAGCCGTCCTTCAGCGTGACGTTGAAGGTCTGGGAGTCACTGGTGTCGATCTTGTCGGCGACCTGCATCCGGATCTTCGCCGTACTGGGGTCGTAGTCCACCAGCCCCTTGAAGAGGTTCTGGATGATGCGACCACCGCCGACCTCGTTCGCGTTGGCGGGCTGCAGCGGGTTCTGCGGCTCACTGCTCTGGTAGCTGAAGGTCTTGCTGGCGTCCGGCGAACTGCTGCCTCCGCCGCCGCTGCTGCACCCGGTGGCCACCAGGACCACGGATGTCGCAGCGGCGAGGACCCAACGAGCACGGGCGGCTACGGGCATGGAGGTCCCTCCTCATGGTGTGTGTCGCATCACACCCCATGAGAAGCGCGCCCCGGCGACGGCGCGAGTCGGGTGCACCCGGATGGGTGCAGTCACCCGCCTGCCGGGTTGACGGAACGACGGAAGGGCCCGCGGCGGGAAGCCACGGGCCCTTCCGGGGATGCCACGGGGAATCAGGCGGCGGCCGACTCCCGGACCTCGGCGAAGTGGCAGGCCGACTCGTGCGCGGCCGGGCCCTCCAGCACCGAGGGCACCGCGAGCAGCGGGATCTCCTCGGCGCAGCGGTCCTCCGCCTTCCAGCAGCGGGTGCGGAAGCGGCAGCCGGACGGCGGGTTGGCCGGCGAGGGGATGTCGCCGCTCAGGATGATCCGCTCGCGGTTCTCCCGCGCCGTCGGGTCCGGCACCGGCACCGCGGAGAGCAGCGCCTGGGTGTACGGGTGGGTGGCGTTGTCGTAGATCTGCTCGTCGGTGCCGATCTCGACCATCTTGCCGAGGTACATCACGCCGACGCGGTCGGAGATGTGCCGGACGATGGAGAGGTCGTGCGCGATGAACATGTAGGAGAGCTCGAACTCGCTCTGCAGCTGCTCCAGCAGGTTGATCACCTGCGCCTGGACGGACACGTCCAGGGCGGAGACCGGCTCGTCGCAGATGATGATCTCGGGCTTGAGCGCGAGGCCGCGGGCGATGCCGATGCGCTGGCGCTGGCCGCCGGAGAACTGGTGCGGGTACCGGTTGATGTACTCCGGGTTCAGACCCACGACGTCCAGCAGGTCCTGGACGGCCTTGCGGCGGTCGCCCTTGGGCGCCACCTCGGGGTGGATCTCGTACGGCTCCCCGATGATGTCGCCGACCGTCATGCGCGGGTTCAGCGAGGTGTACGGGTCCTGGAACACCATCTGGATGTTGCGGCGGACGGCCTTGAGGGCCTGGCCGCTCAGCTTGGAGATGTCCTCGCCCTTGAACAGCACCTGGCCGGAGGTGGCCCGTTCCAGGTTCATCAGCACCTTGGCCAGCGTGGACTTGCCGCAGCCGGACTCACCGACGATGCCGAGGGTCTCGCCCTTGGCCAGGTCGAAGGAGATGCCGTCGACCGCCTTGACCGCGCCGACCTGCTTCTTGAAGAGGATGCCCTGGCTCAGCGGGTAGTGCTTGACCAGGTCCTTGACCTCCAGGATGGGCTCAGCCATGGAGGGTCTCCTTCCAGAGGTGGCACGCGCTGCGGCGGCCGGTGAGCTCCTTGCCGTCCTTGTCGGTCACGTGGTGCAGCTCCGGGGTCTCCGTGCGGCACAGGTCGGTGGCGACGTCACAGCGGGGGTTGAACGCGCAGCCGGTCGGGACCTTCAGCAGGTTCGGGGGCAGGCCCTTGATCGCGTAGAGCTCCTGGCCCTTCTGGTCCAGGCGCGGGATCGAGCGGAGCAGGCCCTTGGTGTACGGGTGCGCCGGGTTGGCGTAGAGCTCGTGCACCGGGGCGGTCTCGACGATCCGGCCCGCGTACATCACGGCGATCTTGTCCGCGACGTCGGCGACCACGCCGAGGTCGTGGGTGATCAGGATCAGGCCCATGTTGTACTCGGCCTGGAGCTCCGCGAGCAGGTCCATCACCTGGGCCTGGACGGTGACGTCCAGGGCGGTGGTGGGCTCGTCCGCGATGATCAGGTCGGGCTGCAGGGAGAGCGCCATGGCGATCATGATGCGCTGGCGCATGCCGCCGGAGAACTGGTGCGGGTAGTCGCCGACGCGCTGCCTGGCGGCCGGGATGCGCACCCGGTCCATCAGCTCGATGGCCTTCTCCTTGGCCTCCTTCTTGGAGGCGCCCTGGTGCACCCGGAACATCTCGCCGAGCTGGTAGCCCACGCTGAGCACGGGGTTGAGCGAGGACAGCGCGTCCTGGAAGATCATCGCGATCTTCTGGCCGCGGATCTTCCGCCGCTCCTCGTTGCCCATCTTGAGCATGTCCTGACCGCGGTACAGGATCTCGCCCTGGGTCACCTTGCCGGGCGGCATGTCCAGGATGCCCATGATGGTCTGGGCGGTCACGGACTTGCCGGAGCCGGACTCGCCGAGCACGGCGAGCGTCTCGCCGGCCGCGACGGAGTAGTTGACGCCGTTCACGGCCTTCGCCACGCCGTCCCGGGTGTGGAACTCCACGTGGAGGTCCTTGACCTCCAGCAGCGGGGTGCCAACTTCGAGCCGGCCGCTCTTCTGGTCGTTCTCGATCACGGTGGTCATCGGGTCGTCACCTCTTCTCTCAGCGGAGCTTCGGGTCGAGGGCGTCGCGGACCGCGTCGCCGAGCATGATGAAGGCCAGAACCGTGAGGCTCAGCATTCCGGCGGGGAAGAACAGCGCGTACGGCGCGGTGCGGATCACCTTCTGGGCGGTGTTGATGTCGATGCCCCAGGAGATGGTCGGGTCCTGCAGACCGATGCCGAGGAAGCTCAGCGTCGCCTCGGTGGCGATGTAGCCGCCGAGCGCGATGGTCGCGACCACGATCACCGGGGCGAGCGCGTTCGGCAGGATGTGCTTCCACAGGATCCGGCTGGTGCCGGCGCCCAGCGCCTTGGCGGCCGTCACGAAGTCGGCCTGCTTGACCGTGATGACCGAACCGCGCATGACACGGGTCATCTGGGTCCAGCCCAGGGCGACCAGCGCGAAGACCACGCTCCAGATGGTGCGCGAGGTGAAGGCGTTGAGGATGACCAGGGCGCCGAGCAGCAGCGGGATGCCGAAGAAGATGTCGGTGACCCGGGAGATGATCGTGTCGATCCAGCCGCCGAAGTAGCCGGCCAGCATGCCGGTGATGCCACCGAGGATGGTCACACCCGCCGTGACGCAGATGCCGACGACGACCGAGGCGCGGGCCCCGTAGATCACCCGGGCGTAGATGCTGCGGCCCTGGAGGTCGTAGCCGAACCAGTCCGCCTGGAAGAAGTGGCTGTAGTTCGGCTTGGTCAGGTAGTGCAGACGCAGGTCGCCGGCGCGCGGGTCCGCCGAGGTGAACAGCCCGGGGGCGATCGCGATGACGATCAGCAGCAGGATCAGCAGCGCGGAGATCACGAAGATCGGCTTGCGGCGCAGGTCGTGCCAGGCGTCCGAGCCGAGGCTGCGGGCCTTCTCGGGCTTGGCCGCCGCGGTGTCGGCGCCGCGCTGGGCCGGGATCTCCTCGGCCGTCTTCTTCTCGGTCAGGTCAGGCATAACGGATCCTCGGGTCCAGGACCGCGTAAAGCAGGTCGACGATCAGGCCGGCGGCCAGGTACACGAGCACCAGGAAGGCCACGAAGCCGGAGACCGTCGAGCCCTCCTTCAGGTTGATCGCGTGGAAGAGCGCGTTGCCGACACCCTTGACGTTGAAGATGCCCTCGGTGACGATCGCGCCGCCCATCAGGGCTCCGAGGTCGGTGCCGAGGAAGGTGACCACCGGGATCATCGAGTTGCGGAGCAGGTGGGTGCCGATCACCTTGCGCCGGGGCAGGCCCTTGGCCACCGCGGTGCGGACGTAGTCGGCCTTGATGTTCTCGGCTATGGAGGTACGGGTGAGACGCGCCACGTACGCCAGCGACAGCGAGCCGAGCACGATGGCCGGCAGCATGAGCTGGGTGATGTCGTTCGAGTCCTGAACGGTCGGCGTGACCCACTTCAGGTTGTCCGCGAAGATCGTCTGGAAGATGAAGCCGAGCACCGGGACCGGGATCGAGATCAGCAGCAGGGTCATGACCAGGGTGCCCTTGTCGAACGCCTTGCCGCGGCGCAGGCCGGCGAAGAGGCCGATGGACACGCCGAGCACGATCTCGATGGTGAAGGCCAGCAGTGCCAGCCGCACCGTCACCGGCAGCGCCTCGGTGATCACGTCGACCACCGGCCGTCCGGCCAGGGTGGTTCCGAAGTCGCCGGTGAGCAGGTTCCCCATGTAGTCGAGGTACTGCTGGACCAGCGGCTTGTCGAAGCCCATCTGGTGCCTCAGAGCGGCGAGCTGGACCGGGTCCGGCGCCTTGTCGCCCCACATCGCGGCCACCGGGTCACCCGGCAGCGCGTGCACCATGTAAAAGATGAGCGCGGTCGTTCCGAGGAAGACCGGGATCATCTGGAGCAGTCGCCTCGCGACAAAGCGCCCCATCGTGCCTCCATGTATGACTCTGCCGGGCCCGTCATCCCGGCCAGAGATAAGTCGGCGTGCCAACGGCCGGTGCCAGTCCTCGCCCTTGTGGGGATGGGACGGGCACCGGCCGTTGTCACCGGGTCAGGCGGTGCCGACCGATTACTTCTTCTTGACCTCGACGTCGGTGTAGACCGGGTTGCCGAAGGAGTCGAACTTCACGTTCTGGACGTTGTTGGACCAGCCGGAGCTGGTCTTGTAGTACCAGAGCGGGATGGCCGGCATGTCCTTGGCCAGGACGGCCTCGGCCTGCTGGTAGAGCTCGGTGGTCTTCTCGACCGAGGTGGCCGCGTCGGCCTCCTTCGAGAGCTTGTCGAACTCCGGGCTGGAGTAGCCGGCGTCGTTCGCCGCCGCACCGGTGCCGTAGACGTCGCGCAGGAAGTTGGCGTTCAGCGGGTAGTCCTGCACCCAGCCGGTACGCATCATGCTCGGGACCTGACGCTTGGTCACGAGGTCGCGCGAGGTCTTGAAGTCCGGCTTCGGGTCACCGAGGCACTCGACGCCGGTGGCCTGGCGGATCGAGTTGCAGACCGCGTCGACCCACTCCTTGTGACCACCGTCGGAGTTGTAGAGGATGGTGATCTTGTTGCCGGGCACGCCGTTGCCCTCGGCGATCAGCTGCTTGGCCTTGGCCGGGTCGTACTTGCAGGCGTCGCCGCAGCTGCCGGCCTTGAAGCCCATGACGCCGGGCGCCACGAACGCGTCGGCAGGCTGACGCGTGCCGTTCAGCACGGTCTTGGTGATGGTGTCGCGGTCGATGGCCATCGACAGGCCCTGGCGGACCTTGGCCTTCTCCGGCGCGCTCCAGTCGGCGTTGTACAGCGCGAAGGAGATGTTCTGGATGGCGCCCTGCGGCTGGTCGACCGCGCGCTTGCCCAGGTCGTCCTTGTACTTGGGCAGGTCGGTCGAGTCGACCTGGTCCAGGACGTCGAGGGTGTCCGACATCAGGTCCTTGTACGCGGCCTCACCGGAGGTGTAGTTCCGGAAGACGACGCCGCCGTTCTTGGCCTTGTTCGTGCCCGCGTACTTGTCGAAGGCGGCCAGGGTGATGGCCTTGTTGTGCTCCCACGACACGAACTTGTAGGGGCCGTTGCCGATCGGCTTCTGGCCGTAGCCCGCCGGGTCGGCGAAGAAGCCCTCCGGCAGCGGGTAGAAGGCCGAGTAACCGAGCTTGTACGTGAAGTACGAGACCGGGTTGCTCAGCTCGATGGTGAAGTGCGTGTCGTCGATGACCTTCAGGCCGGACATGCTGTCGGCGGTCGGGTCACCCTTCTCCGGGTGCACGGCGTCGTAGCCGACGATGTCGGAGAACCAGTCCGAGTTGATCTGGTTGTTCTTGGTGTTGGCCGACCAGTTCCAGGACTTCACGAAGGACTGGGCGGTCACCGGGGTGCCGTCGTGGAAAGTCCAGCCGGACTTCAGGGTGACGGTGTAGTTCTTGGCGTCAGTGGTCTCGATCTTGTCGGCCACCTGGTTGCGCAGGGCGCCGGTGGCGGGGTCGTAGTCGACGAGGCCCTGGAAGAGCTGCTTGACGATGCGGCCGCCCTGGTTCTCCATGGCGTTGGCCGGCTGCAGCGGGCGCTGCGGCTCGCCGCTCTGGTAGCTGAAGACGCCCTGGGCGTTGACCGCAGCGCCATCGGAGCTGCTCCCACCGGTGGAACCGCCACTGCTACAAGCAGTCGCGGCAAGGGCGACAGCAACAGCTGCGACAACCCACTTGGCCTGGCTCCCACCACGCATCGGTGTGCCTCCTGAATTCGACGTTGCAACGAGGAGGGCATCGCGGACGGTTGTCACCGGACCCGCTATGCCGTCCGCGCTCGTGGTTTCGGCGCGCACCCCTGCGCGTTCACCCTTGACCCGAGCCTGACTGCACCCACTATCCGTCACGCACGGACACGAAAGTGACCAGTGACGATCTCAATTAGGTCACATGAACAGTCGGTAAGTTTCGAAAACCGGACATATGAGACATAGCCAGACAGGCACCAAACGGACAGTCGTCATGAATGACGAACTGTCACGTTCGCTCAGCGGACACCTGGGCGTGATGAGCGCTATTCCGTTAATACCCGCGTCGACAACTTGGAGTAGTTGAAAAAGTTCGCCCCCCTCTCCATGGGAAAGGGGGGCGAAGCATTCCGGCCAATGGCCGGTCAAGCCGTCCGGATCACGCCTTCTTGGCGCGCGAGGCGGTGCGGCCGCGCTCCTTCTGGTCCAGGACGACCTTACGGATGCGAACCGTCTCCGGAGTCACCTCGATGCACTCGTCCTCGCGGCAGAACTCCAGCGACTGCTCCAGCGAGAGCTTGCGCGGCGGCACCAGGTTCTCAGTGGTGTCGGAGGAGGCCGCACGCATGTTGGTGAGCTTCTTCTCCTTGGTGATGTTGATGTCCATGTCGTCCTGGCGCGAGTTCTCGCCGACGATCATGCCCTCGTACACCTCGGTGGTGGGCTCGACGAAGAGCGTGCCGCGCTCCTGGATGCCCATCATCGCGAACGGCGTCACGACGCCCGCGCGGTCGGCCACCAGCGAGCCGTTGTTGCGCATCCGGAGCTCGCCGAACCACGGCTCGTGACCCTCGAAGATGGAGTGCGCGATGCCGGTGCCGCGGGTGTCGGTCAGGAACTGCGTCCGGAAGCCGATCAGGCCGCGCGACGGGACGATGAACTCCATGCGGACCCAGCCGGAGCCGTGGTTCGTCATGGTCTCCATGCGGCCCTTGCGGGTCGCCATCAGCTGGGTGACCGCGCCGAGGTACTCCTCGGGGCTGTCGATGGTCATCCGCTCGACCGGCTCGTGGGTCTTGCCGTTGATGACCTTGGTGACGACCTGAGGCTTGCCGACGGTCAGCTCGAAGAGCTCCCGGCGCATGGTCTCGACCAGGATGGCCAGCGCCAGCTCGCCACGGCCCTGGACCTCCCAGGCGTCCGGACGCTCGGTCGGCAGCACGCGGAGCGAGACGTTACCGATCAGCTCCTTGTCCAGGCGGTCCTTCACCATGCGGGCGGTGACCTTGTGGCCCTTGCCGCCCTTGCCGACCAGCGGCGAGGTGTTGGTACCGATGACCATGGAGATGGCCGGCTCGTCGACCGTGATCAGCGGCAGCGCGATCGGGTTCTCGAGGTCCGCCAGGGTCTCGCCGATCATGATCTCGGGGATACCGGCGACGGCGCAGATGTCACCGGGGCCCGCCACCTCGGCCGGCTTGCGGGTGAGCGCCTCGGTCATCAGCAGCTCGGTGATCTTGACCTGCTGGACCGAGCCGTCACGCTTCATCCACGCGACCTGCTGGCCCTTGCGCAGCTCGCCCTGCTCGACTCGGCAGAGCGCGATACGGCCGAGGAAGTTGTCGGCGTCCAGGTTGGTGACGTGCGCCTGGAGCGGGGCGTCCTCGTCGTAGGTCGGAGCCGGGACGTGCTCCAGGATGGTGGAGAAGAACGGCTCCAGCGAGTCGCTGTCGGCCGGGACGGTGCCGTTCTCCGGCTTGGTCAGCGAGGCGACGCCGTCACGGGCACAGGCGTAGACGATCGGGAACTCGATCTGGTCCTCGTCCGCGTCCAGGTCCAGGAACAGGTCGTAGGTCTCGTTGATGACCTCGTCGATCCGGGAGTCCGGGCGGTCCGTCTTGTTGATGCAGAGGATGACGGGCAGGCGGGCGGTGAGCGCCTTGCGGAGCACGAAGCGGGTCTGCGGCAGCGGGCCCTCGGAGGCGTCGACCAGCAGGACGACCGCGTCCACCATCGACAGACCGCGCTCGACCTCGCCACCGAAGTCGGCGTGGCCCGGGGTGTCGATGATGTTGATGGTGATGGGCGCGCCACCATCCTTGGGGTGGTACTTGACCGCGGTGTTCTTCGCGAGAATGGTGATGCCCTTCTCGCGCTCCAGGTCGTTGGAGTCCATCATCCGGTCGTCCAGGTGCTGGTGGGCGGCGAAGGCACCGGCCTGCTTCAGCATGGCGTCGACCAGGGTGGTCTTGCCGTGGTCGACGTGGGCGACGATAGCGACGTTACGGATGTCGTTGCGCGTGGGCATGCCTTGCGGATTCTCCCGGAATCGTGGGTTACGGCGCCCGGCCGCGAGACGCCGACCTGCGATCCCACTGGATCGCCGCCGCCCGTTCCGCCTGCTACTACCGGTCCACCCGCCGGGCAACGGACATGCCTCGGCTTCCTCCTATCGTACGGGGAAGCGCCCAGGTGAGCAGAAACGAGCAGGTCGGGCGGGATCAAGATCACAGATCGGTCACCCGCTCGTCACCCGCCGTTCCCCCTGCGCCGGGATTCGGCGGGTGATTCGAGGACGGCCCTAGGCGTTCCACCCCACGTCCTGGAAGCGCGGCCAGCCGTACCCCCAGACCCCCGCACCGGCGACGCCCGCCCGGACGCCGACCAGCTCGGGCCGCTGGTAGAGCGGCACCGAGTGCCCGAGCTGCCAGATCCGGACGTCCGCCTCCTGGAGCAGGCCGAGCCGGGCGCCCGGGTCGAGTTCGGCGCCGGCGCGGTCGAACAGCCGGTCGATCTCCTCGGTGCCGCTGCGGGCGTAGTTGGTGCCGTGGTCGAGGACGCCGTCGGCGTCGGGCCGGGGCTTGGCGTAGACGGGCCGCTGTTCGCCCGCCGGGCTGGTGCCGGCGGGCCAGGAGAACAGGGCCAGGTCGTACTCCCCGGCGGCCAGGTGGTCCTGGACGAAGGTCTCGGTGGGCGCGGTCGCCGTCTTCACCGCGACGCCGGACTCGGCGAGGTTGGCGGTGAGCGCGTCGGCGGTGCGCTTGGCGGTCGCGGAGTCGGCCGGGACGAGCAGGGTGAGGCTGAGCTCCTTGCCGTCCTTGGTCCGGGGGCCGCCGCCGGCGGGCCGCTTCCAGCCCGCCTCGTCGAGCAGCCGGTCGGCGTCGGCCGGGCCGGCGGCCACGCTGTTGTCGCGATAGCCGTCCTGGTCGCCGGCGAGCAGGTGGCTGCCGATCGGGGCGCCGGGCAGGCCGAGCGGGGTGAGCGCGGCGTCGGCGATCCGCCGCCGGTCGACGGCGCGGGAGAGGGCGAGCCGCAGGGCCGGGTCGGTGAGCGGGGCGCGGGCGGCGTTGAGGGTGAGCTGGGTGAGCGAGGCCCCGACGGCCCGGTGCACGGTGACGCCGTGCAACGACTCGGCCCGCTGCAGGGCCGCCGTCGCGGCCTCGGGCGCGGCGGCCGGCGGCGCCGCGGCGGCGGTCGGTGTGCCGGAGGCGGCCGGCGAGCTGGTGGGGGGCGCGGGCACCGCCCGGTCCACCGCCGTGGTGAGCGGGACGATGTCCAGCCGATCCTCGTCGAGCGCGTCCAGCCGCTGCTCGGGCGGCGTGGCGAGGAAGTCGATCCGGTCGGTCTTCGGCGGGTCGCCCCACCACAGCGGGTTGCGGGAGAGGCTGACCCGCCCGGCCGCGGCGTCGTACCCGGAGACGGTGTACGGCCCGGCGCTCAGGTGGCCTCCGCCGGTGAGCGCCTGGTTGAAGGCGTCCGGGGTGGCCGTCTCGGCCGCCGGGTAGAGCGGGCCGAACAGCGAGCGCCATTCGGCGTACGGGCGTCGGAAGGTCACCCGGACCTCGTGCGGGTCGGCGCCCTGGGCGATCGAGTCGATGGCGTCGTACCCGGCCGGGCGGCCGCCCTGGTAGGCCGGGTCGAGGCCGGAGAGGGCGGCCCGCTGGGCGGTGAGGTCGGCGGCCGAGAGCGGGGTGCCGTCGCTCCAGACCGCGTGCGGGTTGAGCCGGTAGGTGACGACCTGGGGCTGCTGCCCGGGCGGGGTGGACTCGGCGCCGGCCAGGTAGTCCGGGTCGGGGACGAGCCGGCCGTGGTCGTCCGGCCGGAACAGCGAGGGGTAGAGCGCGTGTGCGAGCAGCGCCGAGTCGGCGGTCGCGGCGCCCTGGTAGACGTTGAACGTGGTCGGGAGGCCGTCCACGGCCCAGCGCAGCGTGCCGCCGCTCCGCACGGCGGCACGGTCGGCGGGCCGGACGTCCCCGGTGCCGGCGGTGGGGTCGGCCGGGGCCGGGGCGGGCCCGGGGGGACGGACCGGGGCCGGGTCGTCGGAACAGCCGCCGAGGCCGGCGGCGAGCAGCAGCGCGGCGGCTGCGGTGGTGAGCTGGCGGACGCGCATGGCGGCCATGCAACGCCGACCGGGGCGCCGGGCCCGGCCCGACACGGCGGACCGCCGGGCGACTGCACCCGGACGGCCGATCCCGCGGGCTCGGGACGGGCCCTGGCTAAAGCGCCAGCTCGAACCAGACGATCTTGCCCTTGGGCGTGCGCCGGCTGCCCCAGCGCTCGGCCAGCAGGCTGACCAGCTGCAGGCCGCGCCCGCCCTCGTCGGTCTCCTGGGCGCGCCGCTGCCGGGGCTGGGCGTAGCCGTCGTCCCAGACCTCGCAGACCAGGCTGCGCTCGCGCAGCAGCCGCAGCCGGATCTCGCCCCGGCCGTGCTTGAGCGCGTTGGTGACCAGTTCGCTGACCAGCAGCTCGGTGGTGTCGACGAGTTCGTCCAGGCCGCGGGTCAGCAGCCAGCTGCAGGCCAGCTCGCGGGCCTTGGCGACGGAGGTGGGCTCGGGCGGCAGGAACCAGTTCCCGACGGCGTCCTCGGGGAAGGCGTGCACCTTGGCCATCAGCAGGGCGATGTCGTCCTCGCCGTGGTGCGGGTTGAGCTCGCCGAGGACGTGGTCGCAGAGGTCTTCGAGGCCCTTGCCCTCGGCGGACAGCGCGGTGCGGAAGGCACGCAGGCCCTCGTCCAGCTGGTGCTTGCGGCTCTCCACCAGGCCGTCGGTGTACAGGCCGAGGACGGCGCCGTCCGGGAGGGTCAGCTCGACCTCCTCGAAGGGCTCGCCGCCGACGCCGAGCGGCAGGCCGGGCGGGACGTCGAGCATCCGGGCGGGTTCGCCGGGGCCGAGCAGGACGGGCGGCAGGTGGCCGGCGTTGGCGATCCAGCAGCGCCGGGTGACGGCGTCGTAGACCGCGTAGACGCAGGTGGCCAGGTAGACCTCACGGGCCTCCTCGTCGGCGGCCGAGGTGAGCCGGCCGTACGGGGTGGGCGGGCCGGCCGGCACGGTGTCGCCGCCGAGGCCGCGGGCGATCTCGTCGAGGGCGGTGAGCACCTCGCCGGGCTCCAGGTCGAGCATGGCGAGGGTGCGGACGGCGGTGCGCAGCTGGCCCATCGCGACGGCGGCGCGCAGGCCGCGGCCCATCACGTCGCCGATGACCAGGGCGGTGCGGTTGCCGGGCAGCGGGATGACGTCGAACCAGTCGCCGCCGACCTCGGTGTTGTTGTTGCTGGGCAGGTAGCGGCAGGCGATCTCCAGGCCGCTGGCGGCCGGGTTGCCCGGGGGCAGCAGGCTGCGCTGGAGGATCAGGGCGCGCTCGTGCTCGCGGCGGTAGAGCCGGGCGTTGTCGATGCAGACGGCGGCGCGGGCGACGAGCTCCTCGGCGATGGCGACGTCGCGGGCGTCGAAGGGCTCGCTGCCGATCGCACGGGAGAGCTGGACGAGGCCGAGCACCTGGTCGCGGGCGACCAGCGGGACGATCAGGGTGGAGCGCAGCAGCGGGTCGCGCCCGGGCTCGGGGATGACGCTGCGGCCGGTGCGCAGCGCCCGGGCGTGCGGGGAGCGGCGCGGGTAACAGAGGGTGCCGCCGGCTTCGGCGATGGGCAGGCCGGTGACCGAGCCGAGCACCGAGGAGGCGCCGCCGATGACGCTGGAGACGGCGACCCGGCGCAGTTCGCCGCTCCCGTCGGTGAGCACGGTGTCGCCGAGCCGGCCGGCGCTGGGGACGGTCTCGCCGGAGAGCAGCGCGGTGTAGAGGTCGACGGTGGCGAGGTCGCAGAACGGCGGGACGACGACGTCGAGCAGTTCCTTGGCGGTGGTCTCCAGGTCGAGGGTGGAGCCGATGTGCGCGCTGGCCTCGTTGAGCAGGGCGAGGTTGCGGCGCACGCCGTCGGCCTCGCGCTCGGCGACGTGCCGGCTGGTGACGTCGGAGACCTGCCCGGCGACGCCCATCGGCTGTCCGGCCGCGCCGTTGAGGCGGTACAGCGAGACGGCCCAGAGTCGGTTGCCCTCGCGGGTGGGGACGGCGCCGTGGAAGCGCAGGTCGAAGACGGGTTCGCCAGTGGCGAGGACCTTGCGCAGGGCGGCGGTGAGGCGGTCGGCCTCGGACGGCGGGAAGAGGTCGTGCGGGGTGAGGCCTTCGAGGTCGGTGGGGACCAGGCCCATGCCGGAGGCGAAGGCGTCGTTCACCCGCTGCAGGCGCAGCCGGTCGTCGAAGAGGATGAAGCCGGTGGGGGTCTGCCCGAAGACGGCCTCGGAGGCGGCGAGGTCGGTCTCGATCCGGCGCAGCCGGCCGAGGTCGACGGCCAGACAGGTGGCGCCGGCGGTGGGCAGGGCGCTGTCGGGCATCAGGTAGAGCTCGGCGAGGCCCTCGCCGCCCGCGGCGTCCCGGTAGGGAGTGGTGCCGACCCACTCCTCGCCGGCCAGGGTGCGTTCCAGCCGGGCGCGGCCGCGCTGCCAGAGTTCACGGGGGACGAAGGTGGTGATCGGGTCGGCGCCGACGGCGTCGGGGGCGGGGACGCCGAAGAACTCGGCGGCGCGCTCGCTCCACTGGCTGATCCGGCCGTCGGGGCCGATCGCGAAGGTGGCGACCCGGATGTAGTCGTAGATCGAGCCGGGGTCGCCGGCGCCCCACGGGTGGGCGTCGGCCAGCGGTTGGGCGGTGCGGCCGCCGCCCGCGGTGTCGGCGCCCGGCGGCGACGCCGGGCCGGGCAGGTGCGGTGAACCGGCCTGCCCGGGCACGGCGGCATGACCGCTGCTACTCGGCGCATTCCGCGCCGGGGTGCTGTTCAACGGACCGACCCCTCCAACCCGCGACCGTCCGGATGTCGAGAAGACCGAGTATTCATCATCGAGGGGTACGTTCACACGCCCTCAACATCACAACATCAGATCGGGCGAAGGTTTTTGTCCTACCGCCCGCGCAACCACAATGCCACGCTCGCGCCCCCTTCCGGAGCGCGCGCTCCCCCTGACCGCCTGCTGGCATGTGCAGCCCCGTCCCCCTCGCCTCCCGTCCAGCTCATGCGCCCGCTCACAGTTCGTCGGGCTCATTACCCGGCAACGCCTGCTCGAACCAGACCACCTTGCCGATGCCCTCGGCCCGGGCGCCCCAGCGCAGCGCCAGGCGGCGGACCAGTTCCAGGCCCCGGCCGCCCTCGTCGGCCTCGGCCGCGTGCCGCTCCCGGGGCGGGTCGGGCAGCGGGTCGGAGATCTCGACCAGCAGCGTCTCACCGAGCGTCAGCCGGACGCCGATGGGGGCGCTCGCGTACCGGACGGCGTTCGTGACCAGCTCGCTGACCAGCAGCTCGGCGGTGTCGGTGAGCTCCTCGATGTTCCACTCGGCGAGCGTGGAGCGGACCAGCCGGCGGGCCCGGGACACGGCGGTGGGCTCGGCCGGCAGGGTCCAGCCGGCCGTCGGGGTGCCGGCCTGGCCGTGGCCGAGCCGGGCCAGCAGCAGTGCGACGTCGTCCGGCTCGCGGCCCTGCTCCATGGTGTCGAGCACGGCCTCGCAGGCGGCCTGGATGGAGGCGTGCGGGTCCTGGAGCACGGTGACCAGCCGGCCGAGGCCGACGTCGAGGTCCTTGTCCCGGGACTCGACCAGTCCGTCGGTGCAGAGCGCGAGCAGGCTCCCCTCGGGGATCTTCAGTTCGACGGACTCGAACGGGACGCCGCCGACGCCCAGCGGGGCGCCCGAGGGCAGGTCGAGGATCCGGCCGACGCCGCCGGGCAGCGGGCCGCCGGTCCGGGTCGGCTCCCCGTCCTCCCCGCCCGGCACCACCAGGACCGGCGGGATGTGCCCGGCCTTGGCGACGGTCAGCTTGGCCGTCCCCGGGTCGAACACCGCGTAGACGCAGGTGGCGAGCAGCGCCTCGTCCGGCCCCTGGGCCAGGTCGTCGGCCAGCTCGTGGACGTGCCGCAGCAGGACGTCCGGCGGCAGGTCGAGGGCGGCCAGCACCCGGACGGCGGTGCGCAGCCGTCCCATGGTGGCGGCGGCCCGCAGACCGTGGCCCATCACGTCGCCGACCACCAGCGCGGTGCGGTCGCCGGGCAGTGGGATGACGTCGAACCAGTCGCCGCCGACCTCGGTGCCGCTGCTGCCGGGCACGTACCGGTAGGCGACCTCGACGCCGGTGGGCTGCGGGACCTGCTGCGGGAGCAGGGTGCGCTGGAGGGTGAGCGCGGCGGTGCGCTCGCGGGCGTAGAGGCGGGCGTTGTCCAGCGAGCTGCCGGCCCGGTCGGCCAGCTCGACGGTGAAGGCCAGGTCGTCCCGGTCGAAGCCCTCCCGGTAGCCGGCCCGGCTGACCAGCAGCAGCCCGATCACGATGCCGCGGGCGCGCAGCGGGACGACCAGCATGGAGTGCACGCCCAGGTCGTGGGCGGCCTGCATCTTCGGGTCGCCGGAGTACGTCACGTCGTCGAGCTGGTCGGCGCCGGAGAGCAGCTCGGGGACGCCGGTGCGCAGCACCCGGCCGCAGGCGGAGTCCTCGGCGAAGGTGATCCGGGCGCCGCGGCGGAGCATCACCTCGACCTCGGGGCCGTCCTGGACGGAGGCGGTGCCGAGCTGGAGCAGCGAGGTGCGGCGGTCGTGGCCGTGCCGGGGCAGGTCGTCGCCGTGCGCGACGGCCTGCAGCAGGATCACCGCGGAGTGGTCGGTGAGCCGGGGGACGACGGAGCTGGCGAGTTCCTGGGCGATCCGGGACGCGTCGAGCAGGTCGCCGACCCGGGAGCCGAACTCGTTGAGCAGCGAGAGCCGGCGCCGGGCGTGCTCGACCTTGGCGACGGCCCGGTAGCGCTCGGTCACGTCCATCACGGTGCCGGAGATGCCGAGCACCCGGCCGGAGCGGTCGGTCATCCGGCTGTAGGAGATCGAGCGGTAGCCGGAGCGGGCGGTGACCGGGGAGGCGAGGGTGACGTCGATGACCGGCTCGCCGGTGGCCAGCACCTGGCGCTGGATGGCGGTGATCTCGTCGGCGGCCCGCTCGGGCAGGGTCTCGCCGGTGGTCCGGCCGACGTGGTCCGCCAGGGCGACGCCGTTCATCTCGGCCAGGGTCTGGTTGACGGCGGTGTAGCGCAGGTCGGTGTCCATGATGGCGATGCCCAGCGGGGACTGTTCGAACAGCGCGTCGCGGACGGCGAGGTCGCGCTCGACGGCCCGGACGGCGGCCGCCTCGGCCATGTTGACCTGCAGGAACGGGGTGCCGTCGCCGTCCACCAGGAGGGAGACCCGGGCGTCCACCGCGACCGGCACGCCGTTCCGGTCGCGCAGTTCGGCGTTGCCCGCCCAGCGGCCGTGGCGCAGGGTGTCCTGGATCGCGGCCCGGATCCGGGCGACCTGCTCCTGATCGGGGATCAGGTCGTCGATCCGGCGGCCGACCAGCAGCTCGTTCGGCCAGCCGAGCAGTTCCTCGGCGGCCGGGCTCCAGAGCACCACCCGGCCTGCGGTGTCCAGGATCGCGATGGCGACCTTCAGCAGGTCGAGCAGGCTGCCCTCGGGCGGCGCGCCGAGGCCGTGCGCGGCGTCGGACGGCCCGCCGGGGAACGGCCGGGCCGGACGGCTGCGCAGGCCGGGCGGGGCGCCCGGGTCCGGGGCGGCCGGGGTCGGCGCCGGCGGGGCGGGCCGCGGGGCGTCGGCGGTGTCCCGGCGGCGGCCGACCGGCTGCGGGGCGGCCGAGGACTGCGGGGCGGCCGGGTGGGCGCCGCGGCGCAGCCGGGCGCGCGCGGCGGCGCCGCCCGCGGCACCTGTCCGCCGTGCTCTCCCGCCGCCGTTCCCGGTACTCGACACCGACGGGGCCTCCGGCTCTGGTCGGGATCGGCGTAGCCGGCTGGGACGGCTCACCGATGGTGACGAATAGTGCCGAAACGCGACATACCCAGCAGGACCCAGGCTATCCCGGCCGTCAGGTCCTCTTGTCCGATTGACCTACCCCGTACGGTGCGCGTCGCACACCGGCACGCGCGGCCCGATGCGGGCGCACGGGGGCTTCGGGCGCTTCGGACGCTTCAGGCACTTGAGGGGCTTCAGGCGCTTCAGGCACCGAGCAACCGCGCGATGTGCGGCAGGATGTCCCGGTCGTGCTCGATCCAGTCGACGCTGTCCAGCTCGGCCGGGCCGAGCCAGCGCAGCTCGTCGTGGTCCTCCAGCGGGCGGGGGTCGCCGGCCAGCAGCTCCGCCGCCCAGAACCGCAGCTCCAGGCCCGGCCGGACGCTCCACGCCCCCGGCAGCCGCTCCAGCGCCCGGGCCTGGACGCCCAACTCCTCCAGCAGCTCCCGCTCCAGCGCCTGCGCCTCGGTCTCACCGGGCTCGGCCTTCCCGCCCGGGAACTCCCAGCGCCCCGCCACGGCCGCAGGCGCGCTGCGCCGGGCGGCGAGCACCCGGCCCCGGTGGATGAGGGCGCCGCCGACGACGATCCGGGGCTCGGCGGGGGTTTCGACGGGGGTCTCGGCGGGGGTCTCGGCGGCCTTGTCCA
Organism: Kitasatospora sp. NPDC087861; assembly: GCF_044742585.1. Taxonomy (NCBI): domain Bacteria; kingdom Bacillati; phylum Actinomycetota; class Actinomycetes; order Kitasatosporales; family Streptomycetaceae; genus Kitasatospora; species Kitasatospora sp. NPDC087861. The sequence continues at coordinate 392,145 of NZ_JBIUUS010000003.1, forward strand.
TGGCCCGACCCTATGGCCTCCGCGACCCTAGGACGTCGGCGTGCCCGGCCGTTCGCCGTCGGCACCCGGGCCCTCGCCGGGGTCGGTCTCGACCCAGTACAGCTGCTTGTGGCCGCGGGCCTCGAACTCGGCCGCCAGCCGCTGCGCCTCGGCGCGCTCCAGCCCGGTGGCGACCAGGAAGCGGTTGCCGTTGTCGTCCTGCCGCATCACCCGATAGGCGCTCATGGCGGGGAGCGTATCCCCGGCCTGCGTGGGGGTCGGGCCGGGGATCCGCCCTCGCGACGCTACGCGCGGCTCGCTACCGGCAGGTACGGGCGCGGTTAACGGCGGGTAACCCGGTGCGGAGGCGGGGTGAGCCCGCCGGCGCACCGAAGCCGTCGGCGGCTCAGACCTGGAGGTCGGGCACCTGCTCGCCGGTGGAGAGCCCGAGCCCGCGCCGGATCTCGACGCTGAGCGGCACCGTCCTGGTCACCAGTGCCCGGGCCCGCCGGACGTCGCCCTCCAGGTCGGCACCGGCGGCCGCGGCGTCCCACGCGGCGGCGGCCGTCTCCTGGGCCGCCGCCAGCTTGCCGATCGTCGGCTTGACCTCGGCCGGCCACACCGCCGGCTCCTTGTTCAGCGCCGCGGCCTCCGCGTGGGAGGCGGCGGCCATCCGCCGGGCCCAGTCCCGGTACTCGGACGACGCCTCGGCGAAGCCCTTGCTCGGCTGGCTCCCGTAGGTGTCGTTGAAGCCTCGCACCGCCTCCAGGTACGTCAGCTGGGCGGAGTTCAGGCTGCCCCGGTCGGTGCGGACCGTCCCCCGGTGCTCGGCATCGCCGTCCTCGAACGCGCAGGTGACGCTCCGGTCGCCGGACCTCCAGTTGCCCCGGGTCGGGTAGAGGTAGACGTCGTCCATGCCGTCCGGGATCGCCCACTGGTCGAGGGCGTAGTCGTCGAGCACCTTGCGGCACAGCTCGGCGGCCAGCTCGCGGACCCTGGCCTCGCCCGGGTAGGACGGACCCTCGCTCGCCGGGATCCGGACGGTGCCGGCCACCTCGCCGTGGTGCGGTACCGAGCACGGCACCCGGCGGACCCAGTACAGCGTCTCGTCGCCGCCCTCGGGGTCGGTCCGGCTGCCGTTCTCGGGGGTGTTGTAGCAGTCCCCGGACTTCAGCGCGGCCCAGGCGACCGAGCCGGCCGGAGCCTTCGGGGGCAGGGCGAGCCGGCCGCTCCCGTCGGGCTCGAAGGTCGATCCGGCCAGCGCGAGGGAGAACAGCAGCGTGCCGACCACGCCGAGGACCAGGCCGGTCACGGCCATCCCGAAGCCGCGCTCCTTGCGGCGGTTGATCTGGACCAGCGCGACGATGCCGAGGACCAGGGCCACCGGCGCCGCCGCGACCAGGCCGGTCACCAGGGCGGCGACGGCGAAGCCGTTGGTGACGGTGGCGGCGGCCGGGGCGTAGAAGCCGGGCTGGAAGCCGGGCTGCACGGCGGGGGGCACCGACGCCCAGCCGCCGGCGGGCAGCGGCGGGGGCGGCGGCTGGGGCGGCGCCAGCGACGGGGTGGGCGCGGACCAGGGGTTGGCGGGTGCGGGTGCGGCGGGTGCGGGTGCGGCGGGTGCGGGTGCGGGTGCGGGTGCGGGTGCGGGTGCGGCGGGTGCCGTGGCCTGCTCGACTCGCTCGGCCTGGTCCGCCGGCTCGGCCTCGTGGGCCGGCTTGTGGAGATCGACCGCGGGCGACTCCGGCCCCGGCGCGGGCGGCACGGGCGGCACGGGCGGCACGGGCGGCACGGACGGCACGGACGGCACGGACGGCACGGGCGGCACGGACGGCACGGACGGCACGGACGGCACGGGCGGCGCGGGCGGCGCGGGCGGCGCGGACTCAGGCTTGGACACGTGCACTCCCCCGGCCCGCCGGTACGGGCATCAACTCGGCAGTTCGACTCGTCCACTCGCCCCTCCAGCAGCGGGCCGGACGGGCCCGAACGGACCCGGTACGAGCGGACGCGCGACTTTACCTGATCTTTCCGAACGCCCGCGCGACCGTTTCGCCCGCCCCCGCCTCGCCGCCGGTCGTCCCCGGCCCCCGGTCAGCCGCGTGCCAGGATCTCGCCGTGCAGCATGGAGAACCAGCCGTCCCCGGCGGCACTCCACTCCTGCCAGCCGGCCGCGATCCGCTCCAGTTCGGCCCGGTCCGCGAAGCCCCGCTCCACCGCCGCCCGGCCGATCGTGGAACCGGTGACCCGGTCCGCCCACATCCCGCCCCACCAGGCGCGCTGCTCGGGCGTCGCGTACGTCCAGGTGGTGGCGGTCGCCGCGATGTCGGCGAAGCCCGCCGCCCGCGCCCAGGACAGCAGCCGCCGCCCGGCGTCCGGCTCGCCGCCGTTGGCCCGGGCGATCCGCTCGTACAGCTCCAACCAGCTGTCCAGCGAGGGCACTTCGGGGAACCAGGTCATCGACGCGTAGTCGACGTCCCGCACCGCGACCACGCCGCCCGGCGCCACCACCCGGCGCATCTCGCGCAGCGCGGCCACCGGGTCGGCCACGTGCTGCAGCACCTGATGGGCGTGCACCACGTCGAACTCGCCGTCCGCGTAGGGCAGTCCGTGGACGTCGGCGACCTCGAACACGACGTTCGACAGGCCGCGCCCGGCCACGTACGCGGCGGCCAGCTCCAGCACCTCGGCGGAGGTGTCCACGGCCACCACCCGCCCGCCCGGGCCGACCAGCTCGGCCAGGTCGGCGGTGATCGTGCCGGGCCCGCAGCCGATGTCCAACAGCCCCTGCCCGGACCGCAGTTCGGGCAGCAGGTAGGCGGCCGAGTCGGCGGCCGTCCGGGAGCGGTGCGAGCGCAGTACGGCCTCCTGGTGGCCGTGCGTGTAGACGGCGGACTGCTGTCCGGTCATGGGATCCCCCTGGGGCGTGGTCGGTTTCCGCGACGTCTTCGACGCTACCGGACGTTCCGAATGCCGAGAAGATTCGTCTCACATGTCGACCACCTGCCGGTCGCGCCACCCCCGCCGGCCGTACCGTGGAGGCGCCCCCGACAGAACGGTCCCCGCCATGCCCGGCCAGCGCCCCTTCGTCCTGCTGAGCGCCGCGATGTCCCTCGACGGCCACCTCGACGACGCCTCCCCCGACCGCCTGCTGCTCTCCAACCAGGCCGACTTCGACCGGGTCGACGCGGAGCGCGCGGCCGCCGACGCGATCCTGGTCGGCGGCAACACGCTGCGCGCCGACAACCCGCGCCTGCTGGTCAACGACCCCGCCCGCCGGGCCGCCCGACTCGCGGCCGGCCGCACCGAGTACCCACTGAAGGTGACGCTCAGCGCGAGCGGCGCGCTCGACGCGAGCCTGCGCTTCTGGCACGCCGGCGGCGCCAAGCTCGCCTACACCACGGACACCGGCGCGGCGGTGCTGCGACCCCGCCTGGACGGGCTGGCCGAGGTGGTCACGCTCGGCGGCGCGGTGGACCCCGGTGCGGTGCTGGACGACCTGGGCGCGCGCGGGGTGCGCCGACTGATGGTCGAGGGCGGCGGCGGCGTGCACACCCAGTTCCTGGCCCAGGGCCTGGCGGACGAGCTCCAGCTGGTGGTCGCCCCGTTGCTGGTCGGCCAGGTCGAGGCGCCGCGGTTCGTCCGGCCCGCCGCGTTCCCGGGCGGCCCGGCCCGGCGGATGCGCCTGCTGGAGGCACGTACGGTGGGCGACGTCGTCCTGCTCAGGTACGCCCCGAAGGAGCCCGCCCCGTGACCACCGACCTCGACCACCTGCGCCGGGCCGTCGAACTCTCCCGCCGCTGCCCGCCGTCCGGGACGGCCTTCTCGGTCGGCGCGGTGATCGTCGGCGCCGACGGCGAGGTGCTGGCGGAGGGCTACAGCCGGGAGGCCGACGCGCACGACCACGCCGAGGAGGCGGCCCTCGGCAAGCTCCCGGCCGGCGACCCGCGACTGCGCGGGGCGACCGTCTACAGCTCGCTGGAACCCTGCGGACAGCGCGCCTCGCGGCCGGTGCCGTGCGCCCGGCTGCTCATCGCGGCGGGTGTGCCACGGGTGGTGGTGGCCTGGCGCGAGCCGGACCTGTTCGTCGCCGACTGCCAGGGCACGGCCCTGCTCGCGGCGGCCGGAGTCGAGGTGGTGGAGCTGCCGGAGCTCGCCGAGGAGGCCCGCGCGGTCAACGCCCACCTGCTCTGCTGATCTTTTGTATCCTTATGGAACAAACGACTCAGCTCTGCGTCGTCCATTCGCCGCGCCCGCGAGGAGCCGCTCCATGCCCGCCACCCCCATCCAGCTGACCACGCGCGCCTTCCTTCTCGACATGGACGGCACCCTGGTCAACTCCGACGCCGTGGTCGAGCGCTGCTGGCACCGCTGGGCCGAGCAGCAGGGCCTCGACCCGGCCGCCGTCCTGGCCGTCGCCCACGGCCGCCAGGGCCACGCGACCATGGCCGCACTGCTGCCCGACCGCCCGGTGGAGCTCAACCTCGCCGACAACGAGCGGATGCTCGCCACCGAGCGCGCCGACACCGACGGCGTCGTCCCCGTCCCCGGCGCCGCCGCCTTCCTCGCCACCCTGGCCGCCCTGCCGCACGCCCTGGTCACCTCCGCCGACCAGCCGCTCGCCCGGGTCCGGATGGCCGCCGCCGACCTGCCGCTGCCGCCCGTCCTGGTGACCGCCGAGTCCGTCGGCGCCAGCAAGCCCGACCCGGAGGGCTTCCTCAAGGGCGCCGCCGCCCTCGGCTTCGCCCCCGCCGACTGCCTCGCCTTCGAGGACTCCGACGCCGGGATCGCGGCCGCCCGGGCAGCCGGCATCCGCGTCATCGGCATCGGCCCCCGCGCCGCCGCCCACCACCCGGACGCCCACACCGACACCCTCGACGGCGTCACCGTGACCGCCGCCCCGGACGGCGTCATCACCGTCACCGTCCACCCCTGACCGGGGCGGCCACCTGGTCGCCGTCACGCTCAATGCCGGTGGTATCGAGCAGCAACCCCCGGACACCGTCCGGCAGTTGGACGACCAGCACGTCACCCCGCTCCCCGGCCGCCAGGTACCACTCCCCCGGCTCCACCGCAACACGACGGACCCGGCCCCGAAAGGCCCGGCCCGTCCCGCCCGACACCGGTCACACGTTGCAGCGGAACGTCAATAGCTCTGCCCTGACCTGCGGAAACGTCGATTCCAGCGGCCCAAGTCAGCACAGAGTCAGCACGGTGGGACGACGTTCGGCAGAGGACGATCAGTAGCGATAGCGGGCGGCGAGGATGATGATCTCCTCATCCGTGACCAGGTAGACGAGGCGGTGCTCGTCATCGATCCGCCGTGACCAGGCGCCGGCCAGGTGGTACTTCAGCGGCTCGGGCTTGCCGATCCCGGCGAAGGGATCACGGCGGGCGTCCTCGATGAGCTTGTTGATCCGGGCGAGCATCTTGCGGTCGCTCTTGAGCCAGGACGTGTAGTCCTCCCAGCCCTGATCCTCGAAGACGAGCCTCACGCGGCGCCCTGCCCCGCATCCGCCGCATCGGGGTCGATCAGCTCGCGCTCGGCGAGGCCGACACGGCCGAGGGCGTTTTCGTACGCCTTGAGCAGGCGGCGGGCATTGGCGGGCGAGCGCAGCAGATAGGAGCCCTCGCGCAGGGCGGCGTAGTCCTCGGCGGATACGAGGACGGCATTCCCGTGCCTGGAGACGATCTCGATGGCCTCGTGGTCGTCATTGACTTTCTTGATGAGCGGGAAGAGATCCTTGCGGGCCTCGCTCGCGGTGATGGACATGGCAGGAAACCCTTCGGGAGTGGTACCGGATAACGTACCACTCACGGCGATGACCGGCGGGGCGTTCAGCGCGATGTCGACCCGGAGAAGTCAGCACCAAGTCAGCACGGGAACACGTCAGGGGCCCACACCCGAGAGAGTGGACCCCATTCGACCTGCACAGTTGACAGATCAGCTAACGAAAAGTTAGCCACCCTCACACATTGAAGCGGAACTCCACCACGTCGCCGTCCTGCATGATGTATTCCTTGCCCTCGATGCGGGCCTTGCCCTTGGAGCGGGCCTCGGCGATGGAGCCGGTCTCGACCAGGTCGGCGAAGGAGATCACCTCGGCCTTGATGAAGCCCTTCTGGAAGTCGGTGTGGATGACTCCGGCGGCCTCGGGGGCGGTGGCACCCTTCTTGATGGTCCAGGCGCGGGTCTCCTTGGGGCCTGCGGTGAGGTAGGTCTGCAGGCCCAGGGTGTCGAAGCCGACGCGGGCGAGGGTGGCGAGGCCGGGCTCCTCCTGGCCCATCGACTGGAGCAGCTCCAGGGCCTCGTCGTCGTCGAGCTCGATCAGCTCGGACTCGATCTTGGCGTTGAGGAAGATCGCCTCGGCCGGGGCGACCAGCTCGCGCTGGGCGTTCTTGAAGTCCTCGTCGGCCAGCTCGGCCTCGTCCACGTTGAAGACGTAGAGGAAGGGCTTGGCGGTCAGCAGGTGGAGGTCGCGGATCGGGGTGGTGTCGAAGCCGGCCTCGAAGAGGGTCTTGCCGGTCTCCAGGACCGCCTGCGCGGCCTCGGCGGCGGCCAGCACGGGGGCGGTGTCCTTCTTGAGGCGCGCCTCCTTCTGGAGCCGCGGCAGGACCTTCTCGATGGTCTGCAGGTCGGCCAGGATCAGCTCGGTGTGGATGGTCTCGATGTCGTCCTTGGGCGACACCTTGCCGTCCACGTGCACCACGTCCGGGTCGGTGAAGGCGCGCACGACCTGGCAGATCGCGTCCGACTCGCGGATGTTGGCGAGGAACTTGTTGCCCAGGCCCTCGCCCTCGCTGGCGCCGCGCACGATGCCGGCGATGTCGACGAAGTCGACGGTGGCCGGGAGGATGCGCTGGGAGCCGAAGATCTCGGCGAGCTTGGCCAGCCGCGCGTCCGGGACGCCGACGACGCCGACGTTCGGCTCGATGGTGGCGAACGGGTAGTTGGCCGCCAGCACGTCGTTCTTGGTCAGGGCGTTGAACAGGGTCGACTTGCCGACGTTCGGCAGGCCGACGATTCCGATCGTGAGCGACATGAAGCGCAGTCCCGGGGGCTTGGAGGAGTTGGGTCGGCACCGTGCGGGCCGACCCCCAAGTCTACGGGCAGCGCCTCACGCCTCGGTCGGCGCCGGGAGGGGCTCCAGGAACTCCAGCCGGTTGCCCAGGTTGTCGGCGGCGTGGAAGCGACGGTGGCCGGGCAGGTCGTCGTCCCAGACCACCTCGTGGCCGTGCGCGGTGAGCCGTTCGGCGAGCGCGTCCAGCGAGCCCACCTGGATGCCCGGGTGCCCCTTGCGGGCCGGGCGGAAGTCCGGGGTGACACCGAGGTGCACCTCGACCCCGCCGCCGCGGAACCAGCAGCCGCCGCGGGCGGCGAGCACCGGCGGCTTCTCCAGTTCCGCCATGCCGAGGACACCGGCCCAGAAGGCGCGGCACCGGTCCTCCGCGCCGGCCGGGATGTCGAGCTGGACGTGGTGAAGCCGTTCGAAGCTGAAACCGCTGGTCATCGGGTCCCCCGTAGACGGTCGGATGATCGTGGCGCGCCGTATGGGCCGGACAGGTCAGGCCCTTGAGCGACGATCACATCAGTACTCCGCACGGAGACACGGAGCAAGACCTGAACGGTCCATTACACAGTGTGGCGATGATCGGACCGTACGTTGGGCGGGTGGAGCAGAGCATCCGAACCCAGCCGCCAGGGCCCAGACGCCGACCGCCGAACGGCGCGGCCGGGGCCGCCGTCCCCGGGCCCGGCCGGGCTCCCGAGTCCGCCGGAGCCCCCGCCGCCCCGCCCGCCCGACTACGGCCGGCAGCCGGCCCGCCCGCCGCCGACCGCCCGGCCGCCCCCGGGCCGCGGCTTCGGCTGCCGCTGCGCGGGCGGTCCGAGGCCCCGCTGCGCGAGCGGTCCGAGGCCCCGCTGTACGGGCGGCGCCGCACCGGCCGGCCGACCCGGCTGACCGCCGTCGGCACCGGCGTGGTCGCCGTGCTGGCGACGCTCGCGGTGGCGGGCCTGGACCGGCTGCTGTTCGACGGCCTCGGCTGGCTGTTCGGCCTCGGCTACGTCGTGGTCTGCTTCCAGCTGGCCGTCCGGGTGCGCTACGCCGACCTGCTGGCCGCACCGATCAGCGGCCCGATCGCCTTCGCGCTGGCGCTGCTGGTGCTCGCGCCGGCCACCTCCTCGGGCGTCACCGCCCACGTGGTGGCGCTGGCGACCGGGCTGGCACTGCGGGCCGGCTGGCTGTTCTCCGGCACCGGGCTGGCCGCGCTGATCGTGCTCGCCCGGTTCGTGGCCCAGCGCCGGATCCACCGCTCCCGCTGAGCAGCGCCACGGGCGGGCGGCCTCAGCCCACCGCCCGGGCCGCCGCCATGGCCGCGCCGACGATGCCCGCGTCGTTGCGCAGCTCGGCCGGGACCACCCGCGCCTCGCGCTCGCGCAGCAGCGGCAGGAACTTCTCGTGCTTGCGGCTCACCCCGCCGCCGATCACGATCAGCTGCGGCGAGAACAGCATCTCGACCAGGTCCAGGTACTCGTCGACCCGCTCGCTCCACTGCTCCCAGTCCAGCCCGTGCCGCTCCTTGGCGGCCGAGGAGGCCCGGCGCTCGGCGTCCTTGCCGCGCAGTTCCAGGTGGCCCAGCTCGGTGTTGGGCACCAGCGCGCCGTCCACGAAGAGCGCGCTGCCGATGCCGGTGCCGAAGGTGAGCACCAGCACCACGCCGGGCTGGTCGCGTCCGGCGCCGTGCGCGGTCTCGGCGAGTCCGGCCGCGTCCGCGTCGTTGAGCACGGTCGCGGGCAGGTCCAGCGCCTCGCGGAACAGGCCCGCGGCGTCCAGGCCGATCCAGCCCTTGTCCACGTTGGCCGCGGTTCTGGTCCGGCCGCCGACCACCACACCGGGGAAGGTGAGCCCGACCGGGCCCCGGTGGTCGAAGTGGCGGACCACCTCGCAGACGGCCTCGACCACGGCCTCGGGGGCGGACGGCTGCGGGGTGAGCACCTTGTACCGCTCCTGGGCCGGCACCCCCCGGCCGAGGTCGACCGGAGCGCCCTTGATGCCCGAACCGCCGATGTCCACGCCGAATACCGCCGTCATCACGACCACCCTCCGCCGAGGCCGCGGACCCTCTTGCCCACAGCCTGTGCACAAAAGTACGAGAGCCCGAACGCGCCCGCACAGCAAAGGACCCGGTACCCCGTCCGGGCACCGGGTCCTCCCGAACGGGACTACAGCTTGCCCGCCGCCTCGGCGCGCAGGTCGCGGCGCAGCTCCTTGGGCAGCGAGAAGGTCAGGTGCTCCTCGGCGGTCTTGACCGTCTCGACCGTCTCGTAGCCGCGCGCGGCCAGCCACTCCAGCACGCCCTCGACCAGGATCTCCGGCACCGAGGCGCCGCTGGTCAGGCCGACCGTGGTGACGCCCTCCAGCCAGGCCTCCTGGATCTCCTCGGCGAAGTCCACCAGGTGGGCGGCCTTGGCGCCGTACTCCAGGCCGACCTCGACCAGGCGGACGGAGTTGGAGGAGTTCTTGGAGCCGACGACGATCAGCAGGTCGGTCTCGGGGGCCATCTGCTTGACCGCGACCTGGCGGTTCTGGGTGGCGTAGCAGATGTCGTCGCTGGGCGGGCTGACCAGCGCCGGGAAGCGCTTCTTCAGCTCGCCGACGGTGGCCATGGTCTCGTCCACCGACAGGGTGGTCTGGGACAGCCAGACGACCCTGGACTCGTCCCGGACCTTCACGTTGGCGACGTCCTCCGCACCGTCCACCAGGTGGATCCGGTCCGGCGCCTCGCCCATCGTCCCGACGACCTCCTCGTGGCCCTCGTGGCCCACCAGCAGGATGTCGAAGTCCTCGTCGGCGAAGCGCACGGCCTCCTTGTGCACCTTGGTGACCAGCGGGCAGGTGGCGTCGATGGTGGCGAGCCGACCCGCCTTCGCCTCGTCGTGGACGGACGGGGCGACGCCGTGCGCGGAGAAGACCACGATCGAGCCCTCGGGCACCTCCTCCGTCTCGTCGACGAAGATCGCGCCCTTCTTCTCCAGGGTCTGCACCACGTACTTGTTGTGGACGATCTGCTTGCGGACGTAGATGGGGGCCCCGTACTGCTCCAGGGCCTTCTCCACGGCGATCACGGCGCGGTCGACACCCGCGCAGTAGCCCCGGGGGGCGGCGAGCAGGACACGGCGCTGCGCGGTGTTGGACATGGCTCCATCGTACGGGCGGCGCCGAGCCGCGCCGACGGCAGGCGCTTTCCGGACAGACCCGGTCGTCGGTGCTCAAATGTGGTGTCTATGAGCTCCGCGAACGGGCAACCGGCACCGGGCGGCCTGCGCCGCACTCTGGGTGTCCGCGACCTGATGGTCTACGGCCTGCTGTTCATCGCCCCGATGGCACCGGTCGGCGTGTTCGGCGTCCTGGACGCCAAGAGCCACGGCGCCGTCGCCACGGTCTACCTGGCCGCGACGGTCGCGATGGGCTTCACCGCCCTCTCGTACGCCCAGATGGTGCGCGCGGTGCCGCAGGCCGGCTCGGTGTTCGCCTACGCGCGGGCCGGGCTGGGCGAGGGGCCCGGGTTCATCGCCGGCTGGATGGCGATGCTCGACTACCTGCTGATCCCGGCGGTCGCCTACCTGTTCTCCGGGATCGCGCTGAACTCGCTGGTGCCCGGGGTCTCCCGCTGGGTCTGGACCGCGCTCGCGGTGGTGGTGACCACCGCGCTCAACCTGGTCGGCGTGCGGACGGCGGCCGTGGTCGGCTTCGCGGTGCTCGCCCTGGAGATCGCGGTGCTGGCGGTGTTCGTCGCCGCGGCCGTGGTGGCGCTGGTCCAGGACGGCGCCCGGCGCGGCTGGGGCACCCCGTTCACCGCCGTCGGCCCCTTCTCCCCGGCCGCGGTGGTCTCGGCGGTCTCCGTCGCGGTGCTCTCCTACCTGGGCTTCGACGCGATCGCGACCTTCGTCGAGGAGGCGGTCGGCGCCTCGGCGGCGGTGGCCCGGGCGGTGCTCTGGTGCCTGGCGCTGGCCGGGGTGCTGTTCGTCGCGCAGACGTACCTGGCGGCGCTGCTGGAGCCGACGACCCCGCAGCAGCTGGCCGCCGACCCGGCGGAGCAGGGCTCGGCCTTCTACGACACCGTGGAAAGCGGGATCGGGCACTGGCTGCACGTCCTGGTGGCGGCCGGCAAGGCGATCGGCGCGGCCTTCGCGGCGCTGGCCGGGCAGGCGGCGGCCGGGCGGCTGGTCTTCGCGATGGGCCGGGAGGGGCGGCTGCCGCGCGTCCTCGGCACGGTCGACCCGGCCACCGCGGTGCCGCGCCGGGCACTGCTGGTGGCCGCGGTGATCACCATGGCCGCGGCGGTCTGGGCGGCCACCCGGGACGACGGGCTGGACCAGCTGACCTCGGTGGTCAACGTGGGCGCACTGACCGCCTTCGCGCTGCTGCACGCCTCGGTGATCGGCTGGTACACGGTGCGGCACGGCTCCCGGGACCGGCTGCGGCACCTGGTCGTCCCGGCCCTGGGGATCGCGGTGATCGGCGCGGTGGTCTACGAGGCCTCGACGACCGCGCAGATCGTCGGGCTGATCTGGCTGGCGGTCGGCCTGGTGGTGCTGGGCGTCCAGGGTTCCCCCGCTTCGGCCAGGCCCTAACCTCGTACGCATGGCCAACACGAGCTCCCCCGAAGCCCCGCTCCCGGTCGGCAAGGTCTCCGCGCTGATCGGCGGCTGGATCGACCGGCTCGGCGCGGTCTGGGTGGAGGGGCAGATCACCCAGCTCAGTCGCCGGCCCGGGGCGGGTGTGGTGTTCCTGACCCTGCGCGACCCGCAGGCGGACGTGTCGCTCACGGTGACCTGCTTCCGCTCGGTGTTCGACCAGGTCGCGGACGTGGTGCAGGAGGGCGCCCGGGTCGTCGTGCACGCCAAGCCGGAGTGGTACGCGGCGCGCGGGCAGTTGTCGCTGCGGGCCTCGGAGATCCGGCCGGTCGGGCTGGGCGAGCTGCTGGCCCGGCTGGAGCAGCTGAAGCGGCGGCTCGCCGGGGAGGGCCTGTTCGCGGCCGGGCGCAAGCGGCCGCTGCCGTTCCTGCCGCAGTGCGTCGGGCTGGTCACCGGGCGCGGCTCGGCGGCCGAGCGGGACGTGCTGGAGAACGCCCGGCGGCGCTGGCCGGCCGTCCGCTTCGAGGTGCGCAATGTCCCGGTGCAGGGGGTCAGCGCGGTGGAGCGGGTGAGCGCGGCCGTCCGGGAGCTGGACGAGCACCCCGAGGTGGACGTGATCATCGTGGCCCGCGGCGGCGGCAGCGTCGAGGACCTGCTGCCGTTCTCGGACGAGGGGCTGGTGCGGCTGGTCGCGGCCGCCCGCACGCCGGTGGTGAGCGCGATCGGCCACGAGCCGGACCAGCCGCTGCTGGACTTCGTCGCCGACCTGCGCGCATCCACTCCGACCGATGCCGCCAAACGGGTGGTTCCGGACGTCGGCGAGGAGCTGGCCAAGGTCCGCCAGCTGCGGGACCGCGCCCGACGGCACGTCCTCGGCCGGGTCGAGCGCGAGCAGCACGGGCTGGACGGCCTGCGCAGCCGCCCCGCGCTGGCCGCCCCGCACCGGATGCTGGACGGGCGCGGCCAGGAGCTCGGCGCGCTGCTGGAGCGGGCCCGGCGCACCCTGCGGCACCGGCTGGACCACGCGCAGAGCGACCTCGGGCACACCCTCGCGCGGGTGGTCGCGCTCTCCCCGGCGGCCACCCTGGAGCGCGGCTACGCGGTGCTGCAGCGGGCGGACGGCACGGTGGTGACCGATCCGGCGCAGGTCGCGGCCGGTGAGGGCCTGCACGCCCGGGTGGCGGGCGGGTCCTTCGGCGTCGCGGTGGAGGACGGCCGGGGCGCGTAGAAGCCCTCGCCGGAGCCGAGGCTGCGGGCCTGCGGTGGAGCGACTCACCGCCGCCGCGGCCGTTCTGTCGGCGCCAGCCCCTACGCTGGCACGCATGGCAGAGCAGCAGGAGCAGCAGGGCGCGGCGGCGCCGACCCCGGACGACGCGCTGGGCTACGAGCACGCCCGGGACGCGCTGCTGGAGGTGGTCCGGCAGTTGGAGAACGGCGGGACGTCGCTGGAGGAGTCGCTGGCCCTGTGGGAACGCGGCGAGCAGCTGGCGAAGGTGTGCCAGCGCTGGCTGGACGGCGCCCGGGCCCGGCTGGACGCGGCGCTGGCCGCCGAGGAGAACGGGGTCGCGGGCGGCGAGTGACGCAGCTCACAGGGGGTCGGGGAATCGTTGAAAGTTCACCCATGTTGGGATGCAGTGACCGACCCCGGCCGGTCACTCCGACGAACCCCTCCCGCATGAGGTGCAGACAAGCATGACCACCGACGCCCTGGTACTCGACGCCGCCGCTCAGGACCTGCTGTTCCGTGAGGCGCGCACCGCGAACACCTTCACCGACGAGCCGGTGACCGAGGAGCAGGTCCAGGCCATCTACGACCTGGTCAAGTACGGCCCGACCGCCTTCAACCAGCAGCCGCTGCGCGTCGTCCTGGTCCGCTCGACCGAGGGCCGCGAGCGCCTCGTCCAGCACCTGGCGGACGGCAACAAGGCCAAGACCGCCGCCGCCCCGCTGGTCGCCATCCTGGCCGCGGACAACGAGTTCCACGAGGAGCTGCCGAGCCAGTTCCCGCACTTCCCGCAGGCCAAGGACGTGTTCTTCGCCGAGCGCAGCGTCCGTGAGCACTCCGCCGCGCTGAACGGCGCCCTGCAGGCCGCCTACTTCATCATCGGCGTGCGCGCCGCCGGCCTGGCCGCCGGCCCGATGACCGGCTACGACGCCGAGGGCATCAACAAGGAGTTCTTCGGCGACGGCGAGCACTCGGTGCTGGCCGTGGTCAACATCGGCAAGCCGGGCGACGACGCCTGGTTCCCGCGTTCGCCGCGCCTGGAGTACGACCAGGTCGTCACCACGGTCTGATCCGCCACGCGCGAAGGGCCCGCACCGGTTCGTCCGGTGCGGGCCCTTTCGCATGCGTACGGGGGCATCCACGGGTGTACGGGCGCGTTCGCGGGGCGCTCGCAGGGGCGTACGGAACGGTTCGCGGGCGGGGGACGCGCCTACTTGAGCGCCTGCGCCAGCTCGGCCAGCTCCTCGTAGGAGGCGGTGCCGGTGAGCACCGTGGTCGCGCCGCCGGTCTGCACGGTCAGCGCGCGGGACTTCTCGCCCTGCAGACGCTCCCAGGTCTGTCCGGCCACCTCCGAGGTGCCGTCCGGCTTGCCGCCGGCGACCTTGTCGGCCAGCAGCGCGTCGCGCGGGACGTCGCTCTGCTCGACCGCCGCGTACTGGCCGGACGGCGTGACGAAGCCCAGGTGCCAGGCGTTGCCCTTGCCGTTGCTGTTCGCGGCCGGCTGGTAGCCGACCGAGGTGGCCCGCCACTGGCTGGACAGCCCGTCCGGGGAGAGCAGCTGGTACGGCGCACCGCGCTTCGCGGAGGCCGCCGCCACCTTGTACTCGACCACGTGCACCGGGTCGCTGTTCGCGTCGTGCGGAAGGAACAGGTACCCGATCCAGACCACGACGCCGACCGCCAGCATCGACAGGATCATGTCCCGTACGGTCTCCCGGCCCCTGATGCGCTTGCTCTCTCCAGCCACCCCCACATGGTGACTCATCCACACACCGGTACGGCCACCCGGGGTGCCCGCGTACGGGTGAAGCGGGGCAAACCGGCCCTTGCCCGATGCCGGGTGGCGACCCGCGCCACAGACAGTCATCTTGTGGGCAGATACGATCGCAGGACCCTCACCACGGCGTTCGACCTGGCAGTAGTCGGGCGCTTACTGGCCGTCGCGTACAGAGAGGTAACGACGATGACCACGCAGTACCCGCACCACCTTCCCAGCGCCCTGGAGGTCGCGCCCGAGGCTCCGGACCGGAACCTCGCGCTCGAACTCGTCCGGGTGACCGAAGCGGCCGCGATGGCCGCCGGCCGGTGGGTCGGCCGTGGCGACAAGAACGGCGCGGACGGCGCCGCCGTCAAGGCGATGCGCACCCTGGTCTCGACCGTCTCGATGAACGGCGTCGTCGTCATCGGGGAGGGCGAGAAGGACGAAGCCCCGATGCTCTACAACGGCGAGCGGGTCGGCGACGGCACCGGCGCCGAGTGCGACGTCGCGGTCGACCCGGTCGACGGCACCACGCTCACCGCCAAGGGCATGAACAACGCCGTCGCCGTCCTGGCCGTCGCCGACCGCGGCACCATGTTCGACCCCAGCGCCGTGTTCTACATGGACAAGCTCGTGGCCGGCCCCGAGGCCGCCGACTTCGTCGACATCACCGCCCCGGCGGCCGTCAACATCCGCCGGGTCGCCAAGGCCAAGGGCAGCGCCGTCGAGGACGTCACGGTCGTCGTCCTCGACCGCCCGCGCCACGACGGCCTGGTCCGGGAGATCCGCGAGGCGGGCGCCCGGATCAAGTTCATCTCCGACGGCGACGTGGCCGGCGCCATCATGGCCGCCCGCGAGGGCACCGGCGTCGACCTGCTGATGGGCGTCGGCGGCACCCCCGAGGGCATCATCGCGGCCTGCGCCATGAAGTGCATGGGCGGCGTGATCCAGGGCCGGCTGTGGCCCAAGGACGACGCCGAGCGGCAAAAGGCCCTCGACGCCGGCCACGACCTGGACCGGGTGCTCACCACCGACGACCTGGTCAGCGGCGAGAACGTGTTCTTCGTCGCCACCGGCATCACCGACGGCGAGCTGCTGCGCGGCGTGCACTACCGCCAGGAGACCGCCACCACCAGCTCGCTGGTGATGCGGTCCAAGAGCGGCACGATCCGCGAGATCAACTCCGTCCACAAGCTGTCGAAGCTGCGGGCCTACAGCGCGATCGACTTCGACCGCGCGAACTGACAACCGCGCCAACCGACAACCGCGCCGACCGCGCGGACCAGGACGGGGCGAGCGCACCCGCGGCCTCGGCGGAATCCCCCTCCGCCGAGGCCGCGGCGCGTCCGGCCCGGGACCGGCCCGGACGCCCGTCCCGGCGTCAGCCGGCTATCCGCTGCTGCCCCGCGGCCACCCGGGACGCCTCGCGCAGCTCCGGCTCCCGGCGGCGGCGCCGGGCCAGTACGACCCGCCGCTCGGCGGCCGTCAGCCCGCCCCAGACCCCGTACGGCTCCGGCTGCGCCAGCGCGTGCTCGCGGCATTCCAGCAGCACCGGACACCGGGCGCACACCTGCTTCGCCTGCTCCTCGCGCGACAGCCGGGCCGCCGTCGGCTCCTTCGAGGGCGCGAAGAACAGCCCCGCCTCGTCCCGCCGGCAGGCCGCACCGGTGTGCCAGGGGTTGTCCTCGCCCGCGGAAGGGGGGTTCGGGGAGGCGCCCTGGGAACCCTGGCCGCCCGGGGGGTGCGGCTGCGGCCGGACGGCCGGTCGGCGCTCCAGCACCTGCGCGGCGGCGACGGGGGAGGTGGTGCGGGACTCGATCGGATGCAGCACGGCCGTACTCCTGACGAGACTCTCGGACACGGGGAAGCTCGCTCCCCTGCCCGGCTGCGAGCCCCCGCTGTCCAACCCCCGGACCGGCGCTGGGCCGCCTCCGGTGCGCAGCCGTACAAGAAGCGATGTGCGGAAGGAACTACCCCGCCCGGCCGCGATTCATGCACACTGCACGCAATCGACTACGGAGCGCACCGGACACAACGCGGAGCGCCCGACCGGGAGTTGATCCCCGATCGGGCGCCCTGTCGGTCAACCCCGGCTACTCGGTGCCGAGTTGCTTGCGCACCCACTCCTTGAGCTTCTTGCCCCGGCGCGGCTTGGCCTCGCAGCCGCCGAACACCGCGACGCCCTTGACCCGGACCACCGGCGCGTACGGGTCCGCCGCGGTCTGCTCCTTGACGTCGAAGCCGCCGAAGATGCCGACGCCGCTACCGTGCAGGCTCACGTTCTCCGGCACCCGGATCTCGACCCCGCCGAACAGCGCCGTCACCTCGATCTCCACCTCGGGAGACTCGAAGACGGCGTCGGTCAGGTCGATCTCCACCCCACCGAAGGCCGCGAACGCCCTCAGGTGCGAGCCCACCCGCCAGCGGCCCCGGCGGGACGCGCCGCCGAAGACCGCCACCATCGACGCGGACTCCTGGCGCGCGGGCGGCAGCGCCGGCGCCACCGGACGCGGTGCCGGGGCCTGCAGCGGCGGCTTCTCGAACGACAGCGGCCGGTGGCCGGGCAGGTCCCGGGTGAGCGGCACCAGATCGCCGAAGGTCTTGGCGGCGTACGCGGCCCCGATCCGCTCGGCGTGCTCGTCCGCGTCCAGCCGGCCCTCGGCGTAGGCGTCCCGCAGCAGCTCCGCGATCCGCTCGCGGTCGGCGTCCGAGACCCGCAGGTCCGCCTGCGCCACCGGGGCGTGCGACGGCTGCGGCTGCGGCTTGAGCTCGGGCTTCGGTTCGGGCTTGGTCATCGGTACGGGCGCCGGCACGGGCGGCTGCCCCGGATCGTCCTGCGGCGGCGAATTCTCCACGGCGCAAGCGTAGTCGCTCGCACGCACGGACGAGTGAGCCCGGTCACGCAGGCTGCCCTGTCCGCATGCGACGCAAGGCCGGGTCCTACCCTTGAGGGTGCTTCGCCGACGCAGCCGGACCACTGGAAACCTAAGGACCGCCCCCATGGCTCCCACGCCAGACTTCGAGTACAGCGACCTGCTCCCCCTGGGTGCTGACCCGACCCCGTACCGCAAGCTGACCTCCGAGGGTGTCTCCACCTTCGAGGCCGGCGGTCGCACCTTCCTCCAGGTCGAGCCCGAGGCCCTGCGGCTGCTCACCGCCGAGGCGATGCACGACATCTCGCACTACCTGCGCCCCGCCCACCTCGCCCAGCTGCGCCGCATCCTGGACGACCCGGAGGCCAGCCCGAACGACCGCTTCGTCGCGCTCGACCTGCTGAAGAACGTCAACATCTCGGCCGGCGGCATCCTCCCGATGTGCCAGGACACCGGCACCGCCATCGTCATGGGCAAGCGCGGCCAGAACGTGCTCACCCGGGGCGGCGACGAGTCCGCCATCGCGCGCGGCGTCTTCGACGCGTACACGAAGCTCAACCTGCGCTACTCCCAGATGGCCCCGGTGACCATGTGGGACGAGAAGAACACCGGCAACAACCTGCCGGCCCAGATCGAGCTGTACGCCACCGACGGCGACGCGTACAAGTTCCTCTTCATGGCCAAGGGCGGCGGCTCCGCCAACAAGTCGTACCTGTACCAGGAGACCAAGGCCATCCTGAACGAGGCGAGCATGCTCTCGTTCCTGGAGCAGAAGATCCGCTCCCTCGGCACGGCCGCCTGCCCGCCGTACCACCTGGCCATCGTGATCGGCGGCACCAGCGCCGAGTTCGCGCTCAAGACCGCCAAGTACGCCTCCGCGCACTACCTGGACAACCTGCCGACCTCCGGCAACGCCAAGACCGGCCACGGCTTCCGGGACCTGGAGCTGGAGGCCAAGGTCACCGAGCTGACCCAGAAGATCGGCATCGGCGCCCAGTTCGGCGGCAAGTACTTCTGCCACGACGTGCGCGTCGTCCGCCTGCCGCGCCACGGCGCCTCGCTACCGGTCGCCATGGCCGTCTCCTGCTCCGCCGACCGCCAGGCGCTCGGCAAGATCACCGCCGAGGGCGTCTTCCTGGAGCAGCTGGAGACCGACCCGGCCGGGTACCTGCCGGACACCACCGACGAGCACCTGGACGACGACGTCGTGCGCGTCGACCTCAACCAGCCGATGTCCGATATCCGCGCCGAGCTGTCCAAGTACCCGGTCAAGACCCGGCTCTCGCTCACCGGCACCCTGGTCGTCGCCCGCGACATCGCCCACGCCAAGATCAAGGAGCGCCTGGACGCCGGCGAGGGCATGCCCAAGTACCTCCAGGACCACCCCGTCTACTACGCCGGCCCGGCCAAGACCCCCGAGGGCTACGCCTCCGGCTCCTTCGGCCCCACCACCGCCGGCCGGATGGACTCCTACGTCGACCAGTTCCAGGCCGCCGGCGGCTCCATGGTCATGCTCGCCAAGGGCAACCGCAGCAAGCAGGTCACCGACGCCTGCGCCGCCCACGGCGGCTTCTACCTCGGCTCCATCGGCGGCCCGGCCGCCCGCCTGGCCCAGGACTGCATCAAGAAGGTCGAGGTCCTGGAGTACGCCGAGCTCGGCATGGAGGCCGTCTGGCGCATCGAGGTCGAGGACTTCCCGGCCTTCATCGTGGTCGACGACAAGGGCAACGACTTCTTCCGCGAGACCACCGAGGGCCCGCTGATCACCAGCCTGCGCGTCCGCTCCAAGGAGTAGCCCCCACCCGCGTCACCCCGCCGCCCCGGCCGCCCCTCGCGGCCGGGGCGGTGTCGTTGCGCGCACTCACGCGTCGAAGTCGTACTCCAGGACGTAGGAGGCGGCGTCGAGGATCATCTCGTTGAGCTCGACGACCTGCCCCTCGTCGGCGAAGGCGGTGCGGCAGATCAGGATGACCGGGGTGCCGGCCGAGAGCTCCAGGCGGGCGGCCTCCTCCGCGCCCGGCATCCGGGAGCGGACCTCCTCGCGGAAGTGGACCGGCTTCGCGCCTATCTCGGCCAGTCGGGCGTAGGTGCCGCCCGGGCCGGTGTCCTCGCGGGTGATGGCCGTGCCGGCGACCAGGCCGGCCGGCAGGTAGGAGGTCGACAGCAGCACCGGCTTGCCGTCCAGGACGAAGCGGCGGTGCCGTACGCACATCGGCTCGCCCGGGTCCACGCCCAGTACCCGGGCGACGTGCTCCGGGGCGCCCTGCTCGGTGACGGCCACCTGGTCGACCACCAGCAGGCGGTTGTCGATGTCCGCCGACCATATCGACCGGCCGGAGCCCCACTGCCCCTGCGCCAGCCGCTGGATCCCGCGCCGGCGCAGCGGGCGGAAGTCCCGGACGAAGACCCCCGCGCCCCGGCGTGCCTCGGCGATGCCCTCGCTCTGCAGCACGCCGAGCGCCTGACGGGCGGTCATCCGGGCCACGCCGTACTCGTCCATGAGGTCGTTCTCGCCCGGCAGCCGGTCGCCCGCGCAGTACTGGCCGGCGTCGATGGCCGCCCTCAGGGTGTCGGCGATCCGCTGGTACTTGGGCTGCTTGTCGCCACTGCTGCCGGTCATCGCCACTCCCTCTCCCTCGGACAAATCGTAGGCGCGCCCGCGGCCGACAGTAAGCAGATACGACCGTTGACATCTCTAGAGATATTAGCTTCTCTAGAGATGCTGGCCAGTCGCCTACCAGAGCGAGGAGCACAGCGGTGAGCACCCGTCAACGCGACGCCTCGGCCTACCGGCCGCACGTGGGTGAACTCGTCCTCGACCGGAGGACCGGACGCACCGGCATCTACATGGACACCGTCGGCGGGGAGCACTACCTGCGCCCCGAGGGCGGCGGCCGGGAATGGGCGGCCGAACCGAACCACGTCTCGCCCGTTCCCAGGCCCCGCGATTCAGCCGAATACGATCTTCCGCGCTAATTGCGGCAAAAAACACGCAAACCGCGGCATTCCGACCCGCAATCCCCCCAAGTGAATCCGGAATTCCGGAACGCCCCGCGCCCACCGTCGGGCACGTAACGGATATCACCGGTCACCATGAGTGCACCACGGACGGGATTCGGCCACCGCGATGGACCCGCACACGAATTGGCGCGCACATCACCAACAGCGCCCCCGCACCCAGACGGGCACGGGGACACTCGGGCCGATCTCTTTACGGGCAGCCGGAAACGACGTTCTCGGGTTCGTAGGTCTTGCCCGGCTCGTCGGCGGCCGGCTTGACGGGCTCCAGTACGTGCTCAGCCTCGTCGCCGAAGACCTCGTTCTCGAAGGCATCCTTCCGGTCCGCGTTCGGCTCGGTGTACTCGGTCGGGTTCGAGGTCGCAGCCACCGCGCCCTCGACAGCCCGGCCGGCCTCCACAGCGGCGGCCGGAGCCGGAGTCTGCGCCGCACTCTCGGGCGTCGACGACACCGGGGTCTCGCTCTGGTTGTTGGCCATTGGGCGGCCGCCTTTCAGTCATCAATTGTCTTCAGCCCGACCTGCTTGGCGCGGGCGCGGGGACAGTATCGTAGGGTTGATTAAATGTCCGATAAACATCGTGCGGCTTGCGGGGCCGTCCGGCAGAGTCGGGCGTCCGCCTAAGCTGAAGCACCGCGGCGGACCGCCGAGCGCCCTTTCAAGAGATCAACACCACAGGCCATCAGGGGACTTCATGGAGTTTCGGGAGACACCGCAGGCACCTGCGCTGCGCTTCCAAGTCCTCGGTCCGGTCCAGGCCTGGCTCGACGGGAAGCCCCTCTCCCTCGGGTCCCCCCAGCAGCAAGCCGTCCTGACCACCCTTCTGTTGCAGTCCGGCCGTCCGGTCACCACGCAGGATCTCGTCGACGCCCTGTGGGGCGACCGACCGCCGACCCAAGCCGTGGCCGCGCTCCGCACATACGTCTCCCGACTGCGCTCCGTCATCGAACCCCGACGAGAGATTCGCGGGCCCTCCGAGGTGCTGGTCTCCATCGCGGACGGCTATGCGCTGCGCATCCCAAACGACGCCCTGGACCTGACGGTCTTCGAAAAGCTGTCCGTCGACGCCGCGGCCGCCCGGGCCTCGGGAGACCAGCACGAGGCACACCGGCTCCTCGCCCAGGCCCTGCAGCTGTTCAGCGGCCGTCCACTCACCGGCATCCCTGGCCCCTACGCCGACGCCCAACGGCTGCGGCTGGCCGAACGTCAAGTGGCCGCCGTCGAGGAATCCTGCGCCGCCGCCCTCGACATCGGCCTCCACGCCGAAATCGTCAGCGACCTCAACATCCTGACGGCCGAGCACCCGCTGCGCGAACGACTCCGCGAACTGCTCATGCTGGCGTTGTACCGATGCGGTCGCCAGGCCGAAGCCCTGGGTGTCTACACCGACACCCGCAAGCTGCTCATCGAGGAACTCGGGGTCGAGCCGGGCGCCAGCCTGTCCGCCATGCACGCCCGTATCCTCGCAGCGGACCCGGCACTGACCCTCCCGGAGGTGACCGCCTCCGCCGCAGCCCGAAGGGACGGTCCGGCCGCCCCCCCGGCACCAGCCCAACTCCCCGCCGACGTATCGGACTTCAGCGGCCGCTCAAAGCTGGTGGCCGATCTATCGACGATCCTGCAGAACGCCACTGGCCAGGCCGTGGTGGTGACGTCGTTGGCCGGGATCGGGGGCGTCGGCAAGACCACCCTCGCTGTCCACGTCGCCCACCGCGTCCGGTCGGAATTCCCGGACGGTCAGCTGTACGTCGACCTGCGTGGGGCCGGCGCCTCACCGGCCGACCCGGTGGTCGTCCTGGGCGACTTCCTGCATTCACTCGGCGTCACCGAGAGTCCCGACTCGCTCGAACAGCGCGCGGCCCTCTACCGCTCACAGCTCGCCGGACGACGGATGCTCATCCTGCTGGACAACGCACGGGACGCCGAACAGATCAAGCCGCTGATCCCAGGCGTCTCCGGCTGCGCCGTACTGGCCACCAGCCGGTCCCGACTGGCCGGCATTCCGGGTGCGCAGTTGTTCGACGTGGAGGAGCTGACGCCAGCCGAGGCAATGTCGCTGTTCTCGGCCATCGTCGGGGAGCAGCGGGCCGCTGCTGAGCCGGAGGCCACCATGGCCGTGGTCAAAGCGTGCGGCTTCCTGCCGCTGGCCGTCCGCATTGCCGCCGCCCGCCTGGCCAGCCGCCCGCGCTGGAGCGTCTCCGATCTGGCCCGCCGGTTAGCCGATCAAAGGCGCCGTCTAGACGAACTCCAGCTGGGCAACCTCGCTGTGGAGACCACCATCGGGCTCGGCTACGGACAACTCTCCGCGGCCGAGGCTCGGGCCTTTCGGCTTCTCTCGTTGATCGACTCCACTGACATCCCGCTGGAGGCGGCAGCTGCGCTGCTCGATCTGAACGAAGATGCCGCCGAGGACCTCGCCGAGGCACTGGTCGAAGCGAACATGCTGGAATGCTTCACCCCGGGCCGCTACCGCTACCACGACCTGCTCCGCCTGTACGCCCAGCGGCAGAATGAGCGGATCGGCGACGCCGAGGAGCGGGAGCGGGCGATTCAGCGGCTGTTCGACCTGCTGATCCCGACCATGCGCAATGCGGCCCAGGCCATCGAACCGGACGACACACTGCCGGAGCTGCTGACGACGCCCGCCTTGCCGGGGATCGGCCTTCCGACCAGCCAGTCCGCGCAAGACTGGCTCCGAACCGAGGGCGCCCTGCTCCTCAGTGCCGTCGAGACCGCCGCGAACGGTCCCGACGCCCTGCAGCGCTCGGCAGTCGATCTGCTGAACCTGATGTTCAGCATCGACCCCGACCCGACCCGCGGCCCTCGGGGATGCCGGGTCCTGGAAACCATCAGCCAGGACGCGGAACGCCGTGGCGACTCGGCAGTGCTCGCCCGAGCGTACTTCGCCCTCGGTACCCTCCAGTCCGTCACCAGCGACTTCCAGGGCGCCGAGCATTCGCTGCGTCGGAGCCTCGACCACCAGGCACCGGACAACCCGTCCATCCTGCTGCTGGCTACGGCCAACACGCTGGGCTGGATCCTGGGCATCGGTAACAGCAAAACCGAGGCCCTGGGGTTCCTCGAACAGGCCCGGGCCACCAGCCAGGCTGTCCGCACACCGACCGCCGAGGCACGGATCGTCGGCAACATGGCCCGGGTGCAGCACTGGCTCGGCATGACCGAGACGGCAATCCAGTCCGCCAGCGACGGAGTCTCCGCAGCGCGCGAGTCCAAGAACGGCCCGCTGCTCGCGCAGACGCTGTACCAGCTCGGCGTGGTGCTCACCGGTGGCGAAGCCGTCCCGCACCTGCGGGAGGCACATCAGCTTTACCGGTCCCAACGGAACCGGCTCTGGGAGGGCTACACCCTCGCCCGTCTGGCCTCCGCCCTACTCGCCGCCGGACAGCAGGGCGAGGCGGCCGAGGCGGCGGGCGCTTCGCTCGCGATCGCGCAGGAGATGGACTCCGCCTACTGCCAGGGCCTGGCCAACGCCGCCCTAGGCGAAGCGCTGCTGGCCCTGGCCCAGCCCGCCCGCGGGCTCGCCTGCCTGACGGAAGCGCACGCGATCTTCACGCGGCTCGGTGTGCCGGAGGCCTCCCCCGTGGCGAACCTCATCTCACAACAGCACACCGAGCCTCCCCCTTCTTCTCCCCCCGCGCCGTAGGCCTCCGCCCCCCAGCGGAGTTCCTCCCCCGGTGCGCGCGTCGGCGCCCCCGCAGCCCCCCGGCTGCGGGAGCGCCCTCAACGCTTCCCCGGCGCTGGACTCCACTCTGCACCGAGGCGATTGACGTTCAATAAACGTCCGATTGTCAGTCCACAGATCGGCGAAACCGCAGGTCAGTCATTCCACCACGGCGCGCCATGCGGCGCGCGGAGACCGGTCGCACCACCCCCACCCGCACCGTCGTGCTTCCGCAACCCGGTCCACACCGGCCCAAGCATGACGAGTTGGCTGGAAAGGGACCCCATGGCGCAGAGATCACGCCTATTCTCAGATGCCAGTACACACACGAGTGTCTGCCGGCAGCGTGTGGGCCGGCGAGGCAGGGTGGGCGCCGGGGCGGACGGCAGCCCGCTCCCGTGAGGCCGCGTGCAGCCGGCCGGAGGCCACGGGTGGAAGGGTGCCTCTCGATCGTGACGACCGGACAGATATCCGACGCGTTCCCCGTCGACGAGGACGCGGGAGACGACGAGCCCGACGTACGGCGGCGCCGGGCGGCACGTGCCCTGCAGGCGGTCGCCTTCGACACCATCGGCGCCGGGTACGGCGAGGCCTTCCCGGCCAAGGACGGGCAGCTGGCCTGCGGGCGGCAACTGCTGGCCGAGCTCGAACCCGGGGCGCGGGTGCTGGACGTGGGCTGCGGCACCGGGGACCCGACGGTCCGGCAGCTGGTCGCGGGCGGGCTGCGGGTGACCGGGATAGACCTCTCGGACGTCATGCTCGCGCTGGCCAGGGAGGCCCGCTTCCCGGGTGCACACCCACCGGAGTTCCATCGGATCGACCTGTTCGATCTGGCCACCGAGCGCGCCGGGCAGGTCTGGAACGCCCCCGGACTGGGGCCGCTGGGCAAGAACGGGTTCGCCGCCGTCACCGCGTTCTTCTCGCTGATCCTGCTGCCGCAGGACGAGATCCCGACCGTGCTCGCCCGGCTGCGCGAACTCCTTCGGCCGGGCGGACTGCTGGCGCTCGGCATGGTCGAGGCGGATCTGGATCACGTTCCGCTTCCGTTCCTTGGCAGAGAGCTGCGGATCAGTGGATATCTGAGGGAGGATCTGGAGCGGGTTCTGGTCACGGCGGGCTTCTCCGTCGAGGAGTGCTCGGGTCATCCGTACGCGCCGGCCAGTACCGCGCTGCCGCCGGAGGAACAGCTGTTCCTGTGCTGTCGACGCGTCGGCTGACCGACCGGACGGCAGCAGCGTCCGCCAGCAGAACACCGCAGACCACCGCAGAACCCCACCGAATCCAGGACAGGCAGCCCGTGCGCGACCAGCTCAAGACCGAGGCCGGACAGCCGCCTGCCGTCCCGGGCCAGCGCGGCGGGCTCCCGGCGCCGGCGCACGCTCCGGCCGGCCACCCGAACCGTGAGGACGTGGCGGGCCGGCTCGGCTACCTCGATTCGGCGACCCGGCGGATCAACAGCGCGCTCGACCTGTCCGCGACGCTGCGCAACATCGGCCGGGTGCTGGTCCCGACCCTGGCCGACGCCGCCGTGGTCCACCTGCGCGACCCGCTGCCCAACGTCGAACGCGAACCCGGCTTCCCGGACGAGCTGCGGATCCACCACAGCACCGGCACCCGGATCGGACGGCGCGGCCGGCCGAGCGGCGCGGACGACCGGCACCGCTCCCGGTACGGCTCCCGCTCGGCCGCCGACACCGGCCCCGCCACCCCGGTGACCCGCGGCGGGGCGCTCGCGCACGCCCTGCTGAGCCGCCGCCCCGCCGAGTCCGCGGTGCTCGGCACGCCCGGCGCCGAACGCACCGAGGCGCTGCTGCGCGAGCTGTACGGCACCCGCGGGCTGGCCCGGTTGGCGGCGGGCACCTCGGTGCTGGCCCTGCCGTTGCGCGGCCGCAAGGCCGTCCTCGGACTGCTGGTGCTGATCCGCCGCCCTCCTGAACGCACCGGCCGGCCCGCCTTCGACGCCGCCGACATCGCGACCGCCGCACACCTCGCCACCCAGGCGGGGCTGGCGGTGGACACCGCGCTGCGGTACGCCCGCGAGTGGGAGATAGCCAACGAACTCCAGCGCAGCATGCTGCCGTTGCGCCTGCCGCAGCCGCACGGCGTCCGGCTGGCCCAGCGCTACCTGCCCGGCGAGCGCGGCGCACAGGTCGGCGGCGACTGGTACGACGCCGTACCGCTGCCCGGCAACCGGGTCGCCCTGATCGTCGGCGACGTGATGGGCCACTCGCTCACCTCGGCCGCCATCATGGGCCAACTGCGCACCAGCGCCCAGACGTTGGCGGCCCTCGACCTGCCGCCGCACGAGGTGCTCTACCACCTGGACGAGCAGGCCCAGCGGCTCGGCCGCGAGCAGCACCTGGCGACCTGCGTGTACGCGGTGTACGACCCGATCGCCAACCGGGTGGTGCTGGCCAACGCCGGGCACGTCCCGCCCGTCCTGGTCCGACCGGACGGGACGGCCGAGTTGGTGGAGCTGGACTCCGGGGCACCGATCGGGGTCGGCGGGGTGGACTTCAACTCGGTCGAACTGCCCGCGCCTCCCGGCTCGGCCCTGCTGCTGTTCACCGACGGCCTGGTGGAGACCCGCAGCCGCCCGATCAGCGACGGCCTGGAGGTGCTCCGCGCCCGGATCGCCGCCGCCCGCTGGCAGTCCCCCGAACAGCTCTGCCAGGAGGCGCTGCGGATCCTGCCGCCGGGCGACCGCGGCGACGACATCGCCCTGCTGGGCGCGTGCTTCGACGGCATCCCGGCCGGGGACGTCGCGCACTGGTACCTGCAGCCGCGCAACGAGACGCCCGGTCGGGCCCGTCGGCTGGCCGCCCACACGCTGCGCCGCTGGGGGCTCGGCGAGCTCAGCGAGGCGACCGAGCTGATGGTCAGCGAGCTGGTGACCAACGCCGTCCAGCACGCGACCCGCCCGGTCACCCTGAGCCTGGTGCGCACCACCCGGCTGCGCTGCGAGGTCGGCGACGACAGCCCGCTGCTGCCGCGGCCGCGCCGCACCGGGCCGGAGGACGAACGCGGCCGCGGCCTGCAGATAGTGGCCAGGTGCGCCGACCGCTGGGGCGCCACCCGGCTGGGCACCGGCAAGGTGGTCTGGTTCGAGCAGCGCCTCCCCCAGCCGTCCGCCGAGCAGCGGCAGCCCTAGGGCCCGCGCGGGCGCCCGGCGGGAGCGGCCCGCCGGACGCCCGGGCCGCGGTTCAGACCCCGACCGGCTCCTTCGCCGGACGCTCCTCCAGGCGAGCGATCAGCTGCTCGCCCTCCATGTCGACCCGCGGCACGACCTTCTCCAGCCGCTTCGGGAACCACCAGGCGGCCCGGCCGAACAGCGTCATCGCGGCCGGCACCAGCGCCATCCGCACCACGAAGGCGTCCACCAGCACGCCCACCGCGAGGGCGAAGCCGATCGGCTGCACGATCGGGTCGTGGCCGAAGACGAACGAGCCGAACACCGACACCATGATCAGTGCCGCCGCCGTGACCACCCGGGCGCCGCCCCGCACCCCGGCCACGACCGCGTCCCGCGGCGCCCTGCCGTGGACGTACTCCTCCTTCATCCCGGAGACCAGGAACAGCTCGTAGTCCATCGCCAGCCCGAACAGCACGCCGATCAGCAGGATCGGCACGAAGCTCACCACCGGCCCGACCTTCGGCACGTCGATCAGGCCGTCCAGCCAGCCCCACTGGTAGACCGCGACCACCGCGCCGAGCGAGGCGGTGATGCTGAGCAGGAATCCGGCCACCGCCTTGAGCGGGACGAGCACCGAGCGGAACGCCAGCGCCAGCAGCACCACCGCGATGCCGACGATCACCGCGAGGAACGGCGGCAGCGCCTGGCCGAGCTTGGTGGAGACGTCGATGTTGGCGGCGGTGGTGCCGGTGACGGCGATGTCCGCGCCGGTGGCGGACTTCAGCGACTCGCGCTGGTCTCGGATCTCGTTGACCAGTGTCCTGGTGCCGGCGTCGTCCGGCCCGGTCTGCGGGATGACGGTCAGCAGGGCGGTGCCGCCGGTCCGGTCGACGGTCGGGGGCAGCAGCGTCCGCACGCCCGGCAGGGTCTGCAGCCGGGCCGCCACGCCCTGCACCGCCTGCTCCGGCCGCGGCGCGCCCTGGGCGTCCACGACGACCACCAGCGGCGCGTTGAAGCCCGGCCCGAAGCCGGCGCCGACCAGGTCGTAGGCCTTGCGCGCGTCGGTGCCGGCGGCCTGCGAACCGCCGCCCGGCAGGCCGAGGTCGAGGCTCGCGGCGGGCACGGCGAGCAGGCCCAGCCCGGCCAGTCCGGCGAGCAGCACCGCCAGCGGGCGGCGGACCACGAAGCGGGCCCAGCGCTCGCCCAGGGTGGTGCGGCCGTCGGGGCGGGTCTCGCGGTGCAGCGCCCGCTTCCGGACCGGCAGCCGGTCGATGGCACGGCCGGCGAAGCCGAGCAGCGCGGGCAGCAGCGTGATCGCGACCAGGACGGCGACCACGACGGCACCGGAGGCGGCCAGGCCCATCACGGTCAGGAAGGGGACGCCCGCGACGGCGAGCCCGGCGAGCGCCACGACGACGGTCAGGCCGGCGAAGACGACGGCGCTGCCGGCGGTGGCGGTGGCGCG
This sequence comes from Kitasatospora sp. NPDC087861, assembly GCF_044742585.1. NCBI lineage: Bacteria > Bacillati > Actinomycetota > Actinomycetes > Kitasatosporales > Streptomycetaceae > Kitasatospora > Kitasatospora sp. NPDC087861. The sequence continues at coordinate 420,912 of NZ_JBIUUS010000003.1, forward strand.
GGCGGCGGCCTCGTCCGGCTCCAGGCCCTCGTCCAGGTGGCGGCGGTGCCGGGAGAGGATGAACAGCGCGTAGTCGATGCCGACGGCGAGGCCGACCATCAGCGCCAGCACCGGCGCGGTGGTGATGATCTCGAACGAGCCGGACAGCGCCATGATCGCGGCCAGCGCCGCGCCGACCCCGACCAGGGCGGTCAGCAGCGGCAGCCCGGCGGCGACCAATGAGCCGAGGGTGACCACCAGGACCACCCCGGCGACCACCAGGCCGATCGCCTCCCCGCCGTCGACCTGCGCCATCTTGTTGTACGCGTCGCCGCCGAAGGCGACGTCCAGCCCGGCCGCGCGGGCCGGCTCGGCGGCGGCCCTGACGGCCTCGCGCTGCTGGTCGGTGACGTCGGCGAGCTTGTGGTCGAAGGAGACCAGGGCGATCGCGACCCGGCCGTCCGGCGAGACGGCGCCGGTGGCGTACGGGTCGGGCACGGCGGCGACGCCCGGGACGGCGGCGATCCGGCCGACCGCCTCGCTGACGGCCCGGCCCGCCTCGGGCGCGGTGGCGCCGCCGGGCGCGGGGGCCGCGAAGACGACCTGGGCGGAGCCGTGGGCCTGCTGCGGGAAGGTGTCCTTGATCCGGTCCAGGGTGGTCTGCGCCTCGGTGCCCGGCACCTTGAACTCGTCGCTGGTCTTGCCGGCGAACGCCCCTGCGGCCCCGCCGAGCGCGATCAGCACGGCGATCCAGACGGCCAGCACCGCCCGCCTTCGCCGGAAGCAGTAGTGGCCCAGTCGGTAGAGGTACGTGGCCATGGGTGACCCCTCGGTCAGGTCGTCGGGCAGGCAGGTGCCTGAAGCAGGTCGCGCTCCACCGTACGCGCAACCTTGTCAGGTGACAAAGTTGTCCGACCGAATCAAGTGACAGAATCGTTCGACACAGTTATCCGACCATGGCGATACCCTGGCTGGATGGCTCATGTCCCCGCCTCCGAACGCCGTCCGCAACTGGTCCAGGCCGCCCTCGACCTGATGACCCGGGAGGGGGTCGCCGCCGGCAGCACCCGCGCGATCGCGGCCGAGTTGGGCGTGGCGCAGGCGACGGTGCACTACACCTTCGGCACCAAGAAGGACCTCTACCGGGCCGTCGTCGAGCAGCTGACCGCCGAGTTCATCGGCCACGTCCGCGCCTCCTACCCGGGCGACGGCTCCTTCGGCGAGCAGGTCGGGACACTGGTCCACGCGCTCTGGGAGAGCTCGACCGGCGAGGACGGGCGGTGCGTGCTGCTGAGCGAGTTCGCGGCGCTGGCGATGCGCGACCCGGACCTGCAGGAGATCATGCGGGCGCTCCAGCACGGGATCGAGGGCACCGCGGCGGAGATGCTCACCGCGCTCGCCGACGCGCACGGCCTCCAACTGGCCATGCCCGCCCGGGAGATCGCCGTCCACTTCCTCACCGGCTTCGACGGCCTCACCGACCGCTACCTGGCGCTGCGCGCGCCGGGCGAGCAGCCCGACCCGGACACCCTGCGGGCCCTGGACCTGCTGGTGGCCACCACGGTCGGGCTCTGCCTCGGCGCCCCGGCGAGGCCGTAGGCCCTCGGCGGCAATTCCGGGGGCCCGGAGACCAGGGAGCCAGGGGGCTAGGAGACGATCCGGACCGGGAGTTCGGCCAGCACCTCGCGCAGCGCGACCGCGAAGCGTTCGTACTCGGCACTGCACGCCGAACCGGGGCGGGTGGCCAGCCCGATCCGGCGGCCGGGCGCCGGGGCGGCGAAGCGCACGGCGGTCAGCCGGTCGGTGCGGCCGGCCTCGACGTCCAGCGCGGTGGCCGGCAGCAGCGTCACCCCGAGGCCGCCGGCGACCAGTTGCACCAGGGTGGACAGACCGGCCGCACGGGTGGTGGAGCCCGTCGGATCGGCGCCGACCTCGCGGCAGATGTCGAGGGCCTGGTCGCGCAGGCAGTGGCCCTCCTCCAGCAGCAGCACGTCCAGGTCGAGCAGCACGTCGCGCGGGACGTCGATCCGCCCGGCGAGCGGATGGTCGGGCGGGGTGACCAGGACGAAGTCCTCGTCGAACAGCGGGATGTCCCGGGTCGGGGAGACGCCGCCGGCCGGGAGTGCGAGCAGCAGGACGTCCAGCCGCCCGGCGGCCAGTCCCTCCAGCAGCGAGGGCGTGCGCTCCTCGTGGACGTGCAGCTCCAGCTCCGGGAAGCGGTCGCGGACCAACCGCAGCACGGTGGGCAGCAGGTAGGGCGCGACGGTCGGGATGACACCGAGGTGCAGCGGCCCGGTGAACGGGCGGCGGGCCGCGTCGACCTCCTCGGTGAGGGCCTGCAGCGAGGCGAGCACCCGGCGTGCATGCTCGCGCACGCGCTCCCCCAAGGGAGTGATAATCACCCTGCGCGTCGTACGCTCGACCAGCTGCGCGCCCAGCGACTCCTCCAGCGCCGCGATCGCCCCGGACAGCGCCGGCTGACTGGTCCCGGTGGCGGCGGCGGCCTCCCGGAAGTGCCGGTGCTCGGCGACCGCGAGGAACGCCCTGAGCTGGGCGACGGTCGGCGCCCGGGGGCTGCGGACTGTGGCGCTCGCCACAACGGACTCGGACCTGGCGGCGGCACCCCTGCGGGGCCGGGGCCGGGACGTGGGAGGTTCGGTACTGATAGCCATCTCCGATCAGACACATCCAGTCTAGCTATTTCCCTGATCAGTCCACGATGTGGAAACGTAGGACGTGTCCGGAATCCGGACAAACTCCCCTCAGTCTCACTTCAGGAGAAGCGAACGTGCTCACGATCGGTGACAAGTTCCCCGAGTTCGAACTCAACGCCTGCGTCGACCTGGACGCCGCGAACGCCTTCGCCGAGATCAACCACAAGTCCTACGAGGGCAAGTGGAAGATCGTCTTCTTCTGGCCGATGGACTTCACCTTCGTCTGCCCGACCGAGATCGCCGCGTTCGGCAAGCTGAACGACGAGTTCGCCGACCGCGACGCCCAGATCCTCGGCGTCTCCGGTGACTCCGAGTTCGTGCACCACGCCTGGCGCAAGGACCACAAGGACCTGCGCGACCTGCCCTTCCCGATGCTGGCCGACGTCAAGCACGACCTGATGCGCGCCTGCGGCGTCGAGGGCGCGGACGGCACCGCCCAGCGCGCGGTGTTCATCGTCGACCCGAACAACGAGATCCAGTTCGTCATGGTGACCGCCGGCTCCGTCGGCCGTAACCCCAAGGAGGTCCTGCGGGTGCTGGACGCCCTGCAGACCGACGAGCTGTGCCCGTGCAACTGGACCAAGGGCGAGGACACCCTCGACGCCCAGGCCCTGCTGGCGGGCTGACCCATGGCCCTCGACGACCTGAAGGCCGCCCTCCCGGACTACGCCAAGGACCTCAAGCTCAACCTGGGCTCGGTCATCGGCAACTCCGACCTCCCCGCCCAGCAGCTCTGGGGCACCGTGCTGTCCTGCGCGATGGCCACCCGCAGCGCCGGTCTGCTGCGCGAGCTGGAGCCCGAGGCCAAGGCCAACCTCTCCCCGGAGGCGTACACCGCCGCCAAGGGCGCGGCCGCGATCATGGGGATGAACAACGTCTACTACCGGACGCTGCACCTGCTCTCCGACAAGGAGTACAGCACGATGCGCGCCGGTCTGCGGATGAACATCATCGGCACTCCGGGCGTCGAGAAGGTCGACTTCGAGCTCTGGTGCTTCGCCGTGTCGGCCATCAACGGCTGCGGCCAGTGCCTCGACTCGCACGAGGCCGTCCTGCGCAAGGCCGGCGTCGAGCGCGAGGTCGTCCAGGCCTCGATGAAGATCGCCGCCGTCCTGCAGGCCGTGGCCGGCGTCCTCGACGCCGAGGCCGCCCTGGCCGACGCCACCGCCTGACGGACCCGCGCCAACGCCGACGGGCCCCTTCCGGACACCACGTCCGGAAGGGGCCCGTCGGCGTTGTCAGCTCTCCGCGGGCGGGGCCGCGGCACTGCGGCCGGCGGCTTCGCGGGCGGCCTCCAGCGCGGTGAAGACGGCCTGACCGGCCTCGTTGCGCCGGCGCAGGTGGGTGATCACGGTGTTGGTGACGGCGATCAGGGGGACGGCCACCACCGCGCCGCCGATGCCGCCGATGATGCCGCCGGCCGCGACGCCGAGGACGACGCCCAGCGGGTGCACCCGGACGGCGCGGCCGAGGATCAGCGGCTGGAGGATGTGGCTCTCGACCTGCATCACCGCGACCAGCACGATCAGCACCATCAGCGCCGTCCACGGCCCCTCGGTGACCAGGGCGATCAGCATCGCGACCGTGCCGGTGACGAGGGCGCCGACCAGCGGGACGAAGGCGCCCAGGAAGATGATCACGGCCAGCGGCATCGCCATCGGCACGCCCAGCAGATCGATGCCGATGCCGATGCAGACCGCGTCGATGAAGGCCACGCAGACGGTGCCGCGCACGTACGCGGTGAGCGTCGCCCAGGCCTTCGGGCCGGCGCCGGCCATGGCGAAGCGGGAGTGCCGGGGCAGCCCGCGCAGCGCCCAGTTCCAGATCCGCGCGCCGTCGTAGAGGAAGAAGAAGGTGGTGAAGAAGGCCAGCGCCACCGCGGTCAGCACCTCGACGGCGATCTGCGCACCGGTCAGGCTGGCCGAGGTGATCTGGTCGGTGTTGGTGGTGATCGCCTTGCCGATCTGGTCGGCGTAGTCGTTGATCTGCTGCTGGGTCAGGTGCAGCGGCCCGGTGCTCAGCCAGTCCCGCAGCGTGTTCACACCGTCCTGCACGCGACTGGTGACCTTCGACAGGTTGGTGGACACCTGCCAGACCACGAACCAGCCGACCAGTCCGATTCCGGCCAACCCGCTCAGGAACACCGCGCCCGCCGCCAGCGAGCGCGGCACCCCGTGCCGCCGCAGCCAGGAGACCGTCGGCTCCAGCAGCGCGGAGATCAGCAGCGAGGCCAGCACCGCGAAGGCGACCAGCCGCAGCATGTCGACGATGTAGAAGACGACGTAGAGCGCGGCGCCGAGCAGCAGCAGCCGCCAGGTCGACTCGGCGGCCACCCGCAGCCCCCAGGGCACGGCCTCGGCCGGGGTGGCGGGCCGGCCGGGGTGGTACTCCCGGCCGAGGCCGGCGGGCGCGGCCGACGCGGGGGTGGCCGCGGCCGCCGGGGCCGCCGGTTCGGAGGACGGCGCCGCGGCGGGCTCGGCCCGCGGGGCCGGGACCGGATCGGGCGCCCCGGCCAGCACGGGGACGGCGAGCTCGTGCGGGTCCGCCGTCATCGCGGCGCGCCGGCGCCGTTCGATCACGGCGGCCGCGCTCGCCACCACGGCCATGCCCTTGGCCACGGCCTTGAAGGCCTTTCCGCCCCGCGCCATCCTCGCTACCACCGCTCCCCTGCTGAGCCGCCGTGCCCGGCGGTACGCCGCGGGTCCCGCCACGGCCGTCAGGGATGACGCTACCGGGCGGGGGCGCGGCGAGTCCGACCCCCGGCGGGTTCGGCTCGAACAACCTCGTCACCAAACCGGGGCAAAACGCCAGATTTCAGATGGTTTCGGACCTGGATCGCTGGGGAGGAGTCGGGACGAGACCCCGGGGAGGGCGAGGTCCCGGCCTCAGCGGTCCCGGCCGCAGACCAACTGTCGGCGGACCGGCCGGTGCGGGAAGCAACCAGGACCCCTTCCCGCGCCCCGCGTCCGCACCCGGGCCCGCACCGCCCGTGGGCGCACTGGTCAGCGCAGCCCGGGCGGCGCGGCCCGACCCCCCGCCCAACAGGCGGGAAAGCGACGGCCCCCGGTCACTCGTCGGGTCCGACGAGCGACCGGGGGCCGTACGGAGTCCACCGCAGGGGGGTGGTGACTCCTAGTACCAGTTGTGGGACTGCCAGAACGACCAGGCGCCGCAGGGGCTGCCGTAGCGGCTGTTCATGTAGCCCAGACCCCACTTGATCTGGGTGGCCGGGTTGGTGCGCCAGTCGGCACCGGCCGAGGCCATCTTGGTGCCGGGCAGCGCCTGGACCAGGCCGTACGCGCCGGAGCTCTTGTTGGTCGCGGTGTAGTCCCAACCGCTCTCGCGCTTCACGATCTGGCTGAAGCACTGGAACTGGGCGTCGTCGCCGACGACCTGCCGGGCGATGTCCTGGACCGAGCCGGGGCTGACCGAGACCGGCGGGGCGCTGTTGTCGGTGGCAGCCATCGCCGAACGGGCCTTGGAGCGGTTGGCGGCGGCCTCGTCGGCCTTGCGCTTGTCGTCGGCGGCCTTGGCCGCCTTCTCCGCGTCGGCCTTGGCCTGGGCGTCGGCCTTCGCCTGGGCGTCCGCGGCGGCCTTCTGGCGCGCGGCCTCCTCGGCGGCCTTCTGCTCGGCGGCGGCCTTGGCGGCGGCGTCGGCAGAGGCCTGCTGGGCGGTCGCCTGCTGGCCGATGTTGTCACTGATGGTCTGCGCCTGGGCGCCAGAGGGGACTTCGGCAAGCAGGGTCGCGCCGGCGACATCGACCGTCTGCGTCGTCTTGCCCTCGCTGCCCGAGGCCATACCCACGACGGCACCGACAGCGGTGACGGCGGTGGCAGAGGCCACAGCGACTCCCCGGACCGAGATCCGAGTCACATGGATTCCTTCCAGCATCGCCCACGCGTGACCGTGCGGACGCAACATGCCCCTTGACACTGACCTCCGCACGGTGCTCTGGTCACGGGAGGTACTGGCCCGGCGTCCGGTCGAGGTGAGGCGACCAGGCGTTGGAATCGGGCGGCGTACGGCTCATCGGTGTTCAATTGTCCGTCCACCGACCGGAGTTGGCGGACCATCCGGGCCGGACTCCCGGGGTCCGGAAGCCCTGCCACGCCGTACGCGGGGCCTGACAGAACCCTCACCATGCCGCACCGGACGCTGTCGACGCAATTCCCGTTCGCGTGGCGCATGTCACATTCACCGCACGGGAGTTCCCCGGACGGAAAGCACTCGATGTGATGAAAGGGGTGAGGGCCCGCCTCGCCAGAAGCGGGCCCTGCACCGAGAATTGACCGTATTGTCCGACTGTGTCCTGGTCAGGGACGGATCACGGGTGGATGTCCTCCAGCATCTCCGTGACCAGCGCCGCGATCGGCGAACGCTCCGAGCGGGTGAGCGTGATGTGGGCGAAGAGCGGATGCCCCTTCAGCTTCTCCACCACCGCCACCACGCCGTCGTACCGGCCCACCCGGAGGTTGTCCCGCTGCGCCACGTCGTGGGTGAGCACCACCCGCGAGCCCTGGCCGATCCGGGACAGCACCGTCAGCAGGACGTTGCGCTCCAGCGACTGGGCCTCGTCCACGATCACGAACGCGTCGTGCAGCGAGCGCCCCCGGATGTGGGTCAGCGGCAGCACCTCCAGCATCCCGCGGGAGATGACCTCCTCGATCACGTCCGGGGTGGTGACGGCGGAGAGGGTGTCGAAAACCGCCTGCGCCCAGGGGCTCATCTTCTCCGTCTCGGAGCCCGGCAGGTAGCCGAGCTCCTGCCCGCCGACCGCGTACAGCGGCCGGAAGACCATCACCTTGCGGTGCTGCCCCCGCTCCAGCACCGCCTCCAGCCCCGCGCACAGCGCCAACGCGGACTTGCCGGTGCCGGCCCGGCCGCCCATCGAGACGATGCCGACGTCCGGATCGAGCAGCAGGTCCAGCGCCACCCGCTGCTCGGCGCTGCGCCCGCGCAGCCCGAACGCCTCGCGCTCGCCGCGCACCAGCCGGACCCGGCCGTCGCCGGTCACCCGGCCGAGCGCCCGACCCCGCTCCGAGGTGAGCACCAGTCCGGTGTGGACGGGCAACTCGGCGGCGCCCTCGACGTCCACCGCGGCGTCGTGGCCGGCCGCGAACAGCGCGTCCACCTGATCGGCCGGGACGTGCAGCTCGGACATGCCCGTCCAGCCGGAGGTGATCGCGAGTTCGGCCCGGTACTCCTCGGCGAGCAGACCCACCGAGCTGGCCTTGATCCGCAGCGGCAGGTCCTTGGAGACGACGGTGACGTCGTACCCCTCGGCCTGCAGGTTGCGGGCGACCGCGAGGATCCGGCTGTCCGCCTCGCCGCCGCCGACCCGGTAGCCGGCCGGCAGTATCGACAGGTCGGAGTGGTTGAGCTCGACCCGGATGGTGCCGCCGAGCTCGCCGACCGGGATCGGCTCGTCGAGCCGGCCGTGGCGGATGCGGTAGTCGTCGAGCAGCCGCAGCGCCTGGCGGGCGAAGTAGCCCAGCTCCGGATGGTGCCGCTTGGCCTCCAGCTCGGTGACGACCACCACCGGAAGGACGACCTCGTGCTCCTCGAAGCGCGTCATGGCGAGAGGGTCCGCCAGGAGCACGCTGGTGTCGAGAACGTACGTGCGCCGGTCTGGCGTCCGGCGGCTCTTGGAACTGACCACTAGGCCTCCAGAGCGGATGACCCTGCGTCATCCGCGGCAAGCCGGCCCCGCTGCCCCGGTGGCCTCGGGACCGGACTGCCTGGAGTATTCCCAGGCGAGGGGCGGTGCATTCGCGCCCCCGGCGAACTGACGGATCATTGCCGGTGAACGTTTGGCCTCACGCGGGCCCCGGGTAGGCCAGCCCTACGGCGGTCACTTCGGCGGTCAGAGGCCCAGTCGGCGGTTGCGCTGCTCGAAGGCGCGCAGCGCCCGCAGGAAGTCGACCTTGCGGAAGGCCGGCCAGTACGCCTCGCAGAAGTAGAACTCGCTGTGCGCGCTCTGCCAGAGCAGGAAACCGGACAGCCGCTGCTCGCCCGAGGTGCGGATGATCAGGTCCGGGTCGGGCTGGTTGCGGGTGTAGAGGTGCTCGGCGATGTGCTCGACGTCGAGGATCTCGGCCAGTTCCTCGATCGAGGTGCCGCGCCCGGCGTGCTCCTGGAGCAGCGAGCGGACGGCGTCGGCGATCTCGTGCCGGCCCCCGTAGCCGACCGCGACGTTGACGGTGATGCCGTCGATGTCGGCGGTCTCCTCGGCGGCCCGCTTGAGCACGTCGGCGGTGTGCTGCGGGAGCAGGTCCAGCGCCCCGACCGGGTGGACCTTCCAGCGGCGGGCGGCGGCCAGGCCGGTGACGGCGTCCTCGATGATCCCGAGCAGCGGGACGAGCTCGTCGGCGGGGCGGTCGAGGTTGTCGGTGGAGAGCATCCACAGGGTGACGACCGTGACGTGGGTCTCGTCGCACCAGCCGAGGAACTCGCTGATCTTGTCGGCACCGCGTTGGTGGCCGTACACCGTGGAGCCACCGGCGGCCTTCGCCCAGCGGCGGTTGCCGTCCAGGATCACGCCGATGTGGTGCGGGGTGCGGGCGAGGTGGACCTCGACCCGGCGGCCGTAGAGCCCGTACATCCCGCCCAGCAGGGTTCGCAGCCCCGGCGTCCGTTCCGCGACATCGCGCAGACCCATGATTCCCGGCCCCTCCGTGCTCGTTCAGCTGGTGCGTCACCGCCCCGGCGCAGCCTACTCCGGCGGGCACGCGCACGGTAAAGCCGCAGGTAGCGGTCTGGTCACGGTCCTGTACGAAGTCCGTCCCGGCGGGCGTGTCGCGGGCCCGGCCGGGGCGCCGGGACGGCGGACACGGAACGGTCTCCGAATCCTTAAGGAATCCGTAAGCCGACTGTCCGATGCTTGACGACCGGCAATGGTCTAGTCCAGCTTTTGATCCAAGGCGGAACGAACCCCCACCACCCCGCCCCTCCCCCACGCACCACAGCGGACCTCCCCTCCCCCACACGCGGCCGCCGCGCCCCCCACCGCGGCGGCCGCTCCCTCCCCAGGAGTGTCATCCCATGGCCCGTACGCTGAACCAGCCTGCGCACAAGCGCCGGCGCAGCCCCCTCCCGGCCGTCGCGGCCGGCGCCACCGCCCTCGCCCTGGCCGGCGGCGGCCTGGCCCTCTTCGCCGGCGGCGCCAGTGCGGCGGTCGGCAACCTGGTCGCCAACGGCGGCTTCGACGGCGGGCTGGGCGGCTGGACCTGCGCCGGCGCGGCGACCACCGTCTCCTCGCCGGTCCACGCCGGCACCGGCGCGCTGCAGGCCACCCCGGGCGCCGGCGACACCGCCGAGTGCACCCAGACCATCAGCGTGCTGCCCAACACCAGCTACACGCTGAGCGCCTGGGCGCAGGGGCCGTACGTCTACCTCGGCGCGCGCGGTACCGGCGGCACCGACCCGTCCGCCTGGTCGAACCAGAACAGCTGGAACCAGCTGTCCACCACCTTCACCACCGGCGCGAACGCCACCAGCGTCACCGTCTACCTGCACGGCTGGTACGGCCAGAGCGCCTACCTCGCCGACGACGTCAGCCTGGTCGGCCCGGGCGGCACCTCCACGCCGAGCCCGACCGCCACGGCCACCCCGTCGCCGACCGCCACGGCCACCGCGACCTCCTCCGCCACCGCGACCGGCTCGCCGACGGCCACCGCGACCCCGACCCCGACGCCCACCCAGACCGCGACGCCGACCCCCACGGCCACCGCGACCGCCACCACCCCGCCGGCCACCGGCCTGCCCGCGCACGCGGTCACCGGCTACTGGCAGAACTTCGACAACGGCTCGACCCCGCAGCGCCTGAGCGACGTGCAGAACGCGTACGACATCATCGCGGTCTCCTTCGCCGACGCCGTGCCGACCCAGACCGGCGCGATCAGCTTCACCCTGGACCCGGGCCTGTCCAAGGCCCTCGGCGGCTACACCGACGCGCAGTTCCGCGCCGACATCAAGGCCAAGCAGGCGGCCGGCAAGAAGGTCATCCTCTCCATCGGCGGCCAGAACGGCGCGATCACCGTCGGCGACGCCGCCGCCGGCAGCACCTTCGCCAACAGCGCGTACTCGATCATCAAGGACTACGGCTTCGACGGCATCGACGTCGACCTGGAGAACGGCGTCCAGGCCGGACCGCTCGGCAACGCGCTGCACGCCCTGCAGGCCAAGGTCGGCCCCGGCTTCGTCCTGACCATGGCGCCCGAGACGATCGGGATGTACAGCACCTCCGGCGCCTACTTCCAGCTGGCGCTGAACACCAAGGACATCCTCACCGTCGTCAACACCCAGTTCTACAACTCGGGCGGCATGAACGGCTGCGACGGCAAGGTCTACAACCAGGGCACCATCGACTTCATCACCTCGCAGGTCTGCACCCACATCCAGGGCGGCCTGCGGCCCGACCAGGTCGGCATCGGCGTCCCCGCCTCCGCCAAGGCGGCCGGCGGCGGCTACGTCTCGCCGACGGTGGTGAACAACGCGCTGGACTGCCTGGCCACCGGCAACAACTGCGGCAGCTTCGTCCCGCCGGCCAAGTGGCCCACCATCCGCGGCGCGATGACCTGGTCCACCAACTGGGACGCCAACAACGGCAACGCGTTCTCCAACGCGGTCGGCCCGTTCGTCCACAAGATGCCGTAACTCCCCCCGGCGCGCCGCTCCTTGAGGGTGGGGCCGGCGCGCCGGCGGCGGGCCCGCCGTACCTGACCGGTACGGCGGACCCCTCCCGCGTCCGGGGCCCGGGCGGCGTCCGGAGGCCGCGTGCCGGGCGCTACCGGGCCAGCACCGCCAGCAGCGCACCGAGCAGCAGGAACGGGCCCACCGGGACGTCGAGTCCGCGCACCGGGCGCCGGCGGGCCAGCGCGGCGGCGGCCCGCAGGATCGCCCAGAACCCGGCCAGCACCACCGCGGCGAACAGCCCGCCCGCCGCCACCGGCCAGCCGTACCAGCCGAGCAGCCCGCCCAGGGCGAACCCCAGCGGGGAGTCCCCCGGGCCCAACCCGCCCAGCCAGACCAACAGTTCGAGCAGCGCACCGACCGCGCACGCCACCAGCAGGCAGCGCAGCAGCACCCCCGGCCGCCCCTCGGCCAGCGCCGCCACCGCCAGCAGCGCGGCCACCCCGCCGGCCAGCGGCAGGACCAGGCGGTACGGCAGCCGGCGCACCCGGGCGTCGACGAAGCCGAGCACCACGCCGAGCCCGGCCACCCAGGCCAGCGCCGCGACCGACGGCCCGGGCGCCGCGTACGCCACCACGACCGCGACGACGGCCGCCACCAGCTCCACCGACCAGGCGCCCGCGCCCAGCCGCTCCCGGCAGCCCGGACAGCGCCCGGTCGGCGGCAGCAGCAGCACCTCGCGCCCGCACAACGGGCAGGCACCGCACCAGGGTTCGCCCTCCGGCACGGCGAACCGGGCGACCAGCCCGCGCAGCAGCGGAGCCACCAGGATCGCGGCCAGCCCCGCACCGACTGCGGCTACCAGCACCGGCGCACCCCCTCTCGATCGACACCCGTACGGCCGTGCGGCGCCCGGCGACCGGGCGGGGCGCACCGGCCACATCATCCAACGGGGCGACGATCGTGGCGAAGACCCACGCGGCGGGCGCGCTGCCGGTGAAACCGGGTGCCGCCCATCTCGTCCCGGACGGGACCCCAGCCCAATTTCCTCATATACAGGGACATCCTGGACAACACGCCCCTGGTTTGAAAGGTCGGCCGACGCCCCCGCCTGCCGATCCAAGGAGGCCGCTCCGGGCAGTCCGGCGCGCGTCCCCGGACGCGCGCTGAAGTGCCCGGATGTGCCCCTAGAGTAAGCAGTCATGCAGGTCATCCAGTCCAGCAAGCTCGCCCATGTCTGCTACGACATCCGCGGCCCGGTACTCGACGAGGCGATGCGGCTGGAGGACCAGGGCCACCGCATTCTCAAGCTCAACACCGGCAACCCCGCCCTCTTCGGCTTCGAGGCGCCGCCCGAGATCCTCCAGGACATCCTGCGCAACCTCGCGACCGCGCACGGGTACGGCGACTCCAAGGGCCTGCTCTCCGCCCGCCGCGCGGTGGTCATGCACTACGAGGACCGCGGCCTGCACGGGCTGGGCGTCGAGGACGTCTTCCTCGGCAACGGCGTCTCCGAGCTGATCCAGCTGGCCATGACCGCGCTGCTGGACGACGGCGACGAGGTGCTCGTCCCGGCCCCCGACTACCCGCTCTGGACCGCCTCGGTCTCGCTGGCCGGCGGCACCGCGGTGCACTACCGCTGCGACGAGCAGGCCGAGTGGTACCCGGACCTCGCCGACGTCGAGGCCAAGGTCACCGACCGGACCCGGGCGATCGTGGTGATCAACCCGAACAACCCGACCGGCGCGGTCTACCCGCGCGAGGTGCTGGAGGGCATCGTCGAGATCGCCCGTCGGCACCAGCTGATCGTCTACGCGGACGAGATCTACGACAAGATCCTCTACGACGACGCCGAGCACATCCCGCTGGCCACCCTGGCTCCGGACCTCTTCTGCGTCACCTTCAACGGCCTGTCCAAGGCCTACCGGGTCGCGGGCTTCCGCTCCGGCTGGATGGTGCTCTCCGGCGACCGGAACCGCGCCCACAGTTACATCGAGGGCCTGGCCACCCTCGCCTCGATGCGGCTGTGCGCCAACATGCCCGCCCAGCACGCGGTGGCCGCCGCACTCGGCGGCCGGCAGTCGATCCGGGACCTGGTGCTGCCCGGCGGGCGGCTGCTGGCCTCGCGCGACGCCGCGTACCGGCTGCTCAACGAGATCCCGGGGGTCAGCTGCGTCAAGCCCAAGGGCGCGCTGTACGCGTTCCCGCGGCTGGACCCGAAGGTCTACAAGATCAAGGACGACGCCCAGATGGTGCTGGACCTGCTGCGCTCCCAGCGCATCCTGCTGGTCCAGGGCACCGGCTTCAACTGGCCCGAGCCGGACCACTTCCGGCTGGTCACGCTGCCCAGGCCGGAGGAGATCACCGACGCGGTGACCCGGATCGGCGACTTCCTGAGCGGCTACGTCCAGCCCTGACCGGTCCTGATCGGTGGGCTGGTGGGCCGATAGGCCGGTGCGCCGGTGGGCCGATAGGCCGGTGCGCCGGTGGGCCGATAGGCCGGTGGGCAGGAAAAGCACTACGGCCGGAGTCCCGGCCCTGGCGGTCTCCTTGGTCGGGGAAAGACCGCCCGGCGGAACTCCGGCCGTCCTGTCGCTCGGCGGGCGCGCGGTTCGTGCCGCGCGCCGGCCTCTCGCTCGCCTGAGGCTCAGGCTCAGCCGAGACGCGCGACCAGGTCCCGGTACTCGTCCCACAGCTCCTTCGGGGTGTGGTCGCCGAACAGCTCCAGGTGGGCCGGCACCAGCGCGGCCTCCTGGCGCCAGATGTCGGCGTCCACGGTGAAGAGCAGGTCGAGGTCTTCCTTCGTCAGCTTCAGGTCGCCGAGGTCGAAGCCCTCGACGGTCGGCAGCACGCCGATCGGGGTCTCGACGCCCTCGCCGGTACCCTCCAGGCGCTCGACGATCCACTTGAGCACGCGGCTGTTCTCGCCGTAGCCGGGCCAGACGAACTTGCCCTCGGCGTTCTTGCGGAACCAGTTGACGTAGTAGATCTTCGGCAGCTTCGCGGCGTCCGCCTGGGCGCCGACCTTCAGCCAGTGGGCGAAGTAGTCGCCCATGTTGTAGCCGCAGAACGGCAGCATCGCGAACGGGTCGCGGCGCAGCTCGCCGACGGTGCCCTCGGCGGCGGCGGTCTTCTCGGAGGCGATGTTGGCGCCGAGGAAGACGCCGTGCTGCCAGGTGAAGGACTCGGTCACCAGCGGGACGGCGGTGGCGCGCCGGCCGCCGAACAGGATCGCCGAGATCGGCACGCCCGCCTGGTCCTCCCACTCGGGGGCGATGGTCGGGCACTGCGCGGCCGGGACGGCGAAGCGGGCGTTCGGGTGGGCGGCCGGGGTGCCGGACTCGGGGGTCCAGTCGTTGCCGCGCCAGTCGGTGAGGTGCGCCGGGGGCTCCTCGGTCAGGCCCTCCCACCACACGTCGCCGTCGTCGGTCAGGGCGACGTTGGTGAAGACCGTGTTGCCCCACAGGGTGTCGATGGCGTTGGCGTTGGTGTCCATGCCGGTGCCGGGGGCGACGCCGAAGAAGCCGGCCTCCGGGTTGATGGCGTACAGCTGGCCGTCGGCGCCGAAGCGCATCCAGGCGATGTCGTCGCCGATCGTCTCGACCTTCCAGCCCGGGACGGTCGGCTGGAGCATGGCCAGGTTGGTCTTGCCGCAGGCCGACGGGAAGGCGGCGGCCACGTACTTGACCTCACCGGACGGCGGGGTGAGCTTGAGGATCAGCATGTGCTCGGCCAGCCAGCCCTCGTCGCGGGCCATGGTCGAGGCGATGCGCAGCGCGTAGCACTTCTTGCCGAGCAGGGCGTTGCCGCCGTAGCCGGAGCCGAAGGACCAGATCTCCCGGGTCTCCGGGAAGTGCGAGATGTACTTGGTGCTGTTGCACGGCCACGGCACGTCCGCCTGGCCCTCGGCCAGCGGGGCGCCGACGGTGTGCACGGCGCGGACGAAGTCGCCGTCCTCGCCGAGCTGGTCCAGCACCGCCTTGCCCATCCGGGTCATCACGCGCATCGACACGGCGACGTAGGCGGAGTCGGTGATCTCGACGCCGTACGCGGCCAGCGGGGAGCCGACCGGGCCCATCGAGAAGGGCACGACGTACATCGTGCGGCCCTTCATCGCGCCGCGGAACAGTCCCTTCTCGCCCTGGAAGACCTCCCGCATCTCGGCGGGGGCCTTCCAGTTGTTGGTCGGGCCGGCGTCCTTCTCCTGCTCGGAGCAGATGTAGGTGCGGTCCTCCACGCGCGCCACGTCCGTGGGGTCCGAGGCGGCGTAGTAGGAGTTGGGGCGCTTCTCCTCGTTCAGCTTCTTGAAGGTGCCCTGAGCCACCAGCAGGTCCGCGAGGCGCTGGTACTCCTCGTCGGAACCGTCGCACCACTCGACGCGGTCCGGCTGGGTGAGCTCGGCGATCTCGTTCACCCAGGCCAGCAGGCGCTGGTGGCGGGTGGGCGCGGATGCGCTGAGAGCAGAGATCTCGTACGACACGATCGCTCCGTTTCACGCCATCTCGGCGAGGAGGTGGCGTAGCGGGGGTCTGAGGGTGCTTGCAGCGTAGCTCCGGCCTCAACGCCAAACTGCGGCGCAGCGTCGAAATTGACCCATCTTTTACTACAGTAAGTATGATTACTGGCTGGTAATAGGTCGTCCACATCCCGGCCGGGACGCCCCCGCGCCCACCTCGAATACTCCAAAACGTCCAAGAGTGATGATCACCACTTCCCTACGCCCCAGTAACCTACGGCGCCGTAGGTAGCGGGTAGCATGCTGCGCATGACTGCTGAGCTCGTCGAGAGCACGGAGATCGAGAGCGCGGAGCGCAAGCCGAAGTGGCGCGGCTGGCTGCACGCCGGGATGTTCCCCGCCACCGTCGCCGCCGGGATCGTGCTGATCTGCCTGGCCGACTCCACCCCCGCCAAGATCGCCTGCGCGATCTACTCGATCAGCGCCTGGCTGCTGTTCGGGGTCAGTGCGGTCTACCACCGCTTCGACTGGGGCCCACGCGGGGACGCCGTGCTGCGCCGGCTGGACCACGCGAACATCTTCCTGATCATCGCGGGCACCTACACGCCGTTCACGATCCTGCTCCTGCAGGGCGCCGCCCAGCAGGTGCTGCTCTGGGCGGTCTGGGGCGGCGCGCTGGCCGGGATCGCGTTCCGGGTGTTCTGGGTCGGCGCGCCGCGCTGGCTGTACACGCCGGTGTACCTCGCGCTCGGCTGGGCCGCCGCCTTCTTCCTGCCGGACTTCCTGCGCACCGGCGGCGTCGCCGTCCTGGTGCTGATGATCGTCGGCGGGGTGCTCTACAGCATCGGCGGCGTGGTCTACGGGCTCAAGCGGCCCAATCCGTCACCGCGCTGGTTCGGCTTCCACGAGGTGTTCCACGCCTTCACCCTGGGGGCGTTCATCGTGCAGTACGTCGGGGTCTCACTGGTGGCGTACAGCGCGGTCGGCTGAACCCGGCGCATCACGGCGGGCGGTCGCGCGGTCCACGGACCGGGCGACCGCCCGTTCCGCCGTCCAGGGGCGCTCGTGCGGCGCCCGGCCCTGCGGGCGGCGCGGGTACGACGGGCGGTCCGCCACGCCGGCCTCCGGCCACGGCTCCGGCTCCACCGCCGGACGGGCGGCGCGGCCGCCCGCCTGCCGGGCGTCCAGCGCCTCGCGGGCCCGGCGGCAGCGCTCGCAGTGCGCGGCGTCCGGGGTCGTGGCCGACGGCCGGTGCCCGCGCGGAGCGGGCGGCTGATGAAGCATCCGCCAGCGCCGGCCGACGTAGACCATGAGCAGCAGCACCTCGACCCCGGCGACGGCCAGGACCAGCATCGCCCCGTTGATCAGGTAGGCCGCGACCACGGCGAGCGCGGACGCCACCACCACTGCCGCGCCCCACACCTGGGCACTCGACTCCCTGTCGGCCATTCGACTCCCCTTTCCCGGCGCCGGGCTCGTGGTCGGCTCCTGCCGCCCCACCCCTTCTCCGCTCTCGGCACGCGTCGGCCAGCACTGACCGATTGCCACATGGTATCTACCGTCCGTCACTCGGGGCTGCCCCCGGCGGCGAACGACAGATCAACGTTGCGTCAATTCCATGTGCGGAAGCAGCACTTCCAGGACACGCCACGGAGCGCGGTCGCGCGACCGCGGTGCGGTGACCACCGGGGGTGAACCCGGGGCGTTCCCGGGGAAGCAGGGGTCCGTACGCACGACGGCGGGGCCCGGCCGTGTTGGCCGGGCCCCGCCGCGTCCCGCGCGTGACGCGCGTGACGCGCGTGACGCGCCCGAGGGGCGCTACCCCCGTCGGGCGCCCGCCCTCCGCCGCAGGACCGCACCCGCGCCCACGAGCGCGGTGGCGCCCAGGGCCGCGGCCGCCGTCACGGCCGGCAGCACCGAACCGCCGCCCGCCGCCGGCTCCGGGTCGGCCGCCAACCGGTAGCCGCCGCCCTTGCCCTCCCGGTCGTACGCCGAGCCGGGCAGCTTGTCCCCGTACCGCTGGTGCACCAGCTTCTGGTACGCGGCCAGCGACACCCCGCCCGCGCCCACCGAGCGCCGGGCCTCGTCGTCCAGCGGCAGCACCCGGCCGTCGCGCAGCACGTACCAGGCGTTCACCTGCGGCTCGCGGAACGCGGTCCCGCCCCCGCTGCCGGCGGCCTTCGCCGCGTAGTCGCTCTCGTCGCCTCCGGAGGCGATGTTGACCACCCGCCAGGTGTCACCCTGCCGGACCGTCCACACCGAGACCGCCTGCCCGTCCGCCGCGACCACCTTGCTCGCGGTG
Organism: Kitasatospora sp. NPDC087861; assembly: GCF_044742585.1. Classification (NCBI taxonomy): domain Bacteria; kingdom Bacillati; phylum Actinomycetota; class Actinomycetes; order Kitasatosporales; family Streptomycetaceae; genus Kitasatospora; species Kitasatospora sp. NPDC087861. The sequence goes on from NZ_JBIUUS010000003.1 coordinate 438,994, forward strand.
AACTCGGCCTTCGCCACCGGCGCGCCCGGGGTGCCGGCCACGAAGCCCGTGTCCAGGGTGTACACCGGCACGGTGTCCCCGGCCAGTCGCGGCGCGGCCGCGCTCGCCGCCTGCGCCTCCTCGGCCGCGCCGATGGTCAGCTGCTGGGTCGGCGGGACGCCCTTGCGGGCGAAGAAGTGGCCCACCTTGTCGAGGACGGCCTGGTCCTGGACCACGCCGCGGGCCTCGGCCAGGTCCGCGGCGGGCACCGGCACCGGGGCACCGGCCTGCCCGTCCGCGTGCGCGGCCGGGGCGAGCGCCAGCCCGAGGCCGGCGGCGAGCAGGGCGGTGACGGCGGCCCGACGGGCCTTTCCGAAGTCAGTCATGGTCGCCCCTCACGCGCCGATCCGGTACAGGGAGTGGGTCCACGAGAACGTGTCGTTGTTCACGTAGTACCCGTAGTCCGCCCAGTTGTAGCGGTAGTTGGACGGCCACGGGTCGCCCCAGTACACCCAGTTGTTGCCGGTGTCGTAGCCGTAGACGACGTGCATGTGCCCGCCGCCGGAGCTCCACTGGATCCGGGTCTCGATCGGCCGGTTCGCGTCCACCTCGGTCTGCACCGTGTTGTAGCGCAGGTACCCGGTGACGTACGAACCCGGGTTGATGCCGACCCAGTTCAGCCCGTTCTGCACATCGGCCAGCGAGGCCTGGCTGTTGGGGCAGCTGGAGTTGACCGAGCGGCCGAACGCGGCGTTGCAGAACTGGTTCTGGCTGTAGTTGTAGCCGAACCAGGTGGCGATGGTGTTCCCGCTCGCCGCCCAGCACCAGTTGGTCTGCTGTTGCTGCTGCATGGTGATGTTGAGCTTCTTGAAGGTGCCGGCCAGATCGGCCGTACTGCCGGGCGCCGCGGCCTGGCGGACCTGCGCCGAGCTGCGAGCCTGGACGGCGTCCTGGGTGGGGGCGGCGGCCGCGGGAGCGTCCTGGGTGGGGGCGGCGGCCGCGGGAGCGTCCTGGGTGGGGGCGGCGACCGCGGGAGCGGCCACCGCGGCGGTCAGCGCCGGGCCCAGCACGCCGAGGGCGAGCAGTGAGACCGCGCGACGCAGCCGTATCCGTGGAACTGGCATGGGGGAGGTGCCTCCTTGCGCAAGCGGAGCGGGGTGCTGTGTGGGGGCGCGGTCCGGATCGCGCCATGAGCATCGCGCCGTTGACAGAGGCGGGTCAACGGCCTTCGGAACGCCCCGGTTCGGATGTGAACGGCCGCCCCCCGCTGTGAACGCCACCCGGGAAACCCCCTCGCGGCACGCCGACCCGGATGACAAACGGCCGCCCGGATGTGAATATTCACGGTCAAACACGGTCTGCCCGCACCCGTCCCCCAGGAGGCCGTCATCCACCGCACCGACCAGGCCGACCTCGCCGCCGCCCTGCGCACCGGCCCCTTCCACCTCGCCCTGCGCACCGCCATCGCCACCCGCGGCCTCGCCCTCCACCGCATCCGCCGCCACCTCGCGCTGCGCGGCATCCACGTCGGCCTCACCAGCCTCAGCTACTGGCAGCAGGGCCGCCGCCGCCCCGAACGCCCCGAATCGCTACGCGCCGTCGCCGCCCTCGAAGACGTCCTCGACCTCCCCGAACACTCCCTCACCCGGCTGCTCGGCCCCCGCCGTGCCGCCGACACCACCCCCGCCGCCCCGCCCGTACGCCCCTACCGCGACCTCATCTCCCCCGCCACCGCCGTCGACGACCTGCTCGCCACCATCGCCGGCCCCCGCGACACCGGCCTGCACACCATCACCCACATCGAACGCGTCCGCATCGGCCCCGACCGCCAACTCGCCCGCCGCGACTCCCAACACGCCCTGCGCGCCCACCGCGACGGCATCGACCGCTACCTCGCCCTCTACCAGGGCGACCCCGGCAGCGACATCACCCGCGTCGGCGTCCGCGCCGAGGAGAACTGCCGCCCCGGCCGCATCCGCCGCGACCAGGCCCACCACCTGCTCGTCGCCGAACTCCTCCTCGACCGCCGCCTACGCGCCGGCGACACCCACCTGCTCGGCTACGGCTTCGACGACGCCCCCTCGCCCGACCCCAGCTGCGAATACGTCCGCGGCTTCAACTCCGGCGCCGGCCAGTACGTCCTCCAGATCACCTTCCACCCCGCCGCCCTCCCCGTCCGCTGCCACCGCTTCGCCCTCCGCTCCCCCGGCGAAGCCCCCTACGAGACCGAGGAGTTGACTTTCGACGGCCACCACTGCGTCCACCTCGTCGCGACGGCCCTGCGGCCCTGCCTGCTGGGGATCCGCTGGGACTGGGAGTGACGGCGGTCAGTGCGACCAGTACGGGTCGTCGAGGTCGGGCCCGGCTTCGTGCCCGGTCAGCCGCCCGCCGACCGGGGCGGGGCCGTAGCCCTTCTCGGGCTGGTAGCGGACCGGGGTCACCTCTGCGCCTATCGAAACATCGAAGAACGGATCGCTCGGGGTGTTGACCGCCAAGAGCTCGAAGCCTGCCTGACCGCGCCCCGGGCAGTTCAGTTGGACGTAGCGCTTCGCCGCGGATCCGACGATGTCGTCCTGAAACTTGCACTTCTCGCCCCAGAGCTGCTTCAGCTGGTCCAGCAGCACCGGCATCTTTGCCGGGGCCACCTTCGTCCGCAGCCTGGCCGAGACCATGACCTGGGACAGCAGGCTCGGCTCACCGTCTGCGTGCTCCGGATCGCGGTCCACGACGTAGGCGCTGCCGAAGTAGGCCAGCGACGGGGCTATCGCGCCCACAGCCGTCCGCAGGGTGTCGTCGAGCTGCCCCTTCGCCTCCTCCGGGCGAAGCTGAGGGGCGCCCCGATCCTTCAGAGCCATCGGCCCGTAGCCGGTGTAGAACAGTCCCGCCCCGGTGGCCAGCACCGCCACCGCCACGACGGAACATCCCAGCGCCCGGCGCGGCCGCTTCATCGCCCGCCCGCCTGCTTGACGTCGCCGCTGCCGGTGACGATGGCCGCGATGTTGTCCAGCGAGGGCCCGCCGCGACCCGTCAGGTACTTGGTGTGCGCGTCGACGGGGTTGCCCCGGCTCCAGTCGTCGACGGTGAAGCGGTTCGCGCCGAAGTGCTTGCTCGCCGGATCCCGCCCGTACCAGCGTTCGTCCGGGTCGATGCTGAACTTGGACGGAACGTGCGTCACGACGTCGTTGTCGGCCGCACCGACCCAGACGTGGCCGGGCGGCAGCTTGAGGTCGGAGGCCTTGTCCACACCGACGCCGGGGCTGCCGAGGAAGACCACGTCGTCCGGAGGCGCGTCGTGCGATCCGGGCCGGGTGGCGAGTCCGGTGGCCTGGCCCACCAGATACGAGCCGTAACTGTGCCCGATCGCGGTGATGTGCGGTGGCTGGGCGCCCTCGTGGCTCGCCCGTACTCCGCTCAGGAACTTCGCGTACGCCGGGGCCCCGTCCTTGCCCGCCTTCGTCGACGCGGCCCCGAGGTCGGCCCCCGGCGGGTCGTAGCCGAGCCAGACGACCGAGGCGACCGAATGACCGGCCGGAGCCTTCCTGCTCGCGCTGCGGTAGAGGCTCAGCGCGTTCTCCGCCTCGTTGGTCCCGTCGTGCACATTGCCCTCCGTCCCCAGACTGGCGGTGTCGGTGGTGATCCCCGGCACGTAGGCGGAGATGTTGGTGGCGGTGTCCGGGTTCCCGTACGAAAGGATCGCCCGGCCCTTGCCCTCACTGCCGAGGCCGAGGAGGAAGACCTGCGGGCGCTCCGGGTCCGCCCCGTCCGCGCCGAGCCGTTTGACGATGGGCCCGTAGAGGTCGTACAGGTCCTTCTCGTCGGGGGTGAGCGGGACATGGTCCTTGTGCTTCCTCATGACATCGTCCATCAGGGAGTTCAGATGCGCCCGGTTCACCTGGTCCCGCACCTGAGCCGGTACCCCGTCGAGGTTGCCGAGCACCTCCGGGTGGTGGCTGAGGAACCACTGCTGCCCGTCCGGTCCGAGCCCCTTCCACCAGGAGTTGACGTCCGTCGGGGTGGCGTCCTTGCCCGGCATGTTCAGCTGCCAGCTGGGGTTGGCCGCCTCGCCGAACTGCAGCAGGTAGACGTCCGCGCTCGCGGTCCTGGCGTCCAGGCCGGACTTGTCAGTGGCGTGGCTGGTGTACTTCCTGAGCTCGCCGGCCAGCCCCTGGTCGACCCGGGCGGCCTCGGCCAGCGCCGCGCCGATCCGCTTGCCGATGTCCTCGGCCGCCGCCTTCTGCTTGGCCTCCCAGTCGGTGCTCTGGAAGGGGCTGCTCGCCGGGGGCCAGCTCACCGCCCCGTCGTCGCCGACCGACATGCCCTTCGCCTGCGCGTCGGCGAGCGCCTGGCGGAGCTTGCCCTGGGCGAGCGTGAGGGAGTCTGCGCAGTCCCGTAACTCCGCGGCGATGCAGTGCAGTTCGGTCGCCGCCGCACCCAGTTTGCCGGTGACGCCGTCCAGCACCGGGATCGCGGCGGCCGCCGCCGGTCCGCTCCACCCGGACCCGTGGACGCGGTCCGCGGTGCCGCCCTTCCAGTCGGTGGCGTGCTGCCCGTACGCCTTGCCCAGCGCGTCGTACGCGTCCGCCACCACGTACAGGTCCGCCGGTCTGGCGTTCTTCAGGCTTGCGAGGTCCATCCCCTCATCCCCCGTCACCCTCAGGCACTCCCCAATGCACTCAGGGCTACCATAACTCCCACGGCCGACACCGACAGTCCGGGGGGACACGATGGCGAGCGACCCAGGATTCACCGTCAAGCCGGGCGAGTTGACGGCTGCGGGCACCAATGCGCTGACCGTGGCCGGGAAAGTCCCGGACGAGACGGCGAAGTTGGCGGATCCGACTGCCAAGGCGGCCGGGGGGCTGGCGGGTTGGCAGAGCGGTCCGGCGTTGCAGGGGTGCGGTGCGGCCTGGAAGAAGCTGCTGGACGACCTCACGAACGAGATGAAGTCAGCCGGTGGGAACCTCCTCACCTGCGCACAGACCTACCGGAACGCCGACCACCTGCCGAGGCCCACGGGTACCGCCGCCGCCGACCCCTTCAACACCAAGGTCGTCGGCGGGCACCCGGTCGACCACGCGTGAGGATGCGTCACGCCTGGAAGTCCAGGATCAGGCAGTCCTCGACCGGCCGGTAGCCGATCTGCTGGTAGATGGAGTTGCTGGTCGGGTTGGCGAGGTCGGTGTAGAGGAGCACCTCGGTGGCGCCCTCGGCGAGGGCGTGGGCGGAGGCGGCGGCGGTGACGGCGCTGGCGTAGCCTCGTCCGCGCTGATCGGCGGGGGTGTAGACGGGGCCGATGCGGGACATCCCGGCGATCACCGGGCTGCTGCCGGCGAGTGCGACCGGGCGGCCCCGGTCCTCCCAGAGGTGGAGATGGCCGGAGGCGATGCGGTCGTCGACGGCCTGGGGGATGTTGGGCAGATCGACACCGGCTTCGACCAGGAACTCCTCGTACCAGCGGATCGCCAGGTCGCGGTCGTCCGGCGCAGCGGACCGGTGGCGGCCGGCCGGGGGGCGCGGCGGGTCGGTCAACTCGTCGAGCCGGTACAGCCGTTCGCTGAAACGGACGGACTGGCCGGCGCCGGTGGCGGCGGTCCAGGCCGCGCCGAAGGCCCGGACCGCGTCCGCGCCCCCGCCGACTCCGGACACCTCGGTGAACTCGGCTCCGGCGGCGGCCAGTTCGATCGCCAGCTCCGCGGCAGCGGCCTCCGGCATGACGGAGAGGCGGGGGCCGAACGGCGGCGTCCGCAGGAAGGCGCCCTCGACCGGACCGCCCGCCGAACCTCCCGCCGGGCCGCGCCACCAGCCGAAGACCGGCGGCCGCTCCCCGAACACGTCCGGGCCGCGTTCGGCCAGCCGGTGCACGACGGTGAGCAGCACCGTGTTCTGGACCGGGTGGGTGGCGAGGAAGTCTCCCGCGTGGGCGCGGAAGTCGTCGAGGGAGGTGGTGAACGTCCAGGTCATGGCCCATTCTCGCCCCGGCCGACCCCCACCACCAGCGATTTAGGGCCGGCCCCGCCCGACCGACCGGCCCCACCCGCCGGGTCGGCCCTGCCCGACACGCCGGCCCTACTCGACCGCGACGCCCAGCCGCTCCCCCAGCACCGCCGGGTCAGTGGTCGGCGCGTCGCAGGCGAAGTGCCGGCAGACGTACGCGGCGGGCGCTCCGCCGACCAGCGGCCGGTCGGCCAGCAGCGGCACCTCGCCGTCCCCGTCCGCGGGCGAGCCGACGGCGAGGACCGCGCCCGGCGCGGTGCCGAGCAGCGCGGCCCGGCGCAGCGCGGCGGTGGCCGGGTCGTCCGCCGGGCCGACGACGGCGACCTCGCGCGGCCCGTCGAGCAGCGCCTCGGCTACGGCGAGGCCCCAGCCGATGAACCGGGGGGCCCGCGACGCGAGCGCGCCGACGATGCCGAGGGCACGCTCGGCGGCCGTCCGGTGCCGGTCCGAGCCGGTGTAGGCGGCGTACGTGAGCAGGGCGCCGGCGGCGGCCGTCCAGCCGGAGGGGGTGGCGTTGTCGGTGGGGTCCTGGGGGCGCCGGATGAGTTCCTCGGCGTCGTCGGCGGTGTCGTAGAGCGCGCCGGAGGCCTCGTCGGTGAAGTGCTTGAGCACGGTGCCGAGGAGCCCGCCGGCCAGTTGCAGCCAGGCGGCCTCGCCGGTGACGGCGTACAGGGCGAGGAAGCCTTCGGCGGTGTCGGCGTAGTCCTCCAGGACGCCCGCGTTGGTGCCGGCCCGGCCGTCGCGGGAGGTGCGCAGCAGCCGGCCGTCGGGGGTGAGGTGGACGGCGAGCAGCAGGTCGGCGGCGCGTTCGGCGGCCTCGACGAGGTCGGGGCGCTCCAGCAGGGCGCCGGTCTCGGCGAGGGCGGCGATGGCCAGGCCGTTCCACGCGGCGACGACCTTGTCGTCACGGGCCGGGGCGGGCCGCTGGGCGCGGGCCTCGAACAGTCGGGCGCGGATGGCCTCGTACTCGGCGAAGTCCTCGGGGTCGGCGAGGAGTTGGAGGACGGAGGTGCCGTGTTCGAAGGTGCCGTCGGCGGTGACCGTGAACAGCCGGGCGGCGGTGGCCGCGTCGGCCGGCCCGAGCAGGTCGACCAACTGGCCGGGCTCCCACACGTAGTAGGCGCCCTCGGTGGACTGCCCGGTCTCCTCGTCGAGGCTGTCGGCGTCCAGGGCGGACGCGAACGCGCCTTCGGGAGTGCGCAGTTCGCGCAGCAGGAAGTCCGCGGTGGTCAGCGCCACCCGGCGTGCCAGCGGGGAGCCGGTCGCGCGCCACAGGTGCAGGTAGGCACGCAGCAGCAGGGCGTTGTCGTACAGCATCTTCTCGAAGTGCGGCACCACCCAGTCGGCGTCGACCGTGTACCGGGCGAAGCCGCCGCCGAGCTGGTCGTGGATGCCGCCGCGGGCCATCGCCTCGCCGGTGCGGACGGCCATCTCCAGCGCCGCCTCGGAGCCGGTGCGGGCGTGGTGGCGCAGCAGGAACTCGACGACCATGGCCGGCGGGAACTTGGGCGCGCCGCCGAAGCCGCCGCGGGCCTGGTCGAACTCCCGACTGAGGGCGACCAGCGCCTGGTGCAGATCCGCGTCGGCGGGCGGGTGGTGGGCGCCGGCGGAGTAGACGGCGGCGCGCTCGGCGAGGTCGGCCCGGATCCGCCCGGCGACCTCCGCGACCTCCTGGCGCCGCTCCCGCCAGGCCGCGTCGACGCCTTCCAGGACCTGCCGGAAGGACGGCATGCCGTGCCGGGGCTGCGGCGGGAAGTAGGTGCCGAAGTAGAACGGCTCCTTGCCGGGCGTGAGGAACACCGTCATCGGCCACCCGCCCTGGCCGGTCGCGGCCTGCACCGCCTCCATGTAGACGGCGTCGACGTCCGGCCGCTCCTCCCGGTCCACCTTCACGGCGACGAACCGCTCGTTCAGGTATCCGGCGAGCCCGGCGTCCTCGAAGCTCTCGTGCGCCATCACGTGGCACCAGTGGCAGGCTGCGTACCCGACACTCAGCAGCACCGGCACCCCGCGCCGCCTCGCCTCCTCGAACGCCTCCGGACCCCACGGCCACCAGTCGACCGGGTTGTCGGCGTGCTGCAACAGGTACGGGGAGGTGGCATCGGCCAGGCGGTTCACCATGTGGGCAGTATCGCAGCACCGGCCGCGGGAACCCCGAAACCGGAACGGACCGGTGGGGTCGGTGCCAGCCGGTCGATCCGTGCGGTCCCGCCGCACGCGCCGCGGCTGCGGGGTCGAGCGGCACAGCAATCCCCACCACCCCCCTTCTTGTGCGGCCATCATCCGGGGGATCAGCGACCGGGCGGACGGTACGAAGAACAGCGCGGACGACCGCAGCTGGCAGCCGCGGGCCGCGGCGAACGCGGCGGCGTTCGCCACCCGGCTGGCGGTGGAACTGGTGGGGGAACAGGAGGAGACCGCCGTGCCCCGGGACGACAGGGTCCATTCGGCCGACCGGCTCGACCGACACGTCAGCAACACCGCCCACAACAGCACGGTCGGCATCATGGCCGGCTCGGTCACGGGCAGTAGCGTCCACATGAACGCGGCCCCGAAGGCATCCGGGCCGACGGACCTGATCTCGGAACTGAACGGTTTCCGCGAGCACTTGGGGCGTCACCACGCCGAGGGCGCCCTCGACGAGGACACCTACCGAGAGGCCCTGACCGATCTGGACTCCGCCCTCCGGTCGGCCGGGAGGAACACCCCTGATTCGTCGAAGCGGACGGCCATGACGCTCAGGAGGCTGCGCGGACTGGTCGCGGAGTGCCCCGCACTGGTGGCCGAGCTGGCTGCCATGATCGCCGCGGCCGGTGACCTGGCATGAGCCACAGCAACGGTGCCGCGTACAACTCGGCCGCCTACGACTCCACCGTCGGGATCCAGGCCGAGACCGTACACAACTCCAACGTCTACTTCGTCCACCCGGACGCCTCGCCGCAGGAGAAGTACAGGGTGGGCGTGCGGTTCCTGGAGGACGGCATCCCCAGCCGCGCCCGCGAAATGATCACCGATGCGATCGCCCACGGGTACGACGGCGCAGAGGTTCGTTTCCACTTGGTGCTCGCCGTACTCAGCGCACGCACCTACCACGACCTCAGCACCGAAGAGGTCCACTGGCTGCGCTACACCTCCGAGCTCGTACGGACCTGCGCCGAGGACGAGTGGAAGGAAGCCCTGCGCGTCACTTTCGACCTGCTGGCGGTGCTCAGCAGCGCAAGCGGCGAGACCGGCCCCGTGCTGAAGCAGTTGCAAGACCTGCCGCTCCGCCAGCACGACGCGATCCTCCGCCACCTCGACCTCATGCTCACCGGAGGACTGAAGGACGACCTGTGGGCGGAGACCCGCGAACGGGCCAGGGCGGAGCGCTTCGGCAACGACCGGAGCCGGCGGGTCTGGGCCTACTTCGAGCCCGCCCCGATCGGGGCGCGGGCCGCTCCGCCCCGCCCGAGCACCACTGCCGCCGCCAAGGCGGCCCTCCCGGTCCGGGCGGTCCTGTTCGTCGTGAGCAGCGTGCTCCTCTGGGCCTTGGCACTGATCGCGGATCCGGCCAAGGCGATCGTCGAGTTACCGGTGGCGCTCGGCGCGGGTCTGACTGCGGCCCGCTTCGGCGTCCGGTGGTGGGGCCAGGAACCCCGGTTGGACCTCACGGCCGTGACCCGCGTCCCGCACACGCGCGGTCCCGCCTCCGCCGAGGACGGGTTCACCAACCGCGTCCGCCATTCGTTCGATCACTACTTCAGCGTTCGCACGCCCTACGGGTTCACCCCGGACGCCTGGCTCGCCCACACCGCTCAGGTCCGCGGCAGCCTCGCGGCAGAGATCGCGGACCTCTACCGGGAGAGCCGGATCGGTGTGGAGCGGGTCAACTGGCTGATCCGGTACCTCGCCGAGGACGCCCGGAACCGCCACAACGACGGTACCCTGTTCCAGCACCGCCAGGAGCAGACCCCGGGCAGGACGAAGGCCCTGACCCGTAGCGGCCCTCGCCGTTCTCGGCGCCGCGGCCCTGGCCGCGTTCGGCACGGCGGTCTCGGGTGCCGCCCAACCTCGGCCGCTGTGGGTGTTTCTGGCCGCGCTCGGTGCGGCCTGGTCCGGGCACGCGGCCGCTTCCCGGTGGTTGGAGGTCAGGCGCGAAGAGTACCGACTGATCCGCGAGACCCAGGAGTACCAGGAACAACTGACCGCGCGACAGATCGCCCACCAGCGCTGGCAGTCGTTCCTGGACGCCACGCGCCCCAGCGAGCTGGAAATGGAGACCCGGCTCACCTGCGACAAGACTTCGTTCGTCGATGAAGCGCTCCGGCACCACCGGCTCACCTGGCGCGACCTGATCACCCACACCATCCTGGTGGCCCCAGCCCCTTCCTACAAACGAGGTCGGGTCAGGGGCGGCCCGTGGCGGTACTCGCACTACGTCTTCCGCCTGTTCCTGTTCACCCAGGACGGCATCCGCGAGATCAGCTCCGAGTTCAACTTCTCCGACGCGGGCGCCCTGTTCCCGCAGCTCAAAGTACGGGAGACCGTCGAGCTGTGGGCCTCGTTCTACCCCCAGCCGATGGATGTCGACGAGGTTCTCAGCGGTGTCGGGCTGGCCGAACAGGCGGGTCAGAAGGTCAAAGCGCTGTCTGGCGGGCAACGGCGCAGACTGCTGTTGGCGGTCAGCATCGTCGGCCGACCGAAGCTGCTCGTCCTGGACGAGCCCGCCGCAGGCCTCGACCCGCAGGCACGTGTGCTCCTGTGGGACGTGATCCGGACACACCGGCGAGCCGGCGGGTCCGTCCTGCTGACGACCCACGACATGAACGAAGCCGCCCAGCTCTGTGACCGGGTAGCTGTGCTGGTCGCAGGCAAGGTGGTCGCCTCGGGCACCCCTGCGGAACTCGTCCGCGAGCTCGGCGGCCTCAGCACGATCTCCTTCACCACCGACTCGCCCACCTCGCTGGCTGCCGTCCGTACGCTTCCAGGGGTCACCACCGTGCAGACGGAATCCCGCGGCGGGTGCCTCGCGGTGCAGGTGAGCACCAGACAGAGCGATGTCGTTCTCAAGCACGTCGCCTCCACTCCCGAACTGAATGCGATCGACCTTTCTGTTGCACACGGGGGACTGGACGAGGTATTCAGGAATCTGGTTGCCTCGGCTTCCAAGGAAACCGGCAGCGATCACACAGGCGGAGCGGATGCATCCTCGTAAATCGACGTTCTCCAATTTGGTGAGGACGAATTTCAGGGAGCTTTTCCGCGACGGGAAGACCGCATTCTTTGTCCTCGGTTTCCCACTGTTCTTCATGGCGTTGTTCCTCGGAATGGGATTCGTCACGAGCGGTGGTTCGTACCACGTCGCGGTGGCTCCGGGGCCGGGGCAGTATCAAGTGGTCGACCGGCTCAACCACGTCAAGGGCCTCACCGTGAAGGAGTTGGACCAGGCGCTGCCGGGCCAGCCCCGTGCGCTCGGCGGCTACGACGCGGTCGTCCAGCCTGAGGAGGGCCGACCGGTTGTCACGGTCGACGCCGGCAAGTTCGGGGTGGTGCGCGGGATGCGCAACGCGCTCGACAAGGGCACCGGTGCGGCAACCCATTCGGTCTTCCGCACGCCGGACGGCGGAGTGCCGTTCGACCCGGTGAAGGCGGCTCTGCCCACCATGCTGATCATCGCGCTGATGTCGGCTGCCTTCTACGGCACGGCAACACCGCTGATCGGCCTGCGCCAACGCGGCACCCTGCGGATGCTCGGCACCACCCCCCTGGAGCGACGAACCTTCATCCTGGCCCAGGCGCCGGTTCGCCTGGGGTTGGTCATGGCCCAGGTCGTGCTGGTGGAGGTAGTTGCGGCGATCTGCGGGTACCTTGCGCCAAAAGATGCACTCCCCGTACTCGTCAGCGGACTGCTGGGCGCGATGATGCTGTTCGGCCTCGGCTACCTGGTCGCCGCCAGGATGCGCAACGCAGAGGTGGCTAACGGCCTCCTGGGCTTGCTGATGCCGGTGACCATGATGCTCAACGGACTGTTCCTGCCGATGGAACTGATGCCCGGCCCGCTGCGCGCTGTGTCCCAGGCGTTTCCGACGACCTACCTGGTGGACGCGCTGAGCCACGCCTTCACCGGCGCGCCGTCACTGCACGGCCTCGCCGTGGACTGGCTGGTCCTGGCGGGCTCGGCCGTTCTCCTCGCGCTACTCACTGCTCGACTCTTCAACTGGGACCAGGGGGAAGAAAGATGACCGCGATACCGTCGCCCACCTTACTCGGTGGGCTGCTGAAGCTTGACGAACTCGTCAGCCCCTACGGGCTGGTGAATCGAGTCCACCGCCTTCCCAACCACCCTGGCGAGCCCAGGTTCCCGATCTAGAGCGCCTCCCTCGGGGACATCGCGCGCGTTGTCCCCGACGTCGCCGACGCGGTCGGAAGTCGTGGCGCACGCGGCCAGATGGACGGGGCCGGCCCGCTCGAACCGCAGCGTCAAATCCGTGGAATCTCAGCGTCATTGGGCGGACGGAGTGAGCGTCGGTACGCTCGGCGGCACCCGACACGGACGTCTGCCGGGGTCCGGTCCCTGGCCGATGGGCGCGTCTCAGGAGGGTCGGCCTTGGACGACCGCCGACCCGGGCGCGCGCGGCTGAGCCCTCAGCCGGTCGAGGCTCCGCGCTGGTCGACGCCACCGGCCGGCAGGACGTCCGTCACCGCCCGCCAGGCGGCCTGTCCGGCCTTGCATCGGCTGTTGCAGAACACGGCGGACGACCGAGCCCACACCAGGCGGCCCATCGCCCCAAGCGGCGGTTACCCCCTCCCTGAGGGTAGGGCCAGCCCCCGGCGGCCCCGGTGGCCCGCACCATCGCACCCAGGCGGATTGCACGAGCAGGCTAGGGAGTGTCAGAAGACCCTCATGTCAGCAGACTTGCCGACGACTCCGGATCCCCGCGCATCGGCGGTCCGTCCCTCGCGAAAGGTACTCCCGTGGCCGTCCCCACCACACCTCGCCGCCGGCTCCGGTACGCAGCGCTCGCCCTGGCCGGCGTCACTGTCACGGCCGGTACCCTCAGCGCCTGCGGCACGGCCAAGACGCAGGACCCGCGCCCGGCCACAACCACGACCGGGACCACCCCCGGCGCGACCTCCTCCACGGCGGCTGCCGTTGAGCCCTCGCTCCACATGATCACCAACGAAGGCCACAAGCTGGCCTTCTACGTCACACCCGGCCGCCTCCCTGCCATCGTGCTGGACGCCGGCGGCGGACTCGACGCCTCGTACTGGAACAAGCTCGCGCCCGAACTCGCCAAGAACACCGGGTCCGAGGTCATCACGTACGACCGCACCGGCGAAGGAAAGAGCGACGACGCACCCGGCCCGTGGAAGGCCCAGAACGCCGCCGCCGACCTCGCCGCCGGCCTCACCCAGCTCGGAATCACCAAGAACGTCGTCCTGGTCTCCCACTCCCTCGCCGGCGAAATCGCCACCGCCTTCGTCCAGCAGCACCCGGACCGGATCGCCGGCGCCGTCCTGGTCGACGCCAACCTCCCGCAGTTCTTCACCGACAGCGAGACCGCCAAGCTCGTCGCCGCGAACACCCCTCAGCTCGACGCGCTCCGGCAAGCCCCCCAGACCCGGGCAACCCGCCAACTCCTCGCCGAGGCCGCCGACTACGGCCCCGTCCACCTCGCGTACCACAAGCTTGTCTGGCCCCGGAGCGTCCCGGCCACCGCGATCGTCTCCTCCCAGACTCCGTTCCCGACACCCGACGACGCACAGCTGTGGCGCCAGGCCCAACAGGACTTCGTGGACGCCGCACCCAACCGGCACCTCGTCGTCGCCGAGAACAGCTCGCACGACATCCCCACCGACCGGCCGGACGTGGTCGTCAACGCCGTGCAGGACATGGTGAACCAGGTCCGGTAGTCGGACTCGCAGCCCCTTCGCGACGACTCACGCAACCGTGCTCGGCACCTGCTGTCGGCACCTGCCGAACGCGGGCCGCCCATGGGGCACGGCCTCGGACGTGACCACGGTGCCCGGGGCGGCTCTTGCGGCCGAGAGCTGAGGTACGGCCGTCGTGGCCGATCGCTACGGCCCGTTCGAAGCCCGGCGTGTCGGGTGGGTCGGCGAGACCGGGGCCACCCGCCTTGACGCAGGCGGTGATCTCGCGGGTGGTGCCGGGGTCGTCCACCAGGCCGAGCCAGACGGGGCGAGCGCCGCCTCTGCGGCCTTCCGCGGAGGGCTGGACACGGTCAGGTTGCCCTGCTCCACCAGGTGCATCCGGCCGGCGGGCGAGGGCACCCGCCGATGGGTGAAACCCGTGGTCATCGATGCCATGAAACCTCCTGAGAGCTCGATCTTCCTGGGGTCACAGCCACGTCGTGGCCAACCGGACGGTCACGGCCGCTGCGAGAAGGAGCGTGATGTTGAGGGCGATCTGGCGGTCGCCCATCCTCAGGTGGACCCTGGTCGCGCCGAGCTGCAGGACCACGAAGCCGACGGCGGCGGCCAGGGCGAGCCAGGGAGCGATGCCGGTCAGTGGCGGGAGGATCAGCCCGATGGCGCCGAGCACTTCGATGATCCCGATGGCCCGGACGGCGGGCATCGGGGTGCTGTCCACCCAGGCCATCATCGGCCGGAGCTGCTCACGGCTGCGGACCACCTTCACTCCGCCCCCGTAGAGGGAGAAGAGAGCGAGCAGGCCGGCCACGATCCAGTAGGCGACGTTCATGAGTCCCAATCCATGGTTACCAGGTGTAGGTGACCACCCGTCACCAGGGCAGCACCGGCGAAGTCCGCCCCGGCAGTGCGGGTCCGGCATGGTCAGGTGGGCCTCGTCATCCCTCCGGCCGCTCGGCGAACTCAGTGGCGGGCTCGGTGGCGTAGCGGCTCATCGTCCGGATGTTCGCCTGTGGGGTCAGTGCCTGGCCGGCGGCGATCATGTCCTGCAGGTCCCGGAAGTACTGCACGTACAGGTCCGGCGTGAACGTGCTGAGCATGACGGCCGGTTGGTCGGTCAGGTTGGCGAAGGTGTGCGGGGCTCCGGGCGGGACCATCACGAGCGTGCCCGCCGACGCGTCGTAGTGCTTCGTTCCGACCGTGAACCGCACGGTGCCGGAGATGACGTAGAAGCCCTCGTCGTGCTGGGCGTGCCGGTGCTGAGGCGGTCCGGGTGTGTGCGGGGCGAGGACGGACTCGGCGATCCCGAGGCGGTGCCCGGTGTTGCTGCCGTCCTCCAGGACGCGCAGGCGCGTAGTGCCCAGGATGATCATCTCACCGTCGCCCGGACCGACCACCGATACGGCGGGGTCGGCACCCGGCTCACTGGCTTTCGGTTCGTCACTCATACTCCTCATTCCACTGCCGGGGCCCGGCGGGTGTCCAAGACCCGTTCCGGGATCTCGATACCGTGCGGGTATCGTCGCTGCCATGGAGCTACGCACGCTGCGCTACTTCGTGGCGGTCGCCGAGGAACTCCACTTCGGCCGGGCCGCCTTGCGGCTGCACATGAGCCAGCCGCCCCTGAGCCGGGCGATCAAGCAGCTGGAGACCGAGCTCGGCGCCACCCTGTTCGACCGATCCTCCGCCGGCGTCACCCTCACCCCGGTCGGGACGGTCCTGCTCGACGAGGCCCACGCCCTGCTCGACCACGCCGACCGGGTACAGGACCGGGTGGCCACGGCAGCCGGCACCGCGACCCTCACCGTCGGCCTCCTGGGCGACAGCACCGACCCGGCAGTGACCCGGCTGGCCGCCGCCTACCGCCGCCGGCACCCGCACGTCGAGGTCCGCATCCGCGAGACCGACCTGACCGACCCCACCTGCGGGCTGCACGCCCACCTGGTCGACATCGCCCTGACCCGCGGGCCCTTCGACGAGACCGGCCTGAGTGTGCACCAGCTGCGCACCGACCCGGTCGGAGCACTACTGCGCGCCGACGACCCGCTGGCCCGCCATGACGGCCTGAAGCTGGCCGACCTGGCCGACCGCCGCTGGTTCCGGTTCCCGCAGGGCACCGACCCCGACTGGCAGTCGTACTGGAACGGCGGAGAGCCCCGCGAGGGCCCGGTGGTGCGCGCCGTCCAGGAATGCCGACAGGCCGTCCTGTGGAACAGCACGGTCGGCATGACCCTCCTGGACCACGAACCGGCGCACGGCCTCACCGTGGTGCCGCTGACCGACATGCCGCCGAGCCGCATGGTCGCAGCATGGAAAGAGGGCGACCCGAACCCACTGATCAGCTCGTTCGTCCGGATCGCGACCACCGTCTACCGCGAGTGAGCGCGCTCCCGGCGGCCCCGAGTACACCCCAGTGGGCCCGGGACGCGCGGGCCCACTCGGGGTCGTACTCCTCGAACGTCTGGGGTGGTTCGTCCCCGCCCGGGAAGTCGCCCATCGCCGCCAGGCCCCACGCGCGTGGCCGTCCGGGCGCGTCTCAGGGTTCGATGTTCTCCAGGTCGGCGAGCAGGCTCGGGTGGGTCGGCTGCCAGCCGAGGGCGGCGCGGGTGCGGGCGCTGGACGCGGGCTGGTCGGCCGCGAGAATCGCGCCGAGGGGGCCGAAGTTCTCCTGCGGTACCGACTCGACGGGCAGGCCGAGCCGTCGGCCGATGACCGCGGCGATGTCGCGGACCGCGTCGCCCTCGTCGGCGACGGCGTGCCAGGAGCTTCCGGCCGGGGCCTGCTCCAGGGCGAGCCGGAACAGCACGGCGGCGTCCCGCGCGTGGACGGCCGGCCAGCGCTGCGCGCCGTCCGAGGGGTACCCGGCGACGCCGGTACGGCGGGCGATGTCGGTGAGCAGCCCGGCGAACCCGCCCCGGCCCTCGTTGTGGACCGTGCGCGGAAGCCGTACCGCCGAGCTGCGCACGCCCTGCGAGGCGAGTTCGAGCGCACGGGTCACCGACCGGCTGCGGCCGGCGACCGGCCCCTCGGTCGGCATAGCGTCGTCCTCGGTGGAAGCGCGCCCCGGCAGGTAGGGCGTGCCGGCCACGGTGACGAGCGGGCGGTCCGTGCCGACGAGGGTGGCGCCCAGCGTCGCGAGTGCGGCGGCCTCCTCGGCGATGCCCTGGGCCAGGGCCTCGGGTGAGCTGAAGTCGTTGCTGAAGGCGAGGTGGACGACGCCGTCGACCCCCTCCGCGCCGGCTCGCAGCACGGCGAGGTCGGCGAGTGCGCCGCGGAGCACCTCGGCGCCGGCGGCCTTGGCGTGCGCCGCGGAGGCGTCGGAGCGGGCCAGGGCGGTGACCGAGTGTCCCGCGGAGAGCAGTTCGGCGACGACGGCCGAGCCGATGAGGCCGGTTCCGCCGGTGATGAAGACGCGCACGGTGACTCCATGGGGTGTGGTGGGGGCACGGCAGGGCAGGGCCCGGCCGGGTCAGGTGATGGGAGTTGGTCCCGTCACTGCTTTCACCGTAGCTCGTGATGGGACTGGGTGTCATCACTTAGGATGTCGCCATGGCCAGATGGGAACCGAACGCGCGGGAGCGCCTGGAGCGCGCCGCGCTGGCGCTGTTCGCCGAGCGCGGGTACGACGCCACCACCGTCAACGAGATCGCGGACCGCGCGGGGCTGACCAAGAGCACGTTCTTCCGGCACTACGCCGACAAGCGAGAAGTGCTGTTCGGCGGGCAGGACATGCTGGCGCAACGCTTCAGCGACGCGATCCGGGCCAGTGCACCCACGGCGACCATCGCCGCCTGCCTCGCCGCGGCACTGGACTCCGCCGCCCCCGCGTTCACGCCCGAGCGCCACGACCTCGCCCTTCAGCGCCGGGCGCTCATCGCCGCCACCTGCGAACTCCGAGAACGTGAGCTCCTCAAGCGCGCCGGCCTCAGCTCCGCCATCGCCGACGCCCTGCGAGCACGCGGAGCCGACGACACCACCGCACACCTGGCCTCCGAGCTGGGCGTCCTCGCCTTCAGCACCGCCTTCGCCCGCTGGGCGGACCCGGAGAACCGGCAGCCCTACACCGAGATCGCCCACACGGCACTGCGGGACCTGCAGGCTCGCGCGGCCGCCCTCGGCGCCGAGCCCGACGTGCGGGCCTGACCTGGACGCCGGCCACCGGGGCGAACCCCCGACCCAAGCGCCGCAACGCGACCTCCAACTGATCGTGGACCTGCCGTGCCTCCGAGGGGGCAGGTCACCGGTCGCAGGTCACAACGGCGAGGACCCGTACCAGCAGCCGCGACACGACCGTTGCGGACCCTGACGGCGGCCGCACGGCTTGCCGCGACGGCCCCGAGGCACTGATCGCCTCCTCTCCCCACGGCCGACCGAGGAGACGTCGCCGTCGCACCCGGACAGCACTGTGCCCCGCCGGATCCGAGGATCCGGCGGGGCACAGTGCTGTCCGCTCTCGGCTACTCGCCGCTCGACGGGGTCAGCGGAGTCAGGGTCGGCGGGGTCCAGATGGGGTCGGTCTGGGGCACGTACTGACGCAGGGTGAGGGAGAACTCGCCGCGGCGGGGGATCGGGAGCCAGTTGGGCGAGGGGTGCTCGGGGCCCGCGTCCGGGTTGGGGTCGCTGTACTGGACGGCGATGTCGAAGGAGCCGTCCGGGTTGGCCTTCAGGGGGGCTGCTGCCCCGGGGGGATCTGGTGGCCCAGGGAGTAGATCTTGGCGTCGTTCTCGACGGGGAAGCTGTCGGCGCCGTAGGCGGTGACGGACCAGAACGCCTCGACGGTGGGCAGCGCGGGGAGGTGGAGGGTGTAGCGGATGCGGTTGTCATCGCCGTCGGCGGCCTTGGCGATGGTGTTCTGGTAGATCGCGTCCTGGGGCAGGTTGGCGCCCAGCGCGGTCCACGCGATGTAGGCGCGCTGGTCGTAGTCCGTGCCGTAGGTGCCGACACCGGTCCTGTCGAAGATCCAACCGTTCACCGCAGCCGAGGCGGTGTGGGTGGTGATGCGGTTCTGCCCGGCGGCCACAGCCTGGTCGAGAACGTCCGCGGACGGGAGGTCGCCGGTGGCATCGGGGCCGAGGCCGATGTGTGCCGGGACACGCTAGTTGCCACCTGGACAGGCTTGTTGTCACAGCAGAGGTGCGGGTTGCAAACCGCGACCTCCCCGAGGTGTCCTGTCGCAGTGCGCTTGGCGGATTCCTACCCGGTCTCATCCGTGCTGTCGGATTCTCACCGTTTCACGCGTTGAGTGAACTCGGCGATCCGGCGACGCCTGTGCCAGTGCGGCCGCGGACGACCCGCGTCACTTGCTTTCCAACGCCTCCACCAGCTGCGGTAGGTTGCCGCCGGCCACGGCGAGGGCCAAGTGGTCGTGGAAGTCCCGGCTGCTGACGATCAGGCCGTCGCGGACACGAAGCACCTGGATGTTGGCGGCCCTGAAGGTCCGCCCGGTCGCCCGGTGATGCACCTGGTAGTCCCATTCGTTGACGATCACCTCCGGGTCGTCGGTTTCCCGGATCACCACGTTCACCGGGGTCAGCTCCACGGGGACGCTCGTGGCGAGTTCCATGAACCGCTCCTCGATCACAGCCCGCCCCTCGAGCCGGTGCGGTCCGACGGGCGCGAACGCGATCTCCACCACGGCGTCCTCGGCGTAGAGGTCCGCGAGCTCCGCGAACCGCCCCGCGCCGATACCCTCGAGCAGCTTCGCGAAGACCTCACGAGGTGACAGTGTTTCGGACATGATCAACCCCCAGCGGGATCTGTCGCTAGAATCGGACTAGCGACTCCGGTTTCAACGATACGGACTAGCAACTCCGTTTGTCCAGTGCGGCTTCGCCGCCGACAGGAAAGAGTGGGAGAGATGAGCGGCGCTCAGGAACGCCCGCTGCGGGCGGACGCGGCCCGCAACCGGGCCAGGCTGCTGGACGTCGCCACGCAGGTGTTCGCCACCCGCGGCGTCGGCGTGCCAACCGAGGAGATCGCCCGGGCCGCCGGGGTCGGGGTGGGCACGCTCTTCCGGCACTTCCCGACCAAGGAAGCGCTGTTGGAAGCCGTGATGGTGCGCAGGCTGGAGACGATCGCCGCCCGGGCGGCACAGCTGCCCGCCGAGTCCGCTCCCGCCGAGACGTTCTTCGACTGCTTCCGCCTGGTGGTCGAGCAGTCCGCGGGCAAGAGCGAGTTCGCCCAAGCGCTCGCCGCCGCCGGTGTGGACGCGCACGCGGCCCTGCAAGAGTCCAGCGCGGCGATCCGGGCGCGGCTCGCCGAGTTGCTGGCCGGGGCGCAGCGGGCCGGGGCGGTCCGCCCGGAGCTGGGCCTGCCAGAGCTCATCGCCCTGCTGGTCGGTACGACCACGACGATGGAGCACCTCGGGAACGATGTGTCGGCCCGGGAGCGGATCTTCGCGGTGGTCTTCGACGGGCTGCGGCCACGCTGACCGGCCCGTCTTGCGTCCTCGCATCCTGTAACCGTGGTGAACCTTGGCCTGACCGAACGAGTTGGTCTCGCTTCGCGGGTCGCGTTCCCACCGCGCCCATGCCCGAGTACCCGCCCGTGCCGCGACGCCCGCGCCACCTTCAGTCGCTTCCCGGAGACAGGCCGTCAGCTCGGGAGCCGGCCTCCACGGAGTGGCCGAAGGCCTCGACGCACGCCATGCGAACCTCCCCACGCCTGCCACTCCCGACGACCGGGGCCTCGCTCCCGGCCTCGGCGAGGACGAGGTCCTGCCGGGCGGTGGACTGCCGGTCGATCAGGTTGGCGTGGACCTCCTCCGAGCGGGGCATCTGCGCGGGGTCGGGCAGCCGGACGGGCACGCCCCGCCGCCGGGCCTCCCCGAACGCCTCCACCCCCCCCCACGGCCACCAGTCGACCGGGTCCTCGGCATGCTGCAGCAGGTACGGCGAGGTCGCGTCCGCGAGACGGTTCGGCATGCCCCCGTCCTCGCGCATCGGCACCTTCGCGCATCGGCACCTTCGCGCATCAGCGCCCGGCCGGAGGCCGGAGTGTCACTCCTTGGGGGACTCCGGCTCCTCCGCGAAGTCGACCTTCTTGAACTGCCGGTTCATCGACTTGGCCAGGAACCACGTCGCCACGCCGAGGGCGGCGAAGACGACGAAGCCGAGGAGACCGGGGGTGACCTTGGCGTCGTCGACGGCGAGATCGGCGGCGAGGTTGACGAAGTTCACGGGGGCGCTCATATCTCTATGGTGGCCCGGCTCACGCGGAGCCGGGCCATCGGGGGGTGGGTCAGTCGCGCGTGTCGGCGGCTTCCGCCGCCAGGGTGGGGGTGCGCAGGCCGGCGAACAGGTCGTCCTCCGGCAGGTCCACGTCGATCAGGGTACGGGCGAGCTCGTAGTCCTCGGTGGGCCAGACCTCGCGCTGGACGTCCAGCGGGACGCGGAACCACGGCCCGTCGGGGTCGATCTGGGTGGCGTGCGCGATCAGGGCGCGGTCGCGGGTCTCGAACCAGTCGCCGCACTGCACCCGGGTGGTGATCTCGCGCTCCTTGCGGCCGCTCTTCTCCCAGCCCTCGATCCACTCGCCGTACGGCGAGTCGTGGCCGTGCTCGGTGAGGTACTGGTGCAGGGCGCGGATGCGGCCCATCGGGAAGCCGTGGTTGTAATAGACCTTCAGCGGCTGCCAGGGCTCGCCGGCCTCCGGGTAGGCGTCCGGGTCACCGGCGGCGTCGAAGGCCAGCATGGTGATCTTGTGGGTCATGATGTGGTCCGGGTGCGGGTAGCCGCCGTTCTCGTCGTAGGTCGTGATGACCTGCGGCTTGAACTCGCGGATCAGCCGGACCAGCGGCTCGGCCGCCTCCTTCACGTCCTGCAGGGCGAAGCAGCCCTCGGGCAGCGGGGGCAGCGGGTCCCCCTCGGGCAGGCCGGAGTCGACGAAGCCCAGCCAGGCCTGCTTGACGCCCAGGATCGCCCGGGCCTCGTCCATTTCCTTGCGGCGCACCTCGTGGATGTTCTCCTCGATGTACGGGTCCCCCTGCAGCTTGGGGTTGAGAACCGACCCGCGTTCGCCCCCCGTGCAGGTGGCCACGAGCACGTCCACTCCCTGCTCGACGTACATGGCCATGGTGGCCGCGCCCTTGCTGGACTCGTCGTCCGGGTGGGCGTGCACCGCCATCAGTCGCAACTGCTCAGTCAACGCCTTGCGTTCCTTCCACATCATCGGGCGTTCCGCGAAGTCCGGTCCGCCCACCGTACGAGCCGCTCACCTCGGGGCCGCGTCAACGCGGGACCGGCCGCGGATGTGTTCCGGACCGGCCGAGCCCCGCCCCCGCCGGACCGGCCGTGGGCGTGCCCCTCCTATAGTGACGGACTGGAGGAGCGTCGCATTCCCCCGCACCACCCACGCGGCCCTCCCCTCAGGAGAGGACTGGGTCCGATGAACGCGAGCACCACCACCCCGCAGCTGCCCGAGGGGCGCTACGGCCGGCGCGGCGACCGCGATTCGGACCGCCGCCTGAAGGTGGTCGGCGCGGTCTGCGGCGTGCTGGGCCTGGGCCTGGTGGCTTGGCTGGGGGGCTCCTACCTGCTGCGCGAGACCAAGATCAACGGCTCGGTGCCGATCTTCCAGACGGTCTCGGACTCCGAGGTCCAGCTGCACCTGGCGGTGCGCAAGAGCGACGGCACGGCCGGCAGCTGCACGGTCCGCTCGCAGGGTTCGGACGGTGCGGTGGTCGGGGTGGCCGACTTCCCGGTCCCGGCGGACGGTTCCAGCTACGAGACCGTGGTGACGCTGCGGACCACCGCCCGCGGCACCACCGCCGAGCTGCTCGGCTGTACGCCCGCGAAGTAGGCCCGCCACCGGGGTGTCACCGGCACTCGGCCCCGCACCCGGCGCATAGTCGAGCGGGAGAACGGGCATCCGTAGGAAGTCCCCTCCCCGGCCCGGTCCACCGCCGTTGCACACCGTGGCGCGACGCCGACGTCAATGGCGCGCCAACGACCCTTCTGCTTGTCGGCAGGACTTGTTAGGCTCGTGGTTTCGCCCCTTCCGCACCGGATGGTACGGGAGCGGGCGTTGCTTTGTAGTTACGACCGATATCACCACCAACCCTGCTGACGACTCACACCCTCAGCACAGCCCCAGCACCTACGAGGAGCACCCGTGACCCAGACCAGTGAGAACGTGACCTGGCTCACTCAGGCCGGCTACGACCAGCTCAAGGCCGAGCTGGATCATCTGACCGGGCCCTGGCGCATCGAGATCGCCCAGAAGATCGAGGCGGCGCGCGAGGAGGGCGACCTCAAGGAGAACGCCGGCTATCACGCGGCCAAGGAGGAGCAGGGCAAGTACGAGCTGCGCATCCGCCAGCTGACCCAGCTGCTGGAGCGCGCGAAGGTCGGCGAGGCCCCGGCCGACTCGGGCGTGGTGGCCCCGGGCATGATCGTCACGGTCGCCTTCGACGGCGACGAGGGCGACACCATGGAGTTCCTGCTCGCCTCGCGCGAGGTGGCCAACTCCGACGCGCTGGACGTCTACTCGCCGCAGTCGCCGCTGGGCCGCGCGATCGACGGCAAGCAGATCGGCGACGAGGCCACCTACGAGCTGCCGAACGGCAAGCCCGCGATGGTGAAGATCGTCAAGGTCGTGCCGCACGCCGGCTGACCCGGCCGAACGAACCGACGAGGGCGGCCGCGGAGTCCAGGGACTCCGCGGCCGCCCTCGCGGCGTACCGGGCGCGGTTCAGCCCACGGCCGAGCGGTACTTGCGCACCGACAGCCAGGAGAACAGCACGGTGATCAGCACCGACCAGAGCACCGACACCAGGGCCGCGTGCTGCATCGGCCAGGCGCTGTCCACCGGGCCGACCTGGTTGCCGAACAGGTCGCGGCAGGCCTGCACGGTGGCGCTGAACGGGTTCCAGTACGCGACCCCCTGCAGCCAGCCCGGCATCGAGCTGACCGGCACGAAGGCGTTGGAGACGAAGGTCAGCGGGAACAGCCAGATCAGGCCGGCCGAGGTGGCCGCCTCGGGGCTGCGCACCGAGAGGCCGATCAGCGCGCCGATCCAGGAGAACGCGTAGCCGAGCAGGAGCAGCAGGGCGAAGGCGCCGAGCGCGTTGAGCACGCCGTCGTGGATCCGCCAGCCGACCAGCAGCGCGACCGCGGCCAGCACGATCACGGTGAACGCGGTCTGGCACAGGTCCGCCAGGGTGCGGCCGACCAGCACCGCCGAGCGGGCCATCGGCAGCGAGCGGAAGCGGTCCACCAGGCCCTTGGTCATGTCCTCCGCGATGCCGGCCGAGGCGCCGGCGGTGGCGAAGGTGACGGTCTGGGCGAAGATCCCGGCCATCAGGAACTGGATGTACGTGCCGGAGCCGGCGTTCGTCCCGGGGATCTGGATCGCCCCGCCCATGACGTACGAGAACAGCAGGACGAACATGACGGGCTGCATCAGCCCGAAGACCACGATCTCGGGGATCCTGGTCATCCGGCGCAGGTTGCGCTTGGCGACCACCCAGGAGTCGTGCAGGGTGGCGGCCGCGCCCCGGCGCTGCCTGGGCATCGCCGCGCCGATGGCGTGCTCGGTGGCGGTGCTCATCTCAGTGCTCCCTTCCGGCCGCGACGGCCTGCTTGTCCGGTCCCGGTCCGTCGGCGCCGTCCGGCCCGTCGGCGGCCGGCCCGCCCTGGCCCCGGCCACTGCGGCCGCGGCCCCCGGGGTCGGCGCCGTTCCCCTCCTCCGCCGCCTCGGCGACGTGGCCGGTGAGGGTGAGGAAGACGTCGTCCAGGGTCGGGCGGCGCAGGCCGATGTCGTCGATCTCGATGCCGCGGGAGTCCAGTTCGCGGATGGCGTCGGCGAGCACCCGGGCGCCGCCGCTGACCGGCACGGTGATCCTGCGGGTGTTCTTCTCCACCGCCGGCTCGCCCAGCGCGTACCCGGACAGCGCCGCGACCGCGTCGGCGACCAGGCCCGGCTCGTGCACCACGACCTCTATCCGCTCGCCGCCGATCTGGGCCTTGAGCTGGTCGGCGGTGCCGCGGGCGATCACCCGGCCGTGGTCGACGACGGCGATGTCGTGCGCGAGCCGGTCGGCCTCCTCCAGGTACTGGGTGGTGAGCAGCAGCGTGGTGCCCTGCTCGACCAGGGTCTCGATGACCTCCCAGAGCGCGAGCCGGTTGCGCGGGTCGAGGCCGGTGGTCGGCTCGTCGAGGAACATCACCGGCGGCCGGACGACCAGCGCGGCGGCGAGGTCCAGGCGGCGGCGCATACCGCCGGAGTAGGTCTTGGCGGTGCGGTCCTTGGCCTCGCCGAGGTTGAACCACTCCAGCAGTTCCAGCGCGCGGGCCTTCGCCTCGCGGGCGCTCATCTGGTAGAGCTCGCCCACCATCTGGAGGTTCTCGAAGCCGGTCAGGTACTCGTCGACCGCCGCGTACTGGCCGGACAGGCCGATCAGGCTGCGGACCTTGTTGGGGTGCTTGAGCACGTCGACGCCGGCGACCACCGCGCGACCGGAGTCGGGGCGCAGCAGGGTGGTGAGGACGCGCACGGTGGTGGTCTTGCCGGCACCGTTCGGGCCGAGCAGCCCGAGCACCGTGCCCTCGGGGACGTCGAGGCTGACGCCGTCCAGGGCTCGTACGTCGCCGAAGGTCTTCACCAGGTTCTCGGCTTGGATGGCTGGCGCCATGGCCTGCCTCATCTCCTCGGACGAATAGGGGCTATCTGTCCCACTCCGCCCGGCTTTCAGGCGCACGGGCGACTTCGGTTTCGCTCCCGGGACACAGAACGCGATGTATCGCGAGTGTGGCAGTACGCGATATATCGCGTCAAGGGAAATGACTCCTCCATCGTGCCAGGGACCACTGACACCCACCCCGGGAACGGCAGCCCCCGGCCGGACGAACGGCAGCCCCGGCGGACGGGCCTCGAACGGGCGCACGGCAGCCCCGGCCGGACGGGCCTCAGCCGGAGACGACGTACCCGGAGTCCCGCAACTCGCCGACCACGGCCGCGCAGTGCTCCGGCCCCTTGGTCTCCAGGTGCAGGTCCACCTCGACCTCGGTCAGCCCCAGCCGCGGGTCGATCCGCACGTGCGCGACGTCCAGCACGTTGGCGTCCAGCCGGGTCAGCACGCCCAGCAGGTCGGCCAGCGCGCCCGGCTTGTCCGCCAGCCGCACCCGCAGCGAGAGGTAGCGCCCGGCCGCCGCCAGCCCGTGCCGCAGCACCCGCTGCATCAGCTGCGGGTCGATGTTGCCGCCGGACAGCACCGCCACCACCGGGCCCTCGAAGGAGTCCGGCCGCTCCAGCAGCGCCGCGATCGGGGCCGCCCCGGCCGGTTCGACCACCAGCTTCAGCCGCTCCAGGCCGAGCAGCAGGGCCCGCGAGAGCGACTCCTCGGAGACCGTCCGGACGCCGTCCGCCAGCGTGTTGACCACCTCGAACGGGATGTCCCCGGGCCGGCCGACCATGATCCCGTCGGCCATCGTGGCGAAGTGCTCCAGCGACACCGGCCGCCCGGCCGCCAGCGAGGGCGGGTACGCGGCCGCGCCCGCCGCCTGCACCCCCACCACCCGGATGTCCGGCCGCAGCGGTTTGACCGCCGCCGCGATCCCGGCCAGCAGGCCGCCGCCGCCCACCCCGGCCAGGATGGTGCGGACCTCGGGGCACTGCTCCAGGATCTCCAGCCCGACGGTCGCCTGGCCGGTGACCACGTCCCAGTGGTCGAAGGGGTGGATGAACACCGCGCCGGTGGCCTCCGAGTACCGCTGCGCGGCCTGCAGCGCCTCGTCCACCGTGGCGCCGTGCAACCGCACCTCGGCGCCGTACTCGCGGGTGGCCGCGATCTTGGGCAGCGGCGCCGCGACCGGCATGAACACGGTCGAGTGCACCCCCAGCAGCGCGGCCGCCAGCGCCACGCCCTGCGCGTGGTTCCCGGCGCTCGCCGCCACCACCCCGCCGGCCCGCTGCACCGGCGAGAGCCCGGCGATCCGCACGTACGCCCCGCGCAGCTTGAACGAGCCGGTGCGCTGGAGGTTCTCGCACTTCAGGTGGACCGGTGCGCCGATCAGCCCGGACAGGTGCCGGCTGCTCTCCATCGGCGTCACCCGGGCGACCCCGGCGAGCATCTTCTGGGCTCCGCGGACGTCGTCGAGGGTGACCGGCCAGTTGTGCATAACGCCAGCCTACGGTGGTCGACACCGGCAATCCGGGATGCCGGGGCTGTTCCCGGGCCCGCTCCGCGCGCGTACGCTGCTGCTTCTGAGCCTCCCTCACCGCACGACGATCGTGAGCCGCGATGACGACGACCTCGCCCCAGGCCACCGACCGCACCGACCCCGTGCACGCCCGACTCCAGTACCAGCTGGCGGTGTTCGCCCGCAGGATGGAGCAGGTCCGGACCTCCGGCGGCGGCGTCGGCGCGCTGGACCGGGCCGCCTACCTGCTGCTCGACCGCCTGGAGCGGCACGGGCCCGCCAACGTCAAGGCGCTGGCCGAATCCCTCGGCGTCGACTCCTCCACGGTGACCCGGCAGGTCGCCCCACTGGTCGCGGGCGGGCTGGTCGGCCGGGTCCAGGACCCGGCCGACCGCCGCGCCGTACGCCTCGCGCTGACCCCGGTCGGCTCCGGCCGGCTGGCCGAAGTCCGGGACGGCCGGGCCGAGTTGACCCGCCGACTGGTGGCCGGCTGGCCACCCGAGGAGCAGCAGGCGTTCTGCGCCCTGCTGGCCCGCTTCAACCACGCGATGGAGTCGTACACGGCGGACCAGCAGGGCCAGCAGTAGCGCCCGGCAGGGCTCAGCCCAGCGCCTGCCTGAGGTCGGCGAGCAGGTCGTCGGCCGACTCGATGCCGACCGAGACGCGCACCAGGTCGGACGGCACCTCCAGCGGCGAGCCGGCCACCGAGGCGTGGGTCATCCGGCCCGGGTGCTCGATCAGCGACTCCACGCCGCCGAGCGACTCGCCGAGGGTGAACAGCTGCGTGCGGTTGCAGACCTCGACGGCCTCCTGCTCGCCGCCCGCGACCCGGAACGAGACCATGCCGCCGAAGGCCTTCATCTGCTTGGCCGCGATGTCGTGGCCGGGGTGCCCGGGCAGGCCCGGGTAGAGCACCTGGCTGACCTTCGGGTGGCTCGCCAGCAGCTCGACGACCTTCTCCGCGTTGGCGCTGTGCCGGTCCATCCGGACGCCCAGCGTCTTGATGCCGCGCAGCACCAGCCAGGCGTCGAACGGCCCGGAGACGGCGCCCATGGCGTTCTGGTGGTAGGCGACCTCCTCGCCCAGGCCCGCGTCGGCCAGCACCAGCGCACCGCCGACCACGTCGGAGTGGCCGCCCATGTACTTGGTGGTGGAGTGCACGACCGCGTCCGCGCCGAGCGCGATCGGCTGCTGCAGGTACGGGCTGGCGAAGGTGTTGTCGACCACCAGCAGCGCGCCGGCGCCGTGCGCGATCTCGGCGAGCGCGGCCAGGTCGGTGATGCCCAGCAGCGGGTTGGACGGGGTCTCCACCCAGACCGCGCGGGTGTTGGGACGCAGCGCGGCGCGGACGGTGGCCAGGTCCTGGGTGTTGGCCACGGAGAACTCGACGCCCCAGCGGGTCAGCACCTTGGCGAACAGCCGGAAGGTGCCGCCGTAGGCGTCGTTGGGGATCACGATGTGGTCGCCCGGCTTGAGGATGGTGCGCAGCAGGGTGTCCTCGGCGGCCAGGCCGGAGGCGAAGGCGAGGCCGCGGGCACCGCCCTCCAGCGCGGCGAGGCACTCCTCCAGCGCGGTACGGGTCGGGTTGGCGCTACGGCTGTACTCGTAGCCGCCCCGCAGGCCGCCCACCCCGTCCTGCTTGTAGGTGGACACCTGGTAGATCGGCGTGACGACGGCCCCGGTCTGGGGGTCTGCTTCCTGACCCGCGTGGATGGCGAGGGTCTCGAAGCCCTGGGGAAGCTGGTGCTCGGTCATGGGTCCGAGCCTAAGGCCTGTCTGACAGTTCCCGCCGGGCGTGCGAAGGACCGGACAATCCCCGGCGGCGGTACGCCCGGACGCCCGCCGGAACGGCCCGCCCCGCCGCGGACCCGGGCGGCGCCGGAATCCGGGGGCGGCCCGCCGCGTTGAATCCTGCGCAACCCTCCCTACCCCGCAGGAGCAGGCCGTGCTGTTCGACCGCCACAAGACCTCGCTCGTCCCCGCCGACCAGGCGCTGCCCGGCCGGGAGTCGCCGGCCTTCGCCCCGGGCGGGCCGCACACCGTGCTCGACCACCCGCTCACCGGCCCGTACCCGGACGGCCTGGAGGTGGCCGACTTCGGGCTGGGCTGCTTCTGGGGCGCCGAGCGGACGTTCTGGCGTCTGCCCGGCGTCTGGACGACGCTGGTCGGCTACCAGGGCGGCTACACCCCCAACCCGACGTACGAGGAGGTGTGCAGCGGGCTGACCGGGCACACCGAGGCGGTCCGGGTGGTGTTCGACCCCGCGCAGATCTCCTACGAGCGGCTGCTGCAGACGTTCTGGGAGGCGCACGACCCGACCCAGGGCAACGACGTCGGCACCCAGTACCGCTCCGCCGTCTACACCCACTCCCCCGCGCAGGCCGCCACCGCCGCCGCCACCCGGGACGCGTTCCAGCCCGCCCTGACCGCGCTCGGCTACGGGCCGATCACCACCGAGATCGCCCCGGCCGGCCCGTTCTACCCGGCCGAGCCGTACCACCAGCAGTACCTGTCCGAGGCCAAGAACCCGAACGGCTACTGCGGTCTCGGCGGCACCGGCGCCTCCTGCCCGATCGGGGTGGCCCGCACCCGGGACTGACCGCCCGGGCCGCTCGTCGGACGGCCGGGCCGCACCGCCGAAACACGCTCCGGGCGGACCGCGAGGTGCGGTCCGCCCGGAGCGTGTTCGGCGATTCCCGGGAATCGCCGGGTGTCAGATCGCGCTGCCGGCCTTCCACTCGGCCCAGCCGAGGTTCCAGCCGTTCAGGCCGTTGTCCGGGGCGACGGTCTTGTCGCCGGAGTTCGTGACCTCGACCACGTCGCCGATCATCGAGCTCTTGTAGAACTTGTAGCCGTCCGTGCTGCCGTCCTGCGCGCCCTGGGCGTCCCGCAGGCCGATGCAGCCGTGGCTGGTGTTCTGGCCGCCGAAGATCGACGGCGAGGACCAGTAGTTGCCGTGGATGAAGGTGCCCGAGGTGGTGAGCCGCTGGGCGTGCGGCACGTCCGCGATGTCGTACTCGCTGCCGAGGTTGACGGTCTGCGAGTTCATCCGGGTCTGCTGGAACTGCTCGGAGATCACCATCTTGCCGCCCCAGGTGCGGTGGTCGGGAGCCCCGCCGGAGATCTTGTAGACGGCGCTGACCTGGCCGTCGGTGGTGACGGTGAGCTTCTTGGTGGCGAGGTCGGCGACGCTGGTCTGGGCACGGCCGATGGTGAAGCGGACGTCCTTGGACTGGGTGCCGTACACGCCCTTGGCGCCCTCGACGTCCTTGAGCCGGAGCTTGAGGGTGACCTGGGTGCCCTTGGCCCAGTACTCCTGCGGCCGGAAGTCGAGGCGGGTGCTGGAGAACCAGTGCCCGACGATCTCGACGCCCGGCTCGGCTATCACGGTGATCGCCTGCTGGACGGCCTTCTTGTCGGTGACCGGCTTGCTGAAGTTGATCGAGACGGGCATGCCGACGCCGACGACCGAGCCGTCCTCCGGCGTGAAGTAGCCGACGAAGGTGTTGGCCGGGGTGGCCGTGGTGAAGGTGGCGTTGGCGTCCGCCTCCAGCTTGTCCTTGTCCAGGGCGGTGGCGGCCACGGTGTACTTGGTACCGCTGGCGGGGGCGGTGGCCGAGGTCCAGCCGGTGCCGTCGGCGGCGAGCTGGCCGGCCAGCTCCTTGCCGGTGGAGTCGGTGACCTTGACGGTGCCCAGGGTGCCGTTGCTGACGGTGACCTTGACCGGCTCGCTGAAGCTGGCGGCGGCGGCGCCGTCCGCGGGGGTGACGGTGATGACGGCGACGGAGGTCTTCGGCGAGCTGCTGGCCGAGCCGCCGCCGGCCGGGGTCCCGTTGGCGCCGCCCGAGCCACCGGAGCCGCCCGAGCCGTTGGCGTCGGTGCCCTTGGTGTCGTTGCAGGCCGCCAGCAGCAGGACGGGCGCCCCGATCAGGCCCGCGAGCACTCCGCGCCGGCTCCAGCTGCCCCCGCTTGCCAGCCCCTGGCCGTCCCGTGCCGTCACGTCGCGTCTCCCTGCTGATCATCCGGGCATTTACGGATACAGAAACGCAATCCGCCCGCACACGGTTCCACCACCGAAGGGTAAGCGATCGTATGAGATGACCCAACTTCCCGCCGAACAGGGACAAAACGCCCGGCCTGCAGAGCAGACCGGGCGTTCACGAGCGGTGACGAAAGGCCGTTACTCGGCGGACTCGTCCACCACGTACTCGTCCCACTCCTCGGTCTCGGGGTCGAACTCGGTCTGCGCCGACTCCCAGGTCGCCGAGGCCAGCTCGACGCCCGGCACATCGCCGAGCAGCGCCACCGGGTCGATGAAGTGGGCGAGCGAACCCGACGGGTCCACCTCGATGGCGTCGACGGACTGGGCGCGCTCGTCGTCGTCCAGGTACTCGTCCTCGGTCACCTGCTTCAGGGCGGCCGCCTTGAGCGCGCCCTCGTCGGTGATCTCCGCGATGAGCTCGATCTTGAGCCGGACGTAGCGCGGTGCGTCCTGGTCGGTCGTTTCAGTGCTGGTCATGCGTGCGAGGGTACGGGAAGGGCCGGTCCCTCGGAGAAGGACCGGCCCTGCCGCTCTCCGCCTGGGCTCCCCCACCCGGGAGCCGCGGAGACGCGCCGTGCGGCGCGGAGTGCCGCGGGAGCCGCCGCACCCTGTCGACCGGCCGCAGCCGGGCAGGGGCGGGACGACGGCGCCTCCCACGGACGGCCCCTCTCCCCCGGGTTACCGGACGGGAGGGCGGACACGGCGGGCCGGGTCAGGACCGCCCGACGTGTCCGGAGCCGACCGCGTCCGCCGGGGAGCCGCTCCCGGACGGTTGCCGTCGTCTCGCTCGGCGTCTTGCCGTTGACCACCACGATGCCGGACGGTTGTTAACCCCGTGCTGCGGGCACGTGACGCCGGTGTACCACTTCGCCCGTGGGCGAATCGGTGCGCGGACCGCGCCCGGGACGGCCGCGGGTCAGTGCGCGGCGCGACCGGCGAGGAAGCCCAGCAGGTCCTGGCGGGTGACGATGCCCTTCGGCTTTCCCTCCACCAGCACCACCGCGGCGTCGGCCTTCTCCAGCACGGTCATCAGGTTGGTGACCGTCTCGCCCGAGCCGACCACCGGCAGCGGCTTGGACATCACCCGGTCCAGCGTGTCGGTCAGCTCGATCTCCTTCGCGAAGACGCCCTCCAGCAGCAGCTTCTCCGCCACCGAGCCGATCACCTCGCCGGCCATGATGTCCGGGTGCCCGGCCCCCGGGGAGACCACCGGCATCTGCGAGACGCCGTACTCGCGCAGCACCCGGACCGCCTCGGCGACCGTCTCGTTCGGGTGCATGTGGACGAACTGCGGGATGCCCTCGTGCTCGATGGCCTCCTTGCGGGCCAGCACCTCGCCGATGTGCGCCTCGTCGGTGGACGAGGGCAGGAAGCCGTAGTCGGCCATCCAGTCGTCGTTGAAGATCTTGGACAGGTAGCCGCGGCCGCCGTCCGGCAGCAGCACCACCACGACGTCGTCCGGACCGAGCTCCTTGGCCACCTCCAGCGCGGCCACCACGGCCATGCCGCAGGAGCCGCCGACCAGCAGGCCCTCCTCCTTGGCCAGACGGCGGGTCATCTGGAAGGAGTCCTTGTCGGAGACGGCGACGATGCCGTCGGCGACGCTGCGGTCGTAGGCGGTCGGCCAGAAGTCCTCACCGACGCCCTCGACCAGGTACGGCCGGCCGGTGCCGCCCGAGTAGACCGAGCCCTCCGGGTCGGCGCCGATCACCTTGACCTTGCCGCCCGAGACCTCCTTCAGGTAGTTGCCGGTGCCGGAGATGGTGCCGCCGGTGCCGACGCCCGCCACGAAGTGGGTGATCCGACCGTCGGTCTGCTCCCACAGCTCCGGGCCGGTGGAGTGGTAGTGCGAGGCCGGGTTGTCCGGGTTGGAGTACTGGTCCGGCTTCCAGGCGTTCGGGGTCTCCCGGACGAGCCGGTCGGAGACGTTGTAGTACGAGTCCGGGTGCTCCGGGGCCACGGCGGTGGGGCAGACGACCACCTCGGCGCCGTACGCGCGGAGGGTGTTGATCTTGTCCGTGGACACCTTGTCCGGACAGACGAAGATGCACTTGTAGCCCTTCTGCTGGGCCACGATCGCCAGACCGACACCGGTGTTGCCGGAGGTCGGCTCGACGATGGTGCCGCCCGGCTTCAGGGCGCCCGAGGCCTCGGCGGCCTCGATCATGCGCATCGCGATGCGGTCCTTCACGGAGCCGCCGGGGTTGAAGTACTCGACCTTCGCCAGCACTGTCGCGCTGATGCCCTCGGTGACCTTGTTCAGCTTGACCAGTGGCGTGTTGCCGACCAGGTCGATGATCGAGTTGTGGTACCGCACGGGGGTCCTCCCGGTCTGTGGGCATGCGAGTGCTTTCGGTACTGCAAAGCCTAGGGTGTGCCGCCCGCCCCAGCCCTCCCTTCCGCCCCACCCGCCGCCGGCCCCGCCTCTCCCCCAATGGCCCACCCCCGCAGGTAGCCCGGGCCCCCGCGCGGGTAGGAGGGGTGTGCAGGCATCTCCATGGCCCCGGAGGGGGCGGCACGAGGACGCGAAGGGGGCATCGGATGCCAGGGGCACAGGACGCGCGGGCCCGGGTGGCCCGCCGGATCGCCACCGCGGCGGCGTACGGCGGCGGCGGGCTCGGCCTGCTGGGGGTGGGCCTGGTCGGCGTGCTGCTGACCGAGAGCAAGCTCGCGATCCAGGCCATCGGCGTCCTGGAGGGCGATCCGCCCAAGGCCGACGGCGTGTACGGCGAGGCCTTCGCCGACGGCTCCGCCGCCGCGCAGCCGCCGCTCGTGCTGGCCGTTCTCGGCGACTCCACCGGCGCCGGCCTCGGTGTGCTGCGGTCCCGGGAGACCCCGGGCGCACTGCTGGCCGCGGGCCTGGCCTCGGTGGCCGAACGCCCGGTCCGGCTGGTCAACGTGGCCCGCTCCGGCGGCCGTTCCGCCGACCTCTCCGGCCAGCTGGAGCAGGCCCTGCCGCACCGTCCGGACGTCGCCGTGATCATGATCGGCGCCAACGACGTGACCCGGCACAGCCCGGCCCAGCTGGCCGTCCGTCAGCTCGGCGAGGCGGTCGCGGCGCTGCGGGCGAACGGCTGCGAGGTGGTGGTCGGCACCTGCCCGGATCTCGGGACGATCAAGCCGGTGCGCCCGCCGCTGCGCTGGGTGGCCCGCCGGCTGAGCCGGCAGCTGGCGGCCGCACAGACCATCGCGGTGGTGGAGGCGGGCGGCCGGACGGTCTCGCTGGGGTCGCTGCTGGGCCCGGAGTTCGCGGCGCGCCCGGAGATGTTCGCGGCCGACCGCTACCACCCGTCCGCTCAGGGCTACGCGACAGCCGCGATGGCCGTGCTGCCCTCGGTGTGCGCCGCGCTCGACCTCTGGCCGGAGGAGGAGCACCCGGCCGGGCCCGTGCCGGGCGAGACGGTGCTGCCGGTCGCGGTGGCCGCAGCCACGGCGGCCGGGCACTCGGGCACCGAGGTGGCGGCCGTCGGGGCGGAGGACGCCGCCCGCCGCTGGGCGCTGCTGCGCCACCGGCTGCGGGTCGGGCTGCCCGGCTCCTCGGCCCCCGAGGAGGCCCGGGACGGCACCGTTCCGGGTGCCGGCAACACGTCGGCCAGCTCACATGCCGGGACGGGTGACGCCTGATCTACCAGGCGGTAACTTTCCTCCCGGACGCCAGTCCGCCGTCACCCAGCGAGGAGCCCGCCATGCCCGAAGCCGTCATCGTCAGCGCCGCCCGTTCGCCGATCGGCCGGGCTTTCAAGGGCTCGCTCAAGGACGTCCGCCCGGACGACCTGACCGCCCACGTCATCCAGGCCGCGCTGGCCAAGGTCCCGCAGCTGGACCCGCGCGAGATCGACGACCTGATGCTGGGCTGCGGCCTGCCCGGCGGCGAGCAGGGCCACAACCTGGCCCGCATCGTGGCCGTCCAGATGGGCATGGACTACCTGCCCGGTGCCACCATCACCCGCTACTGCTCGTCCTCGCTGCAGACCACGCGGATGGCGCTGCACGCGATCCGGGCCGGCGAGGGCGACGTCTTCGTCTCGGCCGGCGTGGAGACCGTCTCGCGCAGCGTGAACGGCTCCTCGGACGGCATGCCGGGCACCATGAACCCGCTCTTCGACGACGCCCAGGCCCGCACCGCCAAGCGCGCGGAGGAGGGCGGCGGGGCGTGGCACGACCCGCGCGAGGACGGGCTGCTGCCGGACGCCTACATCGCGATGGGCCAGACCGCCGAGAACCTGGCCGCGCTCAAGGGGATCACCCGCGCCGAGCAGGACGAGTTCGGCGTCCGCTCGCAGAACCTCGCCGAGGCCGCCATCAAGGCCGGCTTCTGGGAGCGCGAGATCACCCCGGTGACGCTCCCGGACGGCACCGTGGTGAGCAAGGACGACGGCCCGCGCGCCGGCGTCACGCTGGAGGGCGTCTCCGGCCTGAAGCCGGTGTTCCGTCCGGACGGCACCGTGACCGCGGGTAACTGCTGCCCGCTGAACGACGGCGCCGCGGCGCTGGTCGTCATGTCCGACACCAAGGCCCGCGAGCTGGGCATCACCCCGCTCGCCCGGGTCGTCTCCACCGGCGTCAGCGCGCTCTCCCCCGAGATCATGGGCTACGGCCCGGTCGAGGCCTCCAAGCAGGCGCTGCGGCGGGCCGGTCTGACCATCGGTGACATCGACCTGGTCGAGATCAACGAGGCCTTCGCGGCCCAGGTGATCCCGTCCTACCGGGATCTCGGCGTCGACCTGGACAAGCTGAACGTCAACGGCGGCGCGATCGCCGTCGGCCACCCGTTCGGAATGACCGGCGCCCGGATCACCACCACCCTGATCAACTCCCTGCAGTGGCACGACAAGCAGTTCGGCCTGGAGACCATGTGCGTCGGCGGCGGCCAGGGCATGGCGATGGTCATCGAGCGCCTGAGCTGACCCCACCGGACACTCCGAAGGGTCTGGACCACCCGTTTGGAGTGACGCTGCGTAATTGAGGGCCGGATCACACCGCGAGGTCGATCCGGCCCTCTTTTCGCTCGTTTTCGGCTCGGAAATCGACACTGCGGAGCGGATCAACTCCACTGCGTAGAACGGTGTTACCTAACAATTTGGGGACAAGAGCGAAAGTCCCGCACAAATTAGACATTCGCCACTGCGTCAACACCCCCGGATGCGGCAGTGTGGACACGTAACCCCGTTCCGCTCCTCGCTAGGAGTACGTTCCGTGAGCGCCGTCTACACCATCCTGCTGCTGATCCTGATCACCGTGTCGACCGCCGTGCTGCTCCACCTCCGGGGACTCTCCCACCGGCTGGACGCGCAGGCCGCGGCCCAGGCCGCGCCCGTCCCGGTGGACGAGGCCGCGATACGCCAGGCCGTCGCCGAGGCGCTCGCCGCCGACCGCGAGCGGGAGATCACCGAGGCCCGGGCGTTCTGGGCCGAGCAGGAGGCCCGCGCGGCCGAGGACGCCCCGCTGTTCGACTCCCCGTTCACCGGCGTGTTCGCCAGCACCGACGAGTGGCCGCTGTTCTTCCCCCGCCCCACCGGCCCGCAGGACGCCGCCGACAACGCCGGCACCATGGACCCGGAGTTCGGCGAGGCGCTGCGCTCCGCGCTGGAGGACCTGATCAACGAGGACGGTCCCGCCGCGCCCGGCCCCGAGGGCGGCTCCCCGCTGCGCCCCGGCCACCCCGCCGGCACCGCCTCCACCGAGCCCACCGGTGACGCCCGCGCCCGCCGCGAGGCCGACCTGTTGGCCACCGGCCTGGAGGCCGGGCTGCTGGACGCCGAACCGGCCGTCGAGGACGCCCCGGTCGCCGCGCCCGACCTGCGCCGCCACCCCTCCCACCCCGACTTCGTGCCGAGCCAGGCGCCGTCCCGCGAGTGGACCGACACCCGGCTGGCCACCCTCGCCGAGGAGGACGTCGCCCTGATCGACGTCCGCCCTGGCCCGCTGGGCACCCTGGACGTGTACGCCTTCGCGGACGGCACCACGCTCTGTGTGGCCCCGGGCGACCGGGAGGCCGCCTACCGGCTGATCGACGCGGTCCGTGCCGGTGAGCACGTCCGACTGCTCGGCGGCTCGCGCTTCTCCGGCTCGTACTCGCTGACCTTCTCCACCGACGAGGAGGCCGTCTACGTGCTCGCCGACCGGGTGGTCGCCAGCATCTGACGGGGAGTCGCCACGCAGGACCGAAGGCCGGCCGGGTCAAGGGGTTACCGACCCGGCCGGCCTTCGGCCTGTCCGGACGGCTTCAGCGGCAGAGCGCCGCCGTCTCGCGCACCGCGGCCGCCGTCTCGGCCAGCACCGCGGCCACCGCCTCCGGCCCGTCCGGCAGCGGCACTTCGGCACCTTCCGGCAGCGCCGCGAGCACGGCCGCCAGGTCGTGCCCGGCGACGGCCAGTTGGTCGCCCGCCGCGAATGCCCCGGCGTCCGGGAACTCCCGCTCCGGCCCGCCCTCCACCGCCAGTGCCAGAGCCGCCAGCCGCCGGGCCAGCGCCAGCGCGGCCGCCGCCCGGGACTCGTACCCGGGCACGGCGCCCAGCAGCTTGCTCTGCGGCAACGAGCGGAAACGATCCGCCAGGGAGTCGACGGCTTCGACCAGGGGCTGTACGTCATGCATGCCAAGGAGCCTAAGGGAGCGGGAACGGAAAGCCGCCGGGCCCCGGAGCGGTTGCTCCGGGGCCCGGCGGCAGTGGCACGGCGGGAACGGGGTTAGTCGTCGCCGCGCAGGATCGCGATCAGGCGCAGCATCTCGACGTAGATCCAGACCAGCGACAGGGTGAGCCCGAAGGCGGCCCGCCAGGCCTCCTTCTGCGGCGCGCCCTGGGCGATGGCCTCCTCGATCGCCGCGAAGTCCAGCGACAGGAAGAAGGCGCCGAGGCCGATGCCGATCAGGCCGACCACGATACCCAGCGGGCCGGAGCGCAGGCCGAGGTCGGCGCCGAACGCCATCGCGATCATGTTGACCACCATCAGCAGCACGAAGCCCAGGGCGATCGCGATGCCGATCCGCTGGTAGCGCGCGGTGACCCGGATCCGGCCGCTCTTGTAGGCGAACAGCATCGCCGCGAAGACCGCCGCGGTGCCCAGCACCGCCTGGATCGCAATGCCCTCGAAGAGGGTGTTGAACGCGTGCGTGACGGCGCCGAGCGCGAAGCCCTCCAGAGCCGCGTAGGTCAGGATCAGCGGCGGGCTGACGCTGCGCTTGAAGGACACCACCAGGCCGACCACCATGGCCACCAGGCTGGCGCCGATCGCGAAGCCGAAGTTCTCGAACGGCAGCGCGAACCAGGCCACCGCGCCGGCGGCGACCAGGGTCAGGAGCGTCATGGCGGTGCGCGCGACCACGTCGTCGAGCGTCATCCGCCCGGTGGCGGCGGGGCCGGCCGACGGCCCGTTGTACATCTCGTACAGCTGCTCGTCGGTCAGCGGGCCCTGCGGCTGCTGGGCGTAAGGACTCCCCGCGTAGGGGTTGTTGCCGTACTGGCCCCCGGCCTGCGCGGTGGTACCGAACCCCGCGTAGCCGGGCTCACGGGTGAAGGAACCCTCCCGCGAGAAGACCGGGTTACTGCTTCTCATTGCACATTCCCTCCGTGGCGGCACTGCACCGCCCAGCCACCAGGGTAATGGCTTGGCAAAAATTCCGGGATACGCCGCGAGGAGGATCAGTGAACGACTCCCGGCGGGGACGCCGTCGGCGCCCCCGCGAGTCGAGCGGTGCCCGGAGCCGGACTCGAACCGGCACGGCCTCGCGGCCAAGCAGTTTTAAGCTGCCCGTGTCTGCGTTCCACCATCCGGGCGTCCCATGGACGGACCGCGCCGTCGGCGGGAGAAAAATCGCTCCGCCCCGATGCAGGCCACCCCAGAGCCTAGTCGTCCGGCTCACTCTTTCGCATGTTCCCAGCCAGGGAAGTTGTCATGCTTCCTTGCCATCTGACGAATAGTCCGCGATCTGGCCACGAAGTGCACAGGTTCCGGCCATCGCCCCGGGGTCAGGGTCGGCGTCATACCGCAGGAGGAGGGCGTCACCTGGCCGTACGCCCAGCGGTGGTCGGGCCAACCGTCCGGCGGAGCGACGAGAAACCATGATCACACAGCGGAGCATGGAGGTACGGCCGGGCGCCCCTGGTGTCCGGCCGTCCAGACGCCCAGCGCGCCTCCCGCAGCCCGCGACCACCAAGGAGCACCCCCGTGACCACGTCGACCGCAACCGCCGTCCGTACCGGCCTGGCGGCCGCCCGCGCCACCGGCCTGAACAAGGTCTACGGGGACGGGGAGACCCGCGTCGTCGCCCTCGACAACGTCACCGTGACCTTCCCCCAGGGCGAGTTCACCGCCATCATGGGCCCCTCCGGCTCCGGCAAGTCCACCCTCATGCACTGCATGGCCGGCCTGGACACCGTCTCCTCCGGCTCCTCCACCATCGGCGACACCGAACTCGTCGGCCTCAAGGACAAGCAGCTCACCCAACTGCGCCGCGACCACATCGGCTTCATCTTCCAGGCCTTCAACCTCCTCCCCACCCTCACCGCCCTGGAGAACATCACCCTCCCGATGGACATCGC